>JBAQEU010000024.1:0-38554 GCA_049286905.1 Minisyncoccia bacterium
CAGACTCATTCGTTGCGGGAGTCGCACCCCTCCAGGTGGCATCACCTGCATTCCATGAGCAGACTGTATTTGTAGAAACCGGCTGAGAGCCAAGCTTCACGTAGATGTCGTCATCGCCTGAGCCGCCGGTTGTGGTGACCGTAAGACTTGTTGCCCCTGAGGGTACGGTGACTGAATAGTACGTATAGGAATCTTTTACAGCCGTGACTGATGCTGAGGCAACACCATTTGCAAGACTGGTCGTTGCCGCTTCAGCTTGAGGCGCAAACGTGAGCAAGACAAAAAGAATGACAAAAAGAAAGCCCCCGGAAGTGTATTTTTTCATGAGAATGGATAGCTGGGTAACATCAGTATCATACAAGGAAAATTCTCCACGCAATGCAACCCGTGTGTATAACGAAAAACGCCCCAGAAAGGAGGCGTTTTTCGTTAGAAAACAAAGGAGACTATCTGATTTCTTCGCCAAGACGATCGATGTAGCGCTCTGCCGCCTTCTGGCCACCAAGACCAAAAGCGAGACCGAGAGCAAGCGATACTGCGATGACGATGCCCGTAAAGAGCGTCTGCACGAATGCAGTTGCGACATTCAGCTGTGCGAGAGCCGCAAGAAGCGCAAATGCCCAGATTGCATACTGTGCAACCTTGCCGAGGAAACCTGCCGAGTGGAGTGAAGCCGCCTTTGCCGATCCTTCGATGACACGCTTCGCCGCTTCTGCGATAACCGCCGCGACAAGAAGGATGAGCACCGAGACGATCACCTGCGGGAGGTAGCCGAGAACAACGTCGCTAATGAAGAGGTTAACCGTCGTGAGCTGAAGCACGTCGAGTGCCGCAACCAAGAAGACGATAACGAAGAACCACTTCACCAAACCTCCGACGAACTTACCCGAAGAGAGCTCAAACCCAGCGCGGGAAAGAACCTTCTCGAGGCCAGTTGCGCGAAGTGCCTGATCGACACGGAGTGCGCTCACAATCTGTGTGACGACACGGCCGACGCCGACGCCGACGAGCCAACCGACGATAAAGATGACTATCGCAACGACGAGGTTAGGCACGAATGCGACCACCCCATTGAAGAGATTGTAAAACGACTGACTCAACACATCTGCCCATGTAGTTAACACCATGTTAGATAATACGTTGTTTATATGGCTAATGACCCGCGTCTTTTCATGCGAGTGTCTACCTGAAAGTATAGCATTTCTAGAGCCCTATCTTGTCGATAAGTACGCGGTGTGGATAGTCAAATATATCCCGCAAGAGACGATCGTAGACCCCGAGACGGTAGCGGAAGTCTGCGGTCGCGAATGAGGCATAGCGAATCTCTCGACCAAGCTCAGCTTCGAGAGAACGGACTGCGCTCGCAAGAGAGCGCTCTTCGAGATTGTCACCCACCACAAGCAAATCTATCTGGGGCTCAATCATGCCGGTGAAAAAGCCGGAAAGGACGACGAGCCGGAGCGAGCCCGCGCGGCGGAGCGCTGAGAGTATGTCCTGAGGGCGGACACTCGTCGTCTCGCGGATGAATCCGTCGAGGGCTTCGAGGTGTTCGAAGCGCGGGTTCACCTGGTAGCGCGCGGCCGCTCGAGCTCCCTTCTTGCGCAGAAGGCCTGCGGAGAGGAGGTCGACGAGTTCGCGCCGGGCGGCATCGGGGGTAATCTTCGCACGAGTGGCAATCTCGGCGAGCGTGAAGCCGGCATGCTGATTGAACATAAAAAGCCGGATCATCTTGAGACGGGCCGGCGAGCCGAAGATCTTTGCGAGGGGTTCCATGGATGCCGGTAGTGTACCCCATGAGATATTCCTATGCACGAACGTAGACATACCCTTGTTTTATGGTGCTTTCTCTGCACACATGGCCAGTGACGACACGCCAAATCTCACGGGGCGTGGAGGTTTTTCGTGGATGAAAAGCAAAACACCCCGCCGTCATTGACGGCGGGGTGTTTTGGGGCCAGATACAGTTTGAAGATTACTTCAAAGTCACCTTAGCTCCGGCATCCGTAAGCTTCTTGGCGAGCTCAGCGGCGTCTTCCTTCTTCATGCCTGTCTTCAGCATCGAAGGAGCGGCGTCGACGAGGTCCTTCGCTTCCTTGAGGCCGAGGGAGAGAGCCTCCTTCACGACCTTAATGACGGCGATCTTCGTAGCACCGGAGTCGGTAAGCTCGACATCTGCAGTCGACTTTCCTTCCTCTTCGACAGCGCCTGCGGCCGCAGGGCCTGCGACTGCGACTGCCGCGGCGCTCACGCCGAACTTCTTCTCAAATACCTTCACGAGTTCAGAAAGCTCGAGGACGGTCATCTTTTCGATTTCCTCAACAAGTTTCTTGAACTTTGCCGGAACCTCGACAGTCTCTTCGACTACCGGGGCGGCTGTCTCTGCAACCGGAGTTGCGGCAACTTCTGGGTTCATTTCATCCATAGTAATTAGATTAAAGATTTAAACTGCTTTCTTCTCACGAATCTTATCGAGTGCGATCACCAGACCCTGAATAGGACTGTTGATGACGTTCACGAACATGCCGCGAAGTACCGGTACCGGCGGAATGGTCGCGATGGCTGTCGCCTCTGCTGCGTTGATGAATGTGTTCTCGAAGACACCGCCGAGGAGCGTGAGCATCCCCTTCAGTTTCTTCCCGAACTCATGCACGCCGCGCGTCGGTGCAGTGACATCGCCCGCGGTCCATGCGACAGCGACTTCGCCAGGGAGCTCAGGCAGTGTGCCCTTGTAGCCCTGACTCTCAAGTGCCTTTCGGATAAGCGTCTTCTTGGCGACGTAGAGCTGTACGCCCGCGTCTGCGAGTTGTGTGCGCATCTTGGAAGAATCCTTGACGGTCAGCTTCGTGAAGCCCACAAACGCCACAGACGACGCACCCTTGAACGCGTCGGTAAGTTTCGCGACGATTTCGCGCTTCTTGTCTTTTGATATTGCCATACGATTTTTTCGTACGAACGAAATAAAGGAGAGTTCGACCGGTTATCCCGAATGATTCGGGAGGTCTCGCCTCGGCAGGATTTATGCTGATTTTTCGAGGCGCCGGAGTTCAGAAACTCCGGCACACTCGATTTTGTATCCAATCATAGAGCTTCTTGGACAAAATCGGCGCCCACTGTCTTCGGTTCGTACTCGTGCACTCTACCAGAACACGGTAGAAATGTACACGTTAGGGCATCGCGGCGCTCGCGGCGTGGAGCGCAAGGAGTGCCGTCATAATGATGACCGCGAAGCCGGTAGAAAACTTCACGAACTCGACGAAAAACGGGAGGGCCCGCCGCTCGCGCGCAATCGTGCTTTCTTTATTTCTGGGATCGTTCATAGGCTCGTATTTTCTCGAGGTCGCCGAGCGCGGCAGTGTTTGTCGGATCAATCCGCACTACCTCACTCAGGAAGAATGCCGCGTTTGGGAGGTCAACCACCGTCTCGTAATACCCTGCCGCGCGTGTCGCGGATTCGAGGGTTCCCACATACGACTTCTTCCCTTTCTCTGCGGCCGCTCGGGCCCCGTCTTTGTCGCCAGAAGCATAGAGGAGCTGAGCGAGCACAAAGTACGGCTCAGCGAGAGTCGGCACGAAAGTGATATAGCGAGACAAGAGGTCGCGAGCGGCCGTGTAGCCCGTGATGCGCTCCTTTGAGAGCGGAGGATACGTATTGGCTCCGCTAATCGAGAGATTCGTCAGGATATACCACGGCTGGGCGCGCTTCGGGGATAGTCGTATCGCACGCTCAAGAGCAGAACCAAGAAGCTCTTGATTCGCCTCTACTCCTGGAGGAACAAGCGAGAGCACGTGAGCGAGATAGAGTGCGGTGCGCGCATCATAGGGATACCGGTTGAAATTGGTTGTGAGAATGGAACGCGCTATCTCATACGCATCAACTCGCTTTTGTCCGGAAAGCTGAGAGGCCTGTGTATGTGCGTACATATCGTATGCCGTGTAGCCGTACTCGACATCGCCATAGGTCTCAAGAGCGAAGCCGCGAGAGAGATACTCAACTTCTTTCGATACGTCGACGAGCTGATAGGTGTAGGCATGTGCGAGGTCATAGGCCGCCACGAGCGGACGCACCGATACTTGCATGATAGAGGCCACAAGCACGAGAGCGACTATCCACGATACAGGACGAGCCCACGTAGGGAGAACAAGCGTTTCGCGAGGACTCTCTTTCAGAGACAGTGCGGTGAACGCCGCAAGGAGCGCGAGCAGAAGCCAGAACGAAGACACTGTATCGAATACGAAGACGTTCTGGACGGCGTAGGTGATTGCAAGGAGCACAAAGAGTCCGGCAGTTGGTCGGTCAGCGTGACGCGCATAGCGCCCTGCGGCGGTGATAAACGACGCGATAAGTGCCAGATAGAGCAGGAGTCCTCCGATACCATATTGTACTGTGTAGTCGACGAACGCATTGTGCGAGCGATCGAACCATTGTTCGTAGATCTGCGTCGGATCATAGAATCGGTTGAACAATATATCGACATGCTCCCCTCCTACTCCTACCCAAGGACTCTTCTGTATCTCCCCCATCATGTTCTTCCATATGAAAAGGCGGCTCGCGACATCGCCTTCAGTGAGCGAGACTGAGGCGATGCGCGCGATAGGCGTGAACGGCACTTTCGCTATCTCAGTACGGAAGGTGAAGAAGAGTTCGCCGATGGCAACGAGCGCGACGAGCAACCACGCCGACCAGGTGCGGCTCTTCCCTTTTGAACGCGTAGCCAGATGTACGAGTGCAACGAAACCTGCGACACCGAGCGCGAGCATCGTACCGCGGGTCGCTGAGAGCGTGATAGCAACTACTTGGAGAGCCGCTCCGATGAGTGCAATTCTCTTCCAATGCCCCGAGAGCATTCTCGATGCGACAAGTGTCGCGAAGAAGGTGATGCCGAGATACCCGGCAAAGAAAGCGGCGTTCCCCAAGAGACCTCCGATGCGCCCTCTCTCGACGAGCCACTCACCAATGCCGTAGACTGCTACGAAACTTCCCACCCCAGACGCCGCATAGAGAAGCCGGGTGAAGAATGTCCGTTCAGCAGAAAGAGTGATCAAATAGAAGCTCGCAACCACCCCGGTGAGCATGAGGAGCCCGTCACCACGCACAAAGAGACTCCAGAAACTTCGGTAGAAATCGACTCCGATGAGGCTTGTGCCATAGGCAAGCACAAGGAGTGCTCCCGGAATCCAGGTTTCCCATTGTGTGAGGCGCGACCAGAAGAAAGTACGGCTGTGTGCGACGAGGACAACGAATACACCTACCGAAAGTAGAGCGAGGGTATAGAAGAGGAGTGTCTTCGGAATGAGGTACGGATAGATGAGCCCGCTCCAGACCACAACCGGCAAGATGACCGGTGCGATGAGAAGCCAAGGGTACGCGCGCTCAATACGGTGTATAAGATTAATCATTGCTTCGCTTGGAGGCGTGCGATTTCGGCGTCAATAGCGGCGGCGCGGTTTGCCGGCGAGAGCATCTTCACTGTCTGCCACGCCTTTATAGCGTCAGCGTAGCGCTTCTGCCCAGCAAGCCACTGTGCCTCTATCGAGAGGATGTCGGAAGTGTCGCCGAACTGCTTCGATACGGCAGTGAGCGCTTCAAGGATACGCGCGTTATCTGTGGGAAACTGCCCCGTGAGGTAGGTGAGTCTCTGCACATGATACTGAAGCATCCCGGGCTCGACTGCGACCGCTCTCGCATAGGCATCGGCGGCAGTCCGGTAAGCACGGAGCTCCACCATGAGGTTCGCGAGGTTCACGTACGCAATACCCTTTTCAGGGTGTATCTGTATGGCTCGGTCGTAGTCCTTATAGGCCGCCGTACCGTCTCCGAGATAGGTGTAGTCATTTGCTCGACCGTTGTAGAGGTCATAGTCGTCATACTTCCCTTTCCCGAGAAGATCGGTGAGAAACGCGATGTCCTTCTTTGCTTGTGCAATGAGAATATCGCTGTCAGCGTATGAGCCCTTGAAAGTCCACGAACTGATAGTCTCGCCCGAGTTAACAGGGAACGGTCCGGTGTAGATGACTTTTGCCGGGGTGCCTGGTGCGGTAGAAGTAGCCGAAACGGGGGGAGTCGACGTGCTCGTCGACGACGGTGCTTCCACTTTTGTAGGAATGAACCAGATGATACCGGTCACAAGCAACGCCGCGGCAACCCCGGCCACTACCCCAACCCATTGTGTGTTTGAAATCTGCATATGAGGAAAGGATACCATACACGAGAAAATCATCCTCCTTGGGAAAAGATACGAAAAAACCACCCTTACGGGTGGTTTTTAAAAGAAAAGAACCCCTTGCGGGGTTCTTTTCTTTTGCTAGGCCAATTCCCTAGCTGGAGCTTTCGCTCAAGAGTTCACTAGTTGCTACGAGATTACTTGGAGTAAGTCGTGGCGTTGCTGGTGAAGTTCTTGAGGAGGTAACCGTTGGTCCAGTCAGTCGTGCTGATCGTGTGGCTAGCTGCCGAACGATCAGACCAGCTGGTGTTACCCGAAGCAGATGCTGCGCCGTTCGCGACCGTTGCCGCATCAGATGCGAGCGAGATCGTGATCGTCGAGCCGGTGGTGAAGCCAGCGACCGTACCGTAGAGGTTGTAGGTCTTGGTTGCACCAGCCGCAACCTGCGCGTACGTAGCCGCCGTGCTGTTCTGCGTCAGGTCGACCGTGATGGTCGTAGCTGTCGTCGAAGCAGACGAGGTGGTGTTGTCGAGGAGGTTGTTGCCCGAAGCATCATCCGAGAGGTAGACGTTCGTCACGTTCGTTGCAGTCGTACCAGACGTTGCAATGTTGAAGACAAGCTTCGTCCATTCGATAGCGCCGGCAGGATCAGCAGTGACGCTGAACTTGTAGATCGGCGTGCCAGTCGAAGGAACGGTGACACCAGTCGAGAGCATTGCGAAGGTCGGGATCGACTTGCGGACGTAGAACGTACCGCCACCGGCGATGTTCGTACCACTGTTGATCTGGGTTGACGAGGAACCTGCGCCGTTGATGGCCTTGAAGGATCCTGATGTTGCGCCAGTATCAAGCGTGACGGTAACCGCCGCGCCAGAGGTTGCACCCGAAGCGACAGTCGGAGTACCGACGTACACATCGAGGTTAGCCGAGTCGTTGAGAGGCACGTAGAACGTGAGACCGGTGAAGGTCGCCGTTGCAAATGCGTGCTCTGCAGTGACCGCGAGCGGCTTAGTAACCGTCTGCTGAGCACCGTTAGCGTCCTTGTACTTGAGGGTCACGTTCGTGACGGAGGTAGCTGCGCCGTTCGGAACGAGGATGGAGACATCCTGGACCGTGTACGCCGAGTTGCTACCTGCGAAGTTGAACTGACCGACCATGACCGAGCTTGCGCCGGCGAGGACGTTGTTCGATACCGGATCACCTGCCGCGCGAGACGGGGTGAGAGTACCGCTACCGAGCGTAATCGTCTGGAGCGCTGTTGAAGCGGCTGAAGCCGAGATGCCGGTGGTAATACCCGTACCTGTCGTCGAGATAGTGATCGTAGCCTGGATCGTACCTGCGTTGGCACCCGAGAGGACGTCAGCGTAGATAGAGATCGTCTTCGATGCGGAAGCCGCGATGTCGAGGTTGACCGCGTACGAGTTGCTGATCGACGGGGTCGAGATGACCGAGCCGAGCGTTGCACCCGTAGCGTCGTCCTTGATCATGAGGTTCGTGATCGAAGCGGCGTTTGCAGTTGAGAGCGAGAAGTTGATGGTGTTAACCGTCACACCTTCCGTCGCACCAGTCGAGAGAGTGAACGAACCGAGCTTTGCGCCGGTTGCGCCCGCAATCATCGTCTGGTTGCCGTAACCAGTGTACTTCGTCGCAGTGAGCGAGGAGCTCGTAACCGTAATAGTGTTGCTACTCGTGTTAGAAGCCGGAACGTTCACCGAGTTGAGAGAAGACTGGCCCTGGCCATTGCTTGTACCTGCGACGAGAGTCACATATACCTGAGTGCTGGTCGTGAGGTTGGTGCTGGCAGTGTCCTTGGCATCTGCATAGATGTCAACGACTGCCGTCTGGCCTGCAGGGAGGATAAGCGAGGAACCGAACGAGAAGTCGGTCTTGGCCGTAGTGCCGCCACCTTGTACTGGCCCTGCACCGATATCTTTGGTCGAGCCGACCTGAACACCGTTCAAGAAGACCTTACCGTTCTTAAGACCACCGGCTCCGACAACTATGCCGGAAATCGAGCTACTTGCGACCACGTAGAGGTCAGAGACCTTTACGTTCTCACCCGAAGCGAGCATGTTGAACGATCCCCACTTCACGCTCGAAGCACCGACCGCGACGTTTGAGGTCGGGGAGTTTGCAGCGAGAGCGACCGAGACACCGGATGTGCCCGATACCGAGTTAATCGTAATGATGCCTGCCGTAACAGCAGAGAAGGTCGAACCGCTGTTGGTCGGAGTAACCGGCTGATTAAGCTGGCTGTCGACGAACATAGCGTCCGAAGAGCGCTGGATTGAGAACTGTGCTGTGCGGCTTGCGCCACCGGTGATGTTTGCGAGCACCTTGATCACGTGGCTCTGGGTCGAAAGAGACGCCGGAGATGCAGTGAGGTCAAAAGTGATCGAGCGATCTGCGCCCATCGAAGCGACTGCCGCGCCGACCTGAACGCCGTCTACATAGAGGCGGAGGTTGGTGAGGTAGGACGAGTCAATCGAACCGAGGGTCGTGAACTTCATCGATGAGAGCTTGACCGGGTTGGTCGAGACCGAGACGGTGTTCTGCCAGACCGGGAAGTCGTTCTGCGGGCTGATCGAGGTTGCCGACGGAGTTGTCGAGGAACCGTAATCAACACCTGCGAGAGACGCCGCCGAGATCGTCTGGTAACCAGAGTTAATCGGGAAGACGACTGAAGAGTCGAGTGTACCCGAGCTGGTGACCGAGACGAGGCTCACACCGACCTGCTGACCTGACGTCGTGTTCGCGATGTCAGATCGGACCGAGACGGTGTACATGCCGCCTGCCGGTACCGTGAAGATACCCGTAGGTGCGCTGTACGAGAACGCCGAAGCCGAGAGGCCTGCCGAGTCAGTGATGCGCATACCTGCGTTGTAGAGGTAGACGTTTGTCAAAGTCGAGTCGTTCGAGACGCCGATGCGCTTGAACGAAAGGGCGGTGACGTTCACCGGAGCGGAAGTCGGGTTCGAGAAGACGAAGTCTCCAAGATTACCAACAGCCTGGTTCTGGACGAGGACCGTACCATTCGGCGAAGTTGGTGAGAGCATGACCTTGAGGCCATTGCCCGTTACCGTCGTGCCTGGTGTAGTTGGTGTTGTCGGTGTCGTAGTCGAACCGCAGAATGCGGCGCGGCTCTTAGGACCGAAGTAGCCAGCTGCAGGGGTGACACCCGTAGCCTTCTGCCAAGCGACAACGCCAGCCTGCGTGAGGGCACCGAAGTAGCCTGTTGCATTTGCTGACATGTAGCCGCTCGTCTTGAGGGCGTTCTGAAGTGCCGTCACATCTGCGCCAGTCGAACCGACAGTCAAGTCTCGTGTGAACGAGCAAGATGCCGCCGGAGTCGAAGGTGTAGAAGTCGGTGTGCCGCCCGTGAGGGAAGCCTGAACGTTTGCGATCGTCGATGCGTCAGCACCGAACGACGAGAGGAGCGAGAGAATCGACTGGACCTGCGCGCTCGACAATGCTGCTGCATGCGCTATAGGAGCAAGAGAGAGCATTGACGTCGCCATCGCGAGTCCGGTCGCTACTGCCGCGACTTTCGCCATCGCTTTTGTAGTTACCGTAGTCATAACAATTGTTAATTATTTTAAGAGCACATGTTAATCAAGTTGAGAGTTGTACCACAAGAGTACTTCACAAAACATAGTCGTGAGGACACTCCTTGTTTTGTTAGTCGCACACATAGAGCACATACGCACTTTCACACTATCCCACAGCGCACCGTGTCGACCAGTGCGCCATGGGTTAGTTGGCAAGAGTTGATGTTTAGCTTTCGCTAAACTATTCAGTTATCAAAGTACGCCCTTCGGGAACGGAAGAGTCCCCGCAAGGACTACGCTCCAGTATATAGCGAATACAACCGTTCCTAAGTGCTGATGTGTGGATAACAACCAGAAATAAGCAATGTAAAAGAGACCGTTTCCGGTCCTTTTGTCACCCCTATGCCCTAGTCGCTACCACAGAGCTATACTAGCAAAAACAGCCTCCCGAGTCAAAGCACTCCTTTATATATGAGTAAACGAGAGTTTCTCCCGTTTGGTTACGCGAGCGAGTAGACGCTCCAGCGCCGCTCGCCCTGCTTCAGCACTATGCCCGATTCTATGAGCGCCATGAGCTCACGCTGTATGGTTTTCTCTGAAACACCCCGGATGAGTGTCGAGATGTCCTTGATGCTGACGCTCCCCTTGCCCCGTATAACAGACATCACCGCTTCCCTTCTGTCCTTTATATGGCTGGTTGGCTCTGTCGTATTGTCCTTTATTTGTCTTTTATGAACACTGACTGTTTTCGGAGCGACTCGGTGCGGCGCAGTGTGTTTCGTCGGCACAGTATTCACTGTGTGCTGAGCGTCTTTCCTCTGGGCAGTCTTTGCGATTCCCGAGAGTGTCGGCGCATCGTCGAGGAACAGTCGCGGTTCTTCATACGCGGCGACTTCCTGAAGCAATACATGGGCTTCACGGGAAATAAGCTCGGCGTTCATAGCTGAGAGCAGTCCGCCCGTGCGCGCAATCCCGAGCACGCTTGAGAGGGCGAGGAGTTCGCGAGAAAGCGCAGTGCGCGCGACGCCTGGAGCGAGCACGGCCGCATCAACGAGTCCAATCGCGATTGCGTCGATACGGTTCCGAAGCGATGCCGACTCGGCGAAAGCAGGCGCGATGAGGTGGAGCGCTTTTGCGAGCCGTTCTGTCTTTTTGTAGATAAATACTCTACGTATGTCCTTTTCAAAAATGTTATTAAATATGCTCTTTTCTAGGACGAAATCATTATTTTGGGAGTATTTGCCGTTCTGAGCAACATTCTGGATTTGAGTGTTGTGTCCATTATCTTGGTGCTCGTGTCTCATATCGTTATAGGACAGTATATCTCGCCCCACCTCTCATGCAAGTGATACGCGGGCTACGAATAAGAAGATAGTAGAAGCGGGGCGCGACGATGGTACAATAGTGTGTATCTATGAGCCGTAAAAGTAGTAGCCAGCGACAAATCCGTGCAAAGAGGAAAGAGGTGAAAGAGTATGATGCGCTCATCCGCTATGCGTCGACGATTGTCCTTATTGCCTCAGGCGTCCTTCTCTTCCTTGCGATGTTCGGAGCGGCAGGACCAGTGGGCGCGACACTCTTCGTCGCGAGCTACGCAATCGTCGGCATTGGTGCATTCCTCCTTCCTATAGCTCTTATCGCCGTCGGCACGTATGCCGGTTTCGGCAGACCTTCTATAGAACCCCTCACTGCTTCAGGCACTCTCCTCATCGGAGCATCGGTACTCGCTTTCGCCGGGCTCTTCCCTGGGGCCGAGTTCGGCGGCATGGCCGGTACTTGGTTCGGAGGACTCCTGTCCGGCTTCTTCGGGTTCTGGGGAGCCTTCGTCCTCCTCGTTGCCGTCGTCGCAATCGGCATAGCGGTTGTGACTGACATCGAAGCGCTCGTGGTACTTCTCGGAGAAAATGTTTCGGCTCTTTGGGGGCGTATCCGTGCCTCTCGTACCGCCGAAGAAGAATTTGATGAAGATGAGGAGTTTGAGGATGTCGTCGGTGTACCCGAAACTGACTACGAAGAAGAAGGTGAAGACTATGAGGACGAAGTTCCCGGCACGGCCCAAGAACACGAGCCCGTCGTGACCGTCTTTAACCACGGAGGGAACACGAGCGGTGGCGGCATCGCCAACTTTGACGCAGAGTACAACCCCCCTCCCCTTTCAATCCTCGGAGCCGATAAGGGCAAGCCGGGCGTCGGCGATATAAAAGCGAATGCAAACATCATCAAGCGCACCTTCCAGAACTTCGGCATCAACCTCGAGATGGACGAAGTATCAGTCGGGCCGACGGTCACTCGCTATGCCGTGAAGCCGGCCGAGGGTGTCCGTCTCTCCAAGATTGTCTCGCTCGCAAACAACCTCGAGCTTGCTCTTGCGGCACACCCGGTACGCATCGAAGCACCTATACCAGGGAAATCGCTCGTCGGCATCGAAGTGCCGAACTCCGTGAAAGCGATGGTCGGCCTCGGCGGGCTCCTCACTTCACCACAGTGGTCAGAGAGCACGAAACCCCTCCTCGCCGCACTCGGTCGCGACATCACCGGCACGCCCCACTACGCCAACATCGCGAAGATGCCGCACGGACTCGTCGCGGGTGCTACCGGCTCCGGAAAGTCGGTTGCCATCCACGCGCTCATTACTTCCCTCCTCTACCGAAATGGCCCGAACCAGTTGCGACTCATCATGATTGACCCGAAGCGTGTGGAGCTCACCGCCTACAACGGCATCCCGCACCTGCTCACCCCAGTCATCACCGATCCGAAGAAAGCAATATTCTCTCTCAAATGGGCGGCAAAGGAAATGGAACGCCGGTACAACATCCTCGAGGCAAACCATGTACGCGATGTCGAGTCCTACCACACCACGGTATTTGAGCCGGCGAAGAAACGCGGGGACGAAGATATGCCAGAGGCACTCCCCTACATCGTCATATTCATCGACGAACTGGCCGACATAATGCAAAGCTACCCGCGCGAGCTTGAGAGCTCTATCGTCCGCCTCGCACAAATGAGTCGCGCCGTCGGTATTCACTTAATTCTCTCCACGCAGCGCCCATCGGTCAACGTCATCACCGGTCTCATCAAGGCAAACGTGCCGACCCGTATGGCACTTCAGGTCGCCTCGCAGATCGACTCACGCACCATCCTCGACGGCTCAGGGGCCGAGACGCTCCTCGGAGCAGGAGACATGCTGTACCTCTCAAGCGACATGCAGAAGCCGGTACGTATCCAAACTGCCTATATCAGCGAAGTAGAAGTGAAGAAAGTCGTGAGCTATATAAAGAGCCATAACGCCGGCGACCTCTCCTCTATCGACTTCGGCGGTCCTGGCACGACCGGTGTGCAGAGTATGGAACCAAATGATGTCATCGGCCTCATAAATGGCAGTTTTGGCGACGACGACATCGACGACGATCTCTATGAAGACGCAAAAGCTTCAGTTGAAGAAGCTGGACGAGCGTCCACGTCGTACCTCCAACGCAAACTGAAGATTGGCTACTCCCGCGCCGCGCGGCTCATGGACGTACTTGAGTCGAAAGGCGTCATCGGCCCGGCTGACGGGAGCAAGCCGCGTGAAGTGCTCACAGCCGCCGCAGGCGGCGCGGGAGTAGACGACGACCAGGAGTTCTAGTTTCCAATGATTCGCTCGCTTATCGCCATCGTCCTCACCCTGCTCGCAGGATACGGCCTCATTGAGGCGTGGCCGCTACTCGCCGGCCCTACTCTTACCGTAGAGAGTCCAAGGGACAACGCCCCCTTCCCTGGCGGCATCGTTAGCATTCGAGGCAATGCTTCCCGTATCGCCCTCCTCACACTGAGCGGTCTCCCTCTGGTCCATGACACCAATGGGGACTTCGAGACAACGCTTACTTTCCCGCAGGGAACGTCTATACTTACCTTTGTGGCCACCGACAGGTTCGGAAGACGCATTACCACGACCCGTTCTATTTTCGTACCCATTACTACTAACCCTTAACGTATGGCATTCGGGAAACCAAAGAAAGAAAAAGTGCTCAAGACAGTCGCCGCATCAAGCACCGATAAAAGCGAGAGACAGAAATCAATTGATCAGGCGCTCAAAGACATTCGCACGAAATTCGGCGATGAGGCCATCACCGTCTTTGGTGCAGGCATACCTCAGAAGATTCCTGCCATCTCGACCGGTTCCATCGGGCTCGACGCCGCACTCGGTGTGGGCGGACTCCCCTGCGGACGCATCATCGAAATATTTGGCCCAGAGTCTTCGGGCAAGACAACACTCTCGCTTCACGTCATCGCTGAAGCACAGAAGGCTGGCGGCATCGCGGCCTTTGTCGATGCTGAGCACGCACTCGATCCTGAATACGCCCGTCGCATCGGCGTGAAGCTCACTGAGCTTCTCATCAGCCAGCCGGACACAGGCGAGCAGGCGCTCGACATCGTCGAGAGTCTGGTACGGAGCGGAAATGTGGACGTGATTGTCATTGACTCCGTCGCCGCCCTCACGCCGAAAGACGAGATTGAGGGTGAGATGGGCCAACAGCATGTCGGCAAACAAGCTCGCCTCATGAGCCAGGCACTGCGTAAGCTCACCAGTATCGTCTCGAGGAGCAAGACTATCGTTATTTTCATCAACCAGATCCGCATGCAAATCGGTGTCATGTTCGGCAATCCAGAGACGACCCCGGGCGGTAAAGCACTCAAGTTCTACACCTCAGTGCGTCTCGACATTCGCCGCATCGCCTCAATCAAGAAAGGCGAAGAGGTCGTCGGCGGCCGCGTACGCGTGAAGGTCGTGAAGAACAAGGTTGCCGCCCCGTTCAAGACGACCGAGTTTGATCTGCTCTACAACGAAGGCATCAGTCGTGAAGGCGAGCTCCTCGCACTCGGCGAAAAGTACGACCTCGTCGCGAAGTCTGGCAATACGTACAAAATGGGTGAGACGAAACTCGGCGTCGGCTACGACGCCTCGCGCAAATTCCTGAGCGAGAACAAGGACGTGTCGAAGGATCTCTTGAAGCAGATCAAAGCGAAACTCGCCGAAGGGTAGTTTTTGCATCCTCAATGGTTCCCTCTCAGTTCTCATAGCTATACCAACATGAAGATTGGATTCGTTGGACAGGGGTGGATTGGGAAGAATTACGCCGACGACTTCGAAGCGCGGAGCTTCGAAGTCGTTCGCTACGCGCTCGAAGAGCCATATCGCGCGAACGAAGCGGCGATTGCTACCTGCGACATCGTATTTGTCGCCGTCCCTACTCCGACCACACCCGAAGGCTTCGACGACTCTGCACTTCGCGCTGTTCTGCCGCTCGTGGGTGTCGGAAAAATTGCGGTCATCAAATCAACCGTGCTCCCGGGTACTACAGAAAAACTGTCTGCTCTTTTCCCAGACCGATTCGTATTCCACAGTCCCGAATTTCTTGTCGAAGCGACCGCCGCATACGACGCGGCGCACCCGAACCGCAACATCATCGGCATCCCGAATATGGATGCTGTCTGGCGGGAAAAAGCGGAGTTGGTGCTCAGTGTCCTACCTCCTGCTCCATACGCGAAGGTCATGAGAGCGCGCGACGCGGAGTTCGTGAAGTACGCGGGCAACTGCTACCTCTTCACGAAAGTCATGTTCATGAACATCCTGCACGACGCCGTCACGGCGGCAGGAGCTGACTGGAACCAAGTACGCGATGCGCTCGTGCATGATCCGCGCATCGGTACGAGCCACACCGAACCCGTGCACAAGAGCGGGCGGGGTGCGGGCGGACATTGCTTCATCAAGGACTTTGAGGCATTCCGTGTACTGCATCGCACACTCACGAACGACGAGCGCGGAACGCGATTGCTCGATGCACTGACGGAAAAGAATATCGAGCTACTCGTGCAATCCGGTAAAGATATCGATCTGCTCGAGAGTGTCTACGGAGACGTAAGCGGCTACGCGCGATCGGGAACGAAGAACCCGATGACAAGCCGGGCGAGTTCGCGCACGAAATAGATAAACGATGCGAGAGTGAGGAATATAAGCACCTGCACGAGAGGTCTCGTGTTTAGAAACGCCGCGAGATAGAAGTTTGGAATATCGGCAAAATTGGTCGGAGCATTTTGGAATACATGAGCGACCCACACTTCCCTGCCGATGCCCCACAAGAGGAGAACAGAGAGCAGTGCCGCAAATACGCCGCCTGAAATAATCACCCGAAGGACGCGGATGCGGTGCACCCGTCGCATCACGATTTTTTCGATGTTTGTTTGGATATTATTCATATCGTTGTTCATCATATGCTTCTTTGAAGAGTTTCTTGGCGCGATGCACACGTGTCTTCACGGCAGGAATCGAGAGCCCTTCGCTTTCTGCAATTTCTTCCTGCGTCTTCCCTTCGATGAACTGGAGCCGCAAAATACGTGCGGCAGTTTCGGGCAATCTCGAGAGTGCCGCGATAACCTCGTCGCGTATCGAGAGGTCCTCAAGAAACTCTGCGCGAGTGTCCGGGAGCGACTCATAGTGTTCGGGCTCGAGCTCGGACGTTTTCTCCCACAACTTCTTCTGCGCGGCATATTTGGTATACGCGACGCGGTTCAGAATCGTGTACATCCACGAGGAGAAGCTTGCGCCCTCCTGCGGCTGATATTTATCGGCATAGAGGTACATCTTGGTGAACGCGTCCTGCACGACTTCTTCTGCGTCTTCGGGACTTCGGAGGATGGTACGAGCGCGACGCAGAAGAGCCGCCTCATAGCGACGCACGAGCACCACGAAGAGCTCAGGCTCCCGTTTGGAACGGGCGAGCACCTCGGCGTCGGTCAGGGCGCCTATATCCTCGGTTGAGCTTGAAAAAGCCGTCATGTCTGCTAGCATACATCAATCCGCACCAGGCGGTACTTTTTATAACGATTCTTATCAGACCTTAGTTTCAGAACCATGGCCGTACTCGCATACAACGAAATCCTCCCGAAGAAGATTATCAACTATAATGGCGCGCCCTACGAAGTGCTCTCGGCGCACATCTTCCGCATGCAGAAAAGGAAGCCGGTGAACCAAACCCGTCTGCGCAATATGGTAAACGGCGGTGTCCTTGAAATCTCCTTTCACTCAAGCGAGACTATCGACGAAGCCGAGACCGACCACATGGATGCGGTCTACCTCTATAGCAACCAGAATGAGAGCTGGTTCGCAGAAGAAGGCAACGCAAAAAATCGATTCTCCTTCCCTGCTGAAAGCGTGCATGACCAGGTACAGTGGCTCGCACCGAACTCTGTCGTCGAAGTGCTCACCTACGAAGAGAAGCCGATGACTATTAAGATTCCGGTGAAGGTGGACCTCGAAGTGAAGGACGCTCCCCCAGCCGTGAAGGGTAACACCGTCTCAGGCGGTACGAAGCTCGTCGAGCTCGTCACGGGTGCCAAGGTGAACGTTCCCCTCTTCATCAACAACGGCGACATCATAAGAATAAATACAGATACTGGAAATTATGATGAGCGTGTGACGAAATCATAGGCAACGGAGTCTACCCCGCACCATTCTTATGGTGTCGGGGACGAACGCGTCACGAAGTCGTAGCACTCTTCTCGTAAAACAAAAACCGCCACAGGCGGTTTTTGTTTTACGAGTTTAACCCTGAGAAGGCGGTAATGAGACCTTTATTGTGTTGCTTATGACGTTACCTCTGTTTGATATGTATATATCATACTGGAGTCCTTGTCTGTAATCTTGTGGCAAACTAACACCTACATTAGTGTCGTTTACATAATTTGTGTTCACAAAGCCACTAAATCCATTTCCACTAAGATAGGCCTTGGATGATGTGGTGAATCCTGTGCCTAATACCATAATGTAGTCTGACTCCATACCCGACGTTATGTAAGCAGAAGTAATATGGAGGGCCTGGGAGACTGTATTTGTAATCTCTGGTATATCTATCAATCCCTTCTCACTAAACTTTTGTACTAAACCGGATTGGTCGATAAGTACGTTGATATTATCTTTTTTGATATCGAAGTAGATTGAAATATCGTACGAGCCGCCAGCATGTGCCGGAAACGTTACTGTTTTATATATACCTTCCGATATCTTCACTATCGGTGTCTGTACTTGCGAGTTTTTCATCACCGGCTCGTATGTTGCGCCCAAGAGTGTCCTGAGTCGAGTCGATACCTCTTGATTTGAAAAGAGATTTATCTCAGAAGGATATCTTCCTTCATTTTTGCTAATGAACTCAGTAAGCGGTATTGAGGTTGATTCGGTTAAGCTTTGTGCTGTCGAAGTTGCTTGTGGCAGTTCTGTCGCACTTCCGCTCACCGCCGGACTCGTTTCGTTCTTTTGTGTGTATACATATGCCCCACCGCCGACAAGCATAAAAGCGATGATCACAAGGAGTAGTGGTGCAACAAATCCTCTGTGGGTGATTTTCATATACCAACAACCATATCACACAAATCAAAAACCCCGTTTGTGGCGGGGTTTTTGATTTTGCTCATTTTGGTTTACGCCGCGACGTATGGGAGGAGCGCCATAAAGCGTGCCCGCTTGATAGCCTGAGTGATCTCACGCTGTTTCCCTGCAGGGATGCCGGTGCGCTTCTTGGCGAGAATCTTTGCGTGCGGATTGGTGAATTGCTTCAGGTACGCGACGTCCTTGTAGTCGATAAACTTCTTGAGCTCTATTTCTTCACGTTCAGATTGGTATGCCATATATCAGTAATTAAAATGGAATGTCTTCCGGATTGATCTCTTCGTCAGGGTACTTGATGTCGCCGCTCTCGCTCGGAGCTGGTTGTTCGTCGTGTGAACTGCCTGCGGATGAGCCGCTCCCTGCACCACCCTTCCCTCCATCGGCGCCGAACTGGAAGTTTTCGATGATAATCTCAGTGCGATAGTTCTTCTTGCCGGTCTCCTTGTCGTCCCACGAGCGAGTAGTGATACGTCCTTCGACGAAAATCGGGCGACCCTTCTTGCAGTACTGCGCGATGACTTCAGCAGTGCGGCCAAAGGCGACGACGTTGTGGAACTCAGTTGCTTCCTGACGAGCGCCGCTCTTATCCTTGAAAGAACGGTTTGTCGCGAGACCGAAGTTCGCGACCTGCGAGCCACCCGGAAGCGCCTTCAATTCTGGATCGCGAGTGAGATTGCCGTAGAGGAAGACTTTGTTGAGGTACATGATTGTATTATACCGCGGCGCTTTCGAGAGCCGCGTCAATCTCGGTGTTCAACACCTCTTCTGCGTCTTCTTCAGGTTCTGGAGTCTTCGCAAGGAGTTCATGCACTTCGAGCGAGTGACGTGCCTCGTCCTTTGTCGTGATGAGGTCAATGAAGCGCACAATCGCTTTGTTTGCCGTGACCGAGCCGATAACCTCTGCGTGGCTGGTTGCAAGCGTCTCGTAGACGATCCACGCGAAGTACGCGGAGTTGAAATCGCGACGACCGGCGACTTCCTGGCGGGAGATGGTGTATGCGAGCTGAATCTTGCTCGGTTCGACCTCGGCGATGACGGTGCCCTTTGAGGCAACAAGGTCGTGGATAGCCTGATAAGCCTTCTTTACTTCCTCAACCGGCATCTCCGGATCGAGATGGAAGCCGAGCTCATATACGCGTGCCTCAGCACCCGTATCTTCGGTTTCTGCTACGAGCACGTCTTCGTCTTGATTCTTAGCCATAATTCCCGCATCCTAGCACGGGATTTACGCGTTCGCAACCGTAAGACCGAACATGCGCCGAGTATTGGCAAGGAGGGCCAGGCGGACAGTTTCTGGGTCTTCCGCGCGGATTTCGGCTATTTTGGCGACGACGTCTATAACGGCGAGCGGGTCATTGCGCTCTCCACGGCGCGAGACAGGAGCGACATATGGCGCATCGGTCTCGGCAAGGATGCTCGTGAGCGGGACAGTTTTTATAACCGCATCATAATCGCGGGCGAAGGTGATTACGGCGGTAAATGAAAGAGTGAAATCAAGCCCTATGAACATCTCTGCTTCTGCTACTCCGCCGACGAAGAAGTGCATATCACCGCGTAGCTTTGGATATTTTTCTTTAGCCTCTTTGAGTACTGCAAAGACATCGTGGTACGCATCCTGAGTGCCCTTGCTTGGGCGACCGTGGATCACGAGCGACTTGTCGAGCTCGGCGGCAATCTCAACCTGCTTCTTAAAAAGTTCTTTCTGCCGCGCTTTCTCAGCATCATCAACAATAGTCGGACGGAAATAGTCCAGTCCGCACTCCCCTATCGCAACGACTTTCTGGTGCACCGCGAGTGAGCGCAATGCCGCCTCGTCGAACGGCTCGTCTGTATGATTCGGGTGCACGCCGACCGATGCGAAGACATGTTCGTGCTTCTCTGCGAGCGCGACAGCTTTCTTTGAAGAATCGAAATCACAGCCTATCGTAATCCCTGCGACTCCCTGCTCGCGCATCTGCTCGGCGACCACGTCGCGGTCAGCGTCATAGGTGTCGAACTGGAGGTGACAATGCGCGTCGATATATCGAACGTCCATATTCTAAAGGCGCGGGAAAAGATTCTCGGGCTTTTTGTTTTCGCGAACTGCCGCTCCGATAGCTTTGGCTGTGACGGGCATGAGGGGTTCAAGCTCGGTAGCAATATGCGCGAGCTGGCGGACGAGTGAAGCGATGTCCGCACGTGCCGATTCCTTCTCTTCTGGAGAGTCGCTCTTGATATGCTTGTACGGCTCGTGACTTGTCATGAACACGTCGGCTTCGGCGACTTTCGAGAAGATGAAATCCATCGCCTCATTAAACTTGAACTCCTGTATGAAATTGAGACTCTCGTACCGAGACTCCTCCTCGACTTCTACCGGGTGCGGCAGGTGTTCTTCGGCGAGCTTCATCACGCGTGCAACGAGATTGCCGAGGCCGTTCGTGAGATTCGCCGTGTAATGGTCGTGTACGGCTTCGAGCGTGAGGTCAGAGTCTTCAACCGGACTCAGGTGGCGCAGGAGGATATAGCGCACCGCGTCGGTACCATACTTCTCCACGAGATCGAGCGGATTGATGACATTCCCGAGCGACTTGCTCATCTTCTGCCCGCCAGAGGTGATGAAGCCGTGATAGAAGACTTGATCCGTCGCCTTTACGTCGGCCGACAGGAGCATCGCCTGCCACATGATTGACTGGAAGCGCACCTGGTCCTTCCCTGCTACCTGGAGCGTCTGCCCCTCCTCCCAGAACTTCTTGAACTTCCCTTCAGCGTCGTGAGACCAACCAAGCGTCGAGATGTAGTTCGTAAGCGCATCGAACCACACGTACATGACCTGCGATTCGTCACCCGGAACCGGGATGCCCCACGAGAGCCGTGCAGACTCGCGCGAGATGCTGAAATCTTCAAGTCCGCCCTTTACAAAATGGATTGCTTCTTCACGTCGCCACTCAGGCACAATCGAAGTCGGCTGTTCGAGGTACGCGAGAATCTTTTCCTGATAACTTGAGAGCCGGAAAAAATAATTCTCTTCAGAAACCTCTTCGGGCACCAGACTCGGGTGGAGTGGGCACTTTCCGTCTACCAATTCTTTTTCTGTCTTGAACAACTCGCACCCGACGCAGTACAGGCCCGTGTACGTCTTCTTGTAGATGTCGCCCTTTGCGGCGCACCGACGCCACATCTCCTGTGCCGCCTTCACATGCTCCACATCCGTCGTGCGAATGAACCGGTCATAGCTCAGATTGAGCGCCTTCTTCAACCCCTCGAACTCGGCGGCATAGTGATCGACATAGGCCTGCGGCTCCTGCCCCGCTTTCTTTGCGGCGTCATATATCTTCTGTCCGTGTTCATCAGTACCGGTCGAGAAGAAGACTTCGTCGCCCGCAAGACGCCACGCCCTGGCGAGTGCATCAGCTTGGACAATTTCCTGAGCGAACCCGACATGAGGATCGGAGTTCACATATGGGAGAGTGGTGGTGAGATAACGCGCTCGCATACCGTACTAGCTCTTATGCGCGAGACGCCGTTTCCGCTTGTCGAAGTCCGTAATGAGTTCCAACAGGACGGCGGCCATCGGCACTGAGAGCAGGATGCCGATGAACCCGGCAAGCGTGTACCCTGCGATGAGCGCCACGATGACCATGAGTGGCGGAACACCCACGACCTTTTTCACGATGAGCGGATAAATGAGATTCGACTCGAACTGATTCACGACGACATAGAGTCCCATGACGACAGCGCCAAGAGCGAGACCGCCGCTCGAGTACGAGACGATGACCGCAAGAAGTCCGGCGATGAGCGAACCAAAGATTGGAACGATTTCTGCAAGAGCCGTGAAGACCGCAAGCAGGAGCGCATAGGGAATGCCGATGATGAGCAGGCCGAGATACACGAGTATCGCCACGATGACTGAGAGCAGTATCTGCCCTTGCATCCAAAGCCCTATCTTCTTCTGCGCGCGCTTCCAGAGATCGACCGAGTAATCCTCGTACGCCGCCGGCATCACGAGACGGAGGAAGTCGTCGACACCCGTGTCCTGAAGCGCGAAGTAGAACGAGAGCACGATGACCATGAGGAACGAGAAGATCCCGCCGAAGAATGTTACGAAAAGCTGGATGACTGTTCCTGAACCGGCAGTAAACATCGATTGGAGGGAGAAGAGTGTCTGTATGAATGACTGCAAGTCATGTGAGCCGCCGATGAGATTGCTTGCATTCGAGATATTCGAGAAAGAGCTTGTCGCATTCAATGCCTCAAGATATTGAGGCATTGCGGAGAGGAAGCCTGCGGCATCGGCGATAATCGGCGGAAAGAGGAGGAACAACACTCCGAAAACCGACCCGAAGACGAGCACATACACGAGAATCGCAGCAAAGAACCGGGGTATGCGGTGACGGATGAAAAATGCTATCTCCGGCTCGATAGCAGAGGCTATGACAATGGCCGTGAGTACGAGAAGTACGAGATCGCGCAGAAGCCACACAACATACGCACCTGCGATGACAAGAAGCGCGGAGACGATGGCTCCTGGTGTTATGGCGACACGAATTTCCTTATCCATATATCGGCATCCTAGCATACTTACAACAGAAATCCCGCGTTTCGCCAGAGGCGAAACGCGGGATTTCCCACCTGCTCTTTACTCAATAGCGGACTTGATGCGCGCGGCGGCTTCGGCAATCGTGAGCCGTTCTTGTTCGCCGGTATCGCGGTGGCGGAGCGTAACCGTATCTTTTCCACCGGAGGCGGACCCGCCTCCGGCGGGGAGTTCACCCAATGTCTCGAAATCTATCGTGATGCAGAACGGCGTGCCTATCTCGTCCTGGCGACGATAGCGCTTGCCGATATTGCCGTTGTCGTCCCACGCGATTGCCGGGTGTACCTTCTTGAGTGCCGCACGCACTTCCATCGCTTTTGCGACAAGCTCCGGTTTGTTTTTCAGAAGCGGCGACACCATCGCCTTCACCGGTGCAATCTTCGGCGAAAGTGCGAGATACGTTCGCACTTCCCCACCCATATCGTCTTCGCGATATGCGCTCGCGAGTATAGCAAGCACCGTACGATCAACACCGAGTGATGGCTCGATGACATGCGGGACAAATTTCTCCTTCGTCTCTTCATCGAGATACGAGAGCGAAGCTCCCGAGCCTTTTTCGTGCGCCGAGAGGTCGAAGTCGGTACGGTACGCCAAACCCCAGAGCTCCTTGCGCCCGAATGGATAGTCAAACTCGAAGTCGATAGTGCGCTTAGAGTAGTGCGCACGATCTGCATCCTCGACTTCAAGCTCGTGCACCATGCCCTGCGGGAGTCCGACTGCTTCAGCGAAGAGATGCATCATCTTGCGCCATTCTTCGAAAGCCTGCTCCCACTCGGACGGATGTACGAAATACTCGACTTCCATCTGCGAGAGTTCACGGAGTCGGAAAATGAAATCGCGCGGCGCTATCTCATTACGAAAAGCTTTTCCTATTTGTGCAATGCCGAACGGAAACTTGGGGTGAAGTGCATCAACAACGTTTTTATAATTCGCAAAGATACCGCCGGCCGTTTCCGGGCGCAGATACACGACTGCCGAGTCATCTTCCATCGCGCCCGCATGTGTCTTGAACATCATATTGAACTGGCGCGCTTCGCCGAGCTTCCCTTCGCACTCGGGACACTTGTTCTTGTTGTCGAGATGGTCCGCGCGGAACCGCCTCTTGCACTTCTCGCATTCTACGAGCGGATCAGAAAAACCGGACACGTGACCGGAAGACTCCCAAACCTTAGGGTTCATGAGGATTGCAGCATCGACACCAAACATATCGTCACGGTCGTCACGGAACATTTGTAACCAAAGATTTTGTACGTTCTCCTTGAGAAGGACACCGTAGGGGCCGTAATCAAAAGTGCCCGCGAGACCGCCATATATCTCAGAGCCAGGAAATACGAAGCCGCGCCGCTTCGCAAGCGAAATCAACTTTTCCATAAGAGTCATGTCAGCCATATAGGGTACAGAGTGCGGCAAAAAGTCCTTGGACGCAAGGCTTATTGGACGATCCCATTCGTGGATACATATCCCGGGTCGCCCTTTGTCTCGGTCGTTACCGGATCTGCCGCCGCCCGTATTGAGACGCCCGCGAAACGATCATACCCCGAGAAGGACGCCCCGCTCGTGAGTTCTGCCGGACCACCTCTCTGCGAAGTCGAAGGCGTGATAGATATCTGGAACATGCCCTGTGCACTGCCGCCCTGCGCGAGATCACCGGTTGTCCAGGTCATCGTACGGGTCACACTGTTATACGAGAACTTTCCTGTACCCGATGTCTGTTCGGTATACGTTATGTAACTCGGCAAGGTCGCCGTAACGGTACCCCCTGCAACCGCACTCCCCTTGTTCTGCACGGTCCACACAATTGAGTACGTTGTGACTTCGTTCGCGCGTGGCGGTATCGGCCCAGTCGCACCGAACGGTACCGCCGAGTGAGACGACACCGCTCCAAACACGACAGCGGTCACGACCTTTGCCGTCTTCGTCGCAGAGGTCGTCACTCGTTCCGGCACGTTTGTTTGCCCGACACGCGTGCCCGATGCGGAAATGCCAAACGTGACGGTGGGTGATGGCGTGCCTACCGGGAGGGTCGCGAAAGTAAACGTCCCGAGGCCGGAAGCGCCCGGTGCAAGCTCCGCAAGCGCCGGATCGGTGTCTTTGCTAAACACTATCGTATGGTCGACGGAATTATAGAAACCGCTTGTCGTCCTGATGCTGTCGTAGTCAATCGCAGAACCGGAGACGCTGATAATCACCGAAGCATCGGTCACGGTCGTCGGAAGCGTATTGGAGTAGTTCAGTGTAACGCTCTGGAGGCTTCCGGGCGCGAGCACGGCATTGCCGGAAGAGTCTCCATTAATCGCAAGCGCTGTGGTGATGAATGGTGCCGCGATAGTAACCGTCGCGTCCTGTGTCATATAGGTGACTGCAAGCGTCTGGTCTTGAGAAGACTTTGCAGTACCGACCGTGAAATGGAAGACGCGCTGATCATTCTGCTGACCGGTCAGGGTACCGGTCATCTTCACTTGCTTACTCGCGCCCGGAGCGAGCGTGCCGAGGAGGAAGCTCGAGTTCGTAAGAGGAATGGACGACGACGTCACCGAGAATCCGAATGGGGATGTCGCCGAGAGGACAACATTGGAAAGAGCTATCGTCGCATTCGATCGGACAGTCACCATGAACGTGATTGGTGCACCTGACACAGTCTCAGTAAGCGCGTCGACGGTCACGGACAGTGGTGTCGAGGAGATAGCAAGCGCATACGACGATTTCTTCTCGAAGACTGCGTTCGAATTTACGGTCCCATATGAGAAAGAAACAGGAAGTGAGAGCGCCTGCCCTGCCCCGCCGAATATGACCGCTTTCACCGATCTCGTCACCGTCTCGCCGCTCTCGAGTGTGCCGAGGTTCTCGACGTAGCGCGGATATGCCGCGAGCACATTTGTTGCGCTCCGCGTACCGTCTGGAAAACTGATTTCGATAATCGCATTCTCAACTGCAACCGGATTCTTGTTCGTAATCGTCACTGAGAGCGGGACCGTGTCGCCGCCAGCGACTGTCGTCGGGCCCTGGATACTGATGGCTATCTTGTCGACAGAGACCGAGTTACTACCGAAATAGAAGAAATAACCAGCCACCGCAAGAGCCACGAGGAAAAAGAGTACCGCCCCGCCGAGGAAGATGCTCGCGAGACGCACATGCCGCTCACCTTGGGGACGTATAGACGGGAGAGCTTTCTCTTCCCAAGCGTGCGGGAGCTGATGCTCGCCAGGTGACTGGAGTGCGAAGCGGTCATGTTCTGAGGGCGTCGGACTGTAGAGGGACTCGCGTGCGTGCTCAAGCGAGCCGCGTGTATCTTCTTCTTGGGGTCGTGGTTGCATTATGACTAGTATACCCCACGCCGCGAGACGCTCCGCAGGACACGCAAGACTTCAGAGGCCCGATGCGGCAATACCGGTATTAATGCGTGCGACATAACCAGTACGACCCTCCTGAATCGCCGCGAGAAGCGAGGGAGAAAATCCGGACTCGCCGCCCGGAAGCTCTCCTGTGTCGAGTCCAAGTACGCTGAGCAGGCGAAGCAGGGCGAGCACTTCGACTGCCTCATGCGACTCGTGAGGAAGCTCTGCGAGCGCTTCAAGAAAGCCCTTCATGATAGGAAAGAGCTCTGAGTCCTGCTCTTCTCCGGCGACCATACGCAAGAGGAGACCCGAGACACGAGCGACCACCTCTCGGGACGCGGCAGACGGCAATCGCGTAAACCAGCTTTCTTCGAGCACTGCTCCCGTTACGCGCCAGCCATCCTTGCCCCGCACAAGCACGACAGAGCTCTCGGTGAGCGTCGCGAGCGAGGAAGCAAGCTTCGCACCAGGGCTTCGGAGGCTCTGAGCACGAGCATGCACAAGACCGAGGTCGGGAGTGAGGAGCGTGACGAACGTCGTCGCCTCTCCGGCATGCGACCGAGCGAGCACGATGCCGAGCGTCTCGTATTTATGCCGCATCTCGAACGAGGTCGAACTCGACATCGCCTGTCGAGAGCGTAACCCGATACTTCCCTCCTGGCTTCACTTCCGTATGTGCGACATCGCTCGGCAAAAGGTTTTCTGTCTTGCGTGCTTGCGCGACCGCGCTCGACATCTCGCGTTCATCACCCTCCTTTATGAGTTCGGGAGTAAGTGCCATATCAAGCGCGAGCCCTACAGCATCCTCCTTGATCTCCTTCACATTCACTTCATCGGCAAGGATAGCCCGGAGCTCAGGAGAGAGCGTTCCGGTGATTGAGAGCGATGCGAGTACCTGACGAACTTTGATGCCCGCCTTCTGGCGCAGTTGGAGTGCTTCAGAAGCAAGCGCACGCGCGCACGCCATGTCGGCAATAAGTTCGGTATTCGAAACAGATTTCATCTGAGGCCACGAGAGAAGGTGTACGCTCTCTGCATCGTCCTCTTCTTTCACTCCTTGGAATATTTCTTCGGCGATAAATGGCATCGCTGGTGCCATAACAGCGGCAAGTGTTCGCAGAACGTACCGCAGTGTGGCGAGTGCCGCTGTTTTTTCTTCTTTTCCGCCAGAGGCGGATCTGCCTTTGGCAGAGAATCGGTCACGGGAGCGTCGCACATACCACACGGAGAGGTCATCGATGAACGGCGCGAGCGCGCGAGTCGCGCTGTCGAGCCGATACGCCTCGTAGCCGTCCGTCGATTCTTTCACCAGCTCGGCGAGACGCGCGAGAATCCATACATCGAGAACGTTCGTGCTTGTGTCCGCCGCCTTCGTACCATTGTTGAAGAGCTGATAGAACGCGAGCACGTTGCTTAAGCGACCGACATTCTTCTTTGCAACCTCGTCAACACCGCTCTCAGAGAACGCCAGGTTCTCGGCCTGCATGACGGGCGACATGAGCAAGTAGAGGCGCATCGCGTCAGCACCGTACTTCTCCACGACCTCCATCGGATCAGGGTAATTCTGCAGTCGCTTCGACATCTTCTTCCCGTCTTCAGCAAGGACGATGCCGTTCACTATGACGTGCTGGAACGCGTTCTTCTCGAAAAGTGCTCCACCGAGCACGTGCAAGTAGTAGAACCAGGCGCGCGTCTGGTCGATACCCTCGGCGATAAACTGCGCCGGGAATTGCGCATCGAAATGCTCTTTGTCGGTAAAGGGATAGTTCTTCTCGCCATACGGCATCGAACCGGAGTCGAACCAAGTGTCGAGCACGTCGGGAATACGGTGCATCTCTCCCCCGCACTCACACGGCACGGTAATCTCGTCGACGATATGCTTGTGCAGATCATCAACCTTCTGTCCGCTTGCCTCTTCAAGCTCGACGACCCCACCAAACACACGGACTTTCTTACACGCTTCACAGCGCCACATCGGAATAGCACTCGCCCAGAAACGCTGACGGGAGATAGACCAGTCGCGAGCTCCTTCGAGCCACTTACCAAATCTTCCCTCTTTAATATGCTCAGGTGACCATGAGATGTTCTTTGCATTCTCAAGCAGGTTCTCTTTTATCTTCGTCACCGAGACAAACCACGACGAGGTCGCGTAGTTCAGAAGCGGGGTATCACAGCGCCAGCAGTGCGGGTAGGAATGCGTGATGTTTTCTTTCGAGAAGAGCATACCGTGCTCTTGGAGGTATTTGAGCACCATGATGTCAGTCCCGAGACGAACCGAGTCATCATCCGAGCGCGGCTTCACTTCAAGTCCGGCAAAGGCCGTCACTTCGCTCTTCATGGTGCCGTCCATGTTCACGTGCTGGACGAACGGCAAGTGCACTTTCTTCGAGAGTTCCCAATCGTCCGCACCAAAGGCCGGTGCTTCGTGCGCGATGCCCGTGCCGGTGTCGGTCGTGACGAAATCCGCCGCGTACACCTTCCAGCCGTTCTCGTGATTTTTGAGCGTCGTATCCTTGCTGTAATAATCAAAGATCGGTTCGTACTCAAGACCAACCAGATCCTTCCCTTTTCCTATAACCACCGACTCTCCCACCTTTCCTTCAGTGAAGATATCGACGACACGCTCTTTCGCAAGAATTAGTTGTTCATCCTTATTTCCATTCGAATGACCAATCTTCGAGTACTCGATATCCTCCCCAACCGCAAGTGCGACGTTACCTGGAAGCGTCCACGGCGTTGTCGTCCACGCGAGCATATAGACATCACCCGAGAGTCCGAGCTTCTCAGGATTTTTCAATTTAAACTTCACCGTTACTGAAATATCTTTGACATCCTTATACCCTTCCGAGACCTCCTGTTGCGAAAGCGTCGTCTCACAGCGCGGGCAGATGTGCATCGCGCGATAGTCTTCGTACACGAGCCCTTTGTCGTAAATAGTTTTGAAGACCCACCACACACTCTCCATGAACGGCTTATCCATGGTGCGGTACGCGTTATCCATGTCGGCCCAGCGGCCGATGCGCGGGATGAATGTGCGCCAGTAATCCACGTAGGTGAGCACGCGCTCCCGACAACGCTCGTTGAAATTGGCGATGCCGTACTCTTTAATATCTTTCTTGTGCTTGAAGCCGAGCTCTTTCTCGACGATGTTCTCAATCGGCAGGCCATGACAGTCCCAGCCCCACACGCGCGGGACGTGGTAGCCGCGCATAGTCCAGTAGCGCGGGACGACGTCCTTGATGACGCTCGCGACGATGTGGCCGTAGTGCGGCGTGCCGGTCGCAAATGGCGGCCCATCATAGAAAACATACTCGCCCTTAGGAGAATCCTTCGCGAGCGACTTCTCGAAGATGCGCTCTCGCTCCCAGAACGCGAGTATCGCCTCTTCGCGCTTCGCGGCTTCAGACTTTTCGGGCATATCGGCCATAGATACGTATCGTAGCCCCATTACAAATGAAATCCAAGTGTCCTTGTTGGTTTATCGTGGTCTAGTAACCTTACATTTCTTTAAATTTATATAGGTTGTGGGTGCATTTGTAACGGGGTAGACCGTTTAGTGGATAAAAAGGAACAGCCGCGAGTTGCGGCTGTCTAAGGTATTTCGAACGATGGTTCTTTTGCGGAAACTGATCAGGTTTGTGCGCGGAGCGTCGCGGCCGGCTTGGCTTTGAAGCAATTCAGTACGGCAGGGTGCGCGGCGGCGAGTTCGGCGAACTGGATCACATGTGCCGGCGGCGTATACAGCTCGAGATTGTGCGGGCGACTGCCCTTGAAACGATCGAAGTCGGTAACGGCCGCGGCAACTTCGAAGCCGTGTGGCACCGCCTCGGCAACTTCCGTCGCACGTTCGAAGAACTTGAACGGCGTGCAACCAGATTTCCCAATTACTTTTTCGATGATGGTGTGCGGATGCACCGGAGTGGTGGGTTGAGCAAATTTCTTCGGAATCTGAATCTTCGAATTCATGTTGCCTCCAATAGAAACTGTCCAGAATGAACAGTCTGAGAGTGAATCTAACTCATAAAACGAATTCTGACAACTGGCAACCTGTTCACTACCAAGTGAGGGAATGAGAAATAGTTTTACTACCAACGCGTGAGAGAAATAATGAGATTCTGATTTCATTATTTCCGAACAAGTGCAGGGAGGGAGCTTGTTGTCCTCAACAGACTTACTACCAAGTGAAGTGAGTGGTGAGCATGTATTTTACATGCTCACCCGAACGAACGCAGGGAGGAAAACTGCGAAGCAGTTTTACATCCGCTCTGGTGTGGGGATACCGAGAATCGTGAGGCCGTTCGCCATCGTGTTTGCGAAGGCGCGCGTGACGCGCTGTTTGTACTCTTCTTCAGGACTGCCGAGCACTTGTTCTGTCGCATAAAAAGAATTCCAAGCCGCCGCGAGCTCGGTGAGATACGTCGTGAGGATGTTCGGTGCGAGCTCGTTCGCGGCACGGGCGACCGCTTCTGGGAAATGCAGGATGAGCCGTTCGATAGCGTAGGGTGCAGATGGCTCTTCGGTGCCTCCTGCCGCTTCTGATTCATAGGAAAGGATCTTCACGGCACGCACGAGCGCGTACTGCAGATAGGGCCCTGAGTCGCCTTCGAGCGAGAGCGATTTCTCCGGGTCGAAAATAATGTCTGAGCCTGGCGACTGCCGCAGTACCATATATTTAATAGCCCCGAGCGCAACCTGCTCGGCGATGAGCGGGTCTTCATTCTTCTCGCTAGCCTTCTTGATGACGTCTTCGATGAGCCCGGCGGCCGTGATGACATTCCCTTCGCGCGAGCTCATCTTCCCAGTAGTGAGACGCAAGAAACCATGCGGCACATGCGTCGTCTTCTGTGCAAGAAGCGGCGCAATCTCGCCGAGTGCCGCGAGGAATACTTTAAAGTGTCCTATCTGCTCCGCGGCAGTGACGATAATCGAACGGTCGGTCTGTGCTCGTTCCTCTTTCAAGAAAGCAAGTCCGATGTCTTTTGCTTCATACGTCGGCGTACCCTTGCTCGTGATGAACACGAGTGTGTGCAAACCCTTCTTCTCACCCTTGTAGATAATCGCCCCTTCGCTCTCTTCGAAAATCCCTTTTGCGAGTCCATCGCGCACAATGCGCATACCTGGTTCAGATGTTTCACTCTCAAAAAAATAGTAATCAAAATGTGTCCCGAGAACTTTGTACAGCTGTTCGAATGCCTCAAGCGACACGTCGCGACCTTTGCGCCAGAGCTCCATAAGTTCGTGATTATTGCCTTTGTAGATTGCCTGATTGAGCGCGTCTATGTCTGCTTTTGTTTCTGGCGACTCTTCATAGGCTTTCGAACCAGCCGCATAGGCTTCGCCAAGTTCTTTGGCCGTCGACGGCTCAGTGATACCTGCTTTCTCGAGACCCCAGAGCGCCTTCGCGACATGCGGACCCACGTCGCCCTGGTAACAAGCGCGCACGACTGTCGCACCTTCACTCTCGATGAGGCGCGCGAGCGACTCGCCAATGACATTACTCATCAGGTGGCCAATGTGCATCTCCTTAAATGGGTTTGGGTCGGTGTACTCGACCATCACGCGTTGACCTGCGCTCGCACTACCCTTCCCCCACTCGCTCCCCTGTGCCGCGGCTTCTGCGATAGCGAGGGTAACTGCCTCAGGTGCGAGCTTAATATTTACAAACCCCGGGCCGGCGACGGAGACGTGACTTACAACACTCTCTCCGAGAGCACTCATAAGATGTTGCGCGAGCGAGTCTGCGAGCTCGCGCGGATTCTTGCTTAATTTTTTAGCGGCAACCAGCGCCGCATTTGTCGCATAGTCGCCATGCATCGCCTCGCCTGGACGCTCGACAGTAAAGAACGCGTCGGGTGCTCCCGCTTCCACGAGATAGCTAGCTATCACCTTTCGTATCTGATCTTCCATCCAACGAGTGTATCACTAGGCGAATGACTCAGGAATGGGATGTGCTAGAGCGAGTTTTTCGACTTCTTGCCTCGCGGCCTCGACGGTGGCGTCGTCTCGTTTGGAGAGTACTTCGATCATGATTTCGGCGACTCGCGCAGACTCCGCTTCGCGCAGTCCGCGCGTTGTCATGGCTGGCGTGCCGAAGCGGATGCCGGAAGGATCCATCGGTTTACGCGTATCGTCGGCAATCGTGTTTTTATTCAGCGTGATGCCCGCACGATCGAGCAGTGCTTCCGCTTCCCCACCCGAAATACCGAACGATGTTTGTGCGTCGAGCAGGATGAGGTGATTGTCTGAACCGCCCGTGATCATTCTCGACCCGTGCTTCTTGAACACCTCCTCCATCGCTTTCGTATTCAAAATAATTTGCTTCGCATACTGCGCAAATGAGGGTCGCAGAGCCTCACCAAACGCGACAGCTTTTGCGGCTATCTGGTGCATATGCGGCCCGCCCTGGAGACCCGGGAAGACTGCTTTGTCTATCTTCTTCGCCAACTCCTCGCTCTCACGCACGAGTATCATCCCGCCACGCGGGCCGCGGAGCGTTTTGTGCGTAGTAGTGGTCATGATGTCGAAACCGTAGTCGAACGGATTCTTCGCGGCCTTGCCCGCGATGAGCCCTGCGATGTGCGCGATGTCCATCACCGCGAGCGCACCCACCTCACGTGCGATGCTCACGAACTTCGTGTAGTCGAGCTCGCGCGGATACGCCGAGAATCCTGCGAGCACAATCTTCGGCTTTGCCTCTTTCGCGACACGAAGCATGTCGTCGTAGTCAATTTCACCAGTCTCGACATCTTTCATCTTGTACCGAATGAAGTTGAACATCTTCGTGAGGTACGTCACGGGGTGTCCGTGGGTCAGGTGCCCGCCGTGCGAGAGGTCCATACCGAGCACCGTATCGCCGGGCTGGAGAAGCGCCATGTACATCGCGATGTTCGCATTCGCCCCGCCGAGCGGTTGCACATTCGCATACGCCGCTCCGAAGAGCTTCTTTGCGCGTTCGATAGCAATCGTTTCAATCTGGTCGGTAAACTCCTGCCCACCATAGTAGCGCTTGCCCGGATACCCTTCCGAATACTTATTGGTGAGCGCCGACGACATCGCCTCCTTCACCGCGCGCGAGACGTAGTTCTCGCTCGGTATGAGCTCAAGCCCCTCGGCTTGTCGCTTCTCTTCGCCAGCGAGTATCGTCGCGACCTCTGGGTCTTCTTTCTCGATAAAAGGAAATTCCATGTGCTTAATCTACCATGTTTGACTATTCTTGCTCATTCCGTATGATGCGGCAGGATACCAACTTCAACGCAGTTCCTTACAGAAAAGGATGTTTATGGAAAACTTCTACAAACCGCTCGCTGAGCGGACGCCAGACACACAATACTCCGACCGACTCAGATACACCCTCGAGAACGGAGAGATGGTGACCGACACGCCGCAAGGTGTCCCAGCACTTACCTGCTTCGGTACACTTGCACCGATGGTTTTTAACCCCTCGAATGGCGCGACGATCATAACCGAGCGAAGCATGCTCGGTTTCTGGAAGAAACCGATCTGCGAACTCATCGCATTTATCAATGGCGAGCACACCATTGACGGGGTCGAATCCTATGGCTGCAAAGGCTACTGGGAAGCTTATCGCGGCAAAGGAGTGAACCTCGGGCTCGATCCTGACGATCTTGGACCTGGTTCCTATGGTCCAGCGTTCCATGATTTCCCGGTCCCGCGCCCTTGGTGGAACTTCTGGGGAAGGAAGAAGTTGAATCAGTTCGAGCAAGTTATCGAACAGATTCAAAACTATCCGACGCTTCGAACGCTTCGAGTGACGCCGTGGATACCGTACTACACAGCTCGCGGCCCCTACCGAAAAGTTCAAGTCGCCCCATGCCACGGGGAATTACACTTCCGTATCATGAATGGGAAGCTCCACATGCGGATGGACAAACGTTCGGGAGATCTGCCGGTCGGTGATCCTTCAAATATGATTCAGTATTCAGCGCTTCATCTGATGATGTGCCAAGTGACGGGTTATCAGCCGGGGAATTATATCTATAGCTTCTCGGACGCGCATATCTACGAGGATCAGATTCCGCAAGTACGCAAACTCCTTGAACGGAAACCACGCCCTTTCCCTATCCTGCGACTCGATCCGATGGTGACAAATCTGTTCGACTTCCGGGCCGAACATTTCACGCTTGAGGAATACGATCCGCATCCCTCGATGAAGATCCCGTACAGTCCCTGACCTGAACACGTCTTCAAACTGCCTCCCTCGGGAGGCAGTCTTTTTTTATTGCTCTGTGTGGTATATGGTTTGTATCTATGGCCCCTAAGAAACGACAGGTCGATAAAGCAAACTCGACGATTGCCAAACGTGGCGATTATACGAAGACGCTCGACGCAATTATCGCAGGAGGATTCTGTCCATTCTGTGAGGAGCACCTTTTAAAGCATCATACGCGGCCAGTCCTGCACAAAAACAAGCACTGGCTCGTGACTGAAAATGCGTGGCCGTATCCAGGTGCTCGATTCCATTTCCTCTTCATCCCTCGGACACATGTTGAAACTATCGAGGATGTCTCACCAGCAATGTGGACCGATTTCCAGAAACTATACCGAAAGACCGTTGCAGAAAACAAAATCAAAGGTGCCACGCTTATGCTCCGCTCGGGCGATACGCGATTCACTGGCGCGTCAGTGAATCATCTGCACGCACATCTCATCTCTGGCAGTCCTCGTACTAAAAATAGTAAGCCCATTTCAGTACCAGTTAGCTTCAGCTGACAAAAACGAACTCCCCCGACCCGAAGGGCGAGGGAGCACAAGAGCGAACGCACATCACATTTCCACACGGACGATCTCCACACCTTTTGCCTCCAGTGCTTCCGCACCAGCGACGAGCGAGTACCCTTCCGCATAGAACAGGCGCTTGATGCCAGTGAACGACCAGTTTGCCGCGCATGGTGGGCACGGAAAGGTGGTGACACCCAGGTCGCACCCGTTTGTTGAAATGTTACGTCGTGCCGCTTCGGCCAACAGAACCATTTCACCATGAGCGGCACTTGAAACATCTATGCACTGGCCTGGCCCAAACTGACTTCGCGGGTCACCATAGCAGTACGCGCTTTGCTCGCTCGGCACATGCTGGTTGCAAGCGGCAAGCAGGATTTTCCCGTCTTTCGCGAGAAATGCCCCTATCTGCCGCCACCAGTCTGGGCTGCGCTCTGCAATGGAAAAAGCATGAAGCATGAGCTCACGGTCGAGAGCATCAACCGAGATGACCCGTTCGCCTTCCGGACGCCGAGCCTTCTGCACTGCACCCCAGTCCCACCGGAGACGCCACGCTCCATCGTAGGAAACCGCCGCGTTCGGGAAGTACTTCTTCGCGATTGCGTGCGATACGTCTTCATCTGGCATGACGATGACTGATGGGCTAAAGAGCACATCGTCCAGGTTCGCCAGTGTGAGGATGCGGACCGTGTCGAAGATACCGAGCGCCTGAATCATTCTTCGTGATTCTTCTGGCGCGACGCCGGGCAAGTGCTTCACGAGCGACGGGAATTGCTGAATGAACTCGTCGCCGAGCACATACAAGGTGCCCCCTGCATGCGCGCGGAAGAGCTTCAGATACCCCGCATGTGGCGTCGCCACATAAGCAACGACTACATCAGGAGGCGAGTTCATTACGTGCCTCCTCGATGGCCTTCATCAGCTTGGCCGAAACCTGTTCAAGCGTTTCGAGACTTCCATCGAGCGCAAGACGCCGGATGCGCGCACTCGTGCTCGTTTCCGCTTGTGGCGGAAGGTTCACCAGATGCTCGCAATGGTCCCGTGCGACACCCAGGTCAGGCGGCAGGTCCGTCGTAGACGTCGAGACGATCAGCACATGCGGTTTGACGATGCCGTACAGTTGGTTCAGCTCATACTGCGGAGTGATGATATCTGCCGAACGCAAATGCGAGAGTACCCGATACCGCTCATCTTCCGGGACGATCGGTCGTTGTGGACCTTTTCGTTCCTTCGTGAGCGCATCGGTATCAACGCCGACAACCATGATGATATGTTCGGCGTCCGGATACAGCTTGGCCGTCTCATCCCTCCCCTTCTGGATGTAGTCGCCATGACCGATATGGAAGAGATCCCATACGCCGGTCGTAAAGACGATGACACAGCCGCGTGACCGAAGATCTTCGAGCGTGGCGGACAGTTCGTCGTGGTTGGAGATGAAACGTTCCTCGAATGGAATGTAATGCTGTACCGATGCCTTCAAGATACGTGTTGCGCGGCGACGGAGCGGTATTGCGCCATCCGGATGATGGCCGCCTTCATGAACTGCAGAGGTAGTTACGGCAGAGTCCATGGTGGACCTCCTTTTCTGAATGTGATTGTGAACGAATCGAACAATGTGTCCGGACGAATCGTACGCGCCAAGGAGGAGCGGCACAATCTTGACGTTCATCTTGGATTGTGTGAAATTGGCGGAGGACAACCGCACAATCACTCTTGAAGGAGAACGAGATGCACATACAGAAACTTCAGCTTTCACTTGTCGCCGCGATGACACCGAACCGAGTTATAGGGAATAACGGCGCCATCCCCTGGCACTTGCCGAGTGACTTAACACGAGTTAATCGGATTACCACCGGCATAGGCGTTCTCGTCATGGGACGCAAGACTCACGAGTCGATCCTGAGAAGGAACGGCAAGCCGCTACCTGGGAGACACACTATCGTCCTTAGCAAGGAATCCTCGGCGGAAATATCGAGTTCAGTCGAGTTCGTCGGCTCCCTTGAAGAAGCCCTCGGTGCCATCACTAGCCGCGGCGGGCGGGCCTGCATCCTCGGTGGCAAGCCAATCTACGAGATGTTCCTGCCGTTCGTTGACACGGCCTACATCACCGTAGTCCAGGCATCAGTCCCAGGCGACACCTTCTTCCCCGAAGGGCTGACTCTGCCAAACTGGCATAATGTAGGTTCGTTCAGATCGTTCAGACATCACCCGAATGACGAATACGAAACCGCGTTCCTCGAATACAGGCGGGTTGGCAGATGACACGCCTGTGTCACGAAACAAAAACGGCGCTCTCGCGAGCGCCGTTTTCTTTTTCTTAAAACGAATTTATTTCTGAACCCCGATCCCTTACAGGGACTGTACACCTTGTGGATATTTTTATTCGCTTCGCTCTAAAACTGTCTCACAAGGTCGATTGATGTTCCCTATTTGGTCACATCAATCCCCATGCTTTGCGCCGTGCCTGCGATGAGGCGACCAGCCGCTTCAGGAGAGTTCGCATTCAGGTCCGGCATCTTCTCTGCCACGATTGCGGCAATCATGTCCTTGGTAAGCGTGCCGACAGCGCGCTCTTTCTTCGACTTGGTTGAACCCTTCTCGAGACCGAGCGCCTTCAAGATAAGTCTCGAAGCCGGCGGATTCTTCATGATGAAGGTGAACGTGCGGTCATCGAAAACCGAAAGCTCGACTGGGATGATAGTCCCCATCTTGTCTCGAGTCGCCTCGTTGAACTGGGTCACGAACTGACCGATGTTCACACCAGCAGGACCGAGCGCAGTGCCGACCGGCGGTGCAGGAGTAGCCTTGCCGCCCGCAATCTGGAGTTTTATCTTTTTAACAATTGTAGCCATATGTTTTGTGAGATTACCTTATACCTTTCGTATTTGCAAAAAGTCGAGTTCGACTGGGGTCTCGCGACCGAACATCGAAACCATGACTTTGACCTTGCCGCGATCCTCATCAATCTCACCCACCTTGCCCTCAAGGTCTTTGAATGGCCCGTCGGCGATGACGACCTGGTCGTCTTTCACGAGGTCGATACGGTGCTTCGGTGCTTCTGCGGTCATACGCTTCAAAAGCGACGAGACCTCAGACTCTTCCATCGGTACCGGGGTGTTCCCTGCTCCGACGAAGCCGGTCACGCGCGGCGTGTTGCGCACGACGAACCACGAGTCGTCGTCCACAATCATACGAACGAGGATGTAGCCCGGGTAAATCTTCTCTTCTTCAACGATGCGCTTGCCGCCCTTCACGCGAATCTTCTTCTCGGTCGGAACCATAACATCGAAAATCTTTCCTTCCATGCCGAGCGACTCGATGCGCTGTTTCAGGTTGCGCTCCACCGCGTTCTCATACCCGGCATAGGTGTGGATGGTGTACCAGCGTGCGTCCTCCGGATTAGGAGCGACTTCATCACGAACCTCTTTGCGCACGGTCGGCGCTATGTCGGCCATGCCGGGCTGATTGTCCGCATCTTCCATTTCGATCTCAGTATTGTTGTTCTGGAATTCGTCCATAGGATAGAAAGTTACCCGCCGATAACACGACTCATGCCAGACTTAAACACGAAGTCGAGCAACCCGACGAAGAGTGCTATAGCCGCCGCAATAAGGACAACCACAAGCGTGTGCGCAATCGCAGTACGATTGCTCGGCCACACGATGTGGGTGAACTCTTCGCGAACATGCTTCAAGTAGGTGAATGGTGAGGTCATGGCAAATGGTTTGGTAAATAAAAAAGCCCTGCGGGCTTTCAACATTCGCAGTATAGTACGGGGC
>JBAQEU010000025.1:0-7170 GCA_049286905.1 Minisyncoccia bacterium
ATGCCTGAAAGGGATTCCGACAATCTGAGTCCATACTGACACTTCAGACGCGAGCGTGTCAAATTATGCCTGAAAATGAAGAACCGCCCGAAGGAAGTCCTTCGGGCGGATTGCGGATTACCGGCGACCTGATTGCCGCATAGCTTTGAGTACGGCCTTTACGAACTGCAATTTCTTGTAGAAGCAATACACCGAAAGCCCTGCACTGCCTATCGCAAGTACCGTCAGCGCCATCGCAAGCCCTTCCTGGTTCAGCAGGTCTTGTCGGGTCGCTTGCAGACAGAGTGCCACCCCGAGTACGAGCGTGTACCCACTGAGCGCCCCCCACTTCACTCCTTTGAGTTTCCATTGGACGAGGAGCGGCATCGCCGCCATAAGTGCGAAATAGCTCGCAATGTACATGCCGGCTCCGATAACCGCCGGGGGGAACCCAAGATTTAGGTAGTAACTACTCCCGGCCAATACGGAAAGAATCGCCATGACCAGAAGCAACACGTACATTGCTGTTGCGAGAATATAAAGAACAGAGCGCATGAGAATTCTCCTCAGTAAAGAATTGCCGAATTAACCAGAGCGTATGGTACTGCATAACTTCAGTTTGTCAAAACCTCAACACAACAAACGATATCCGCACGCCGCATACCCAACCCCCGGCAAACCATATATACTTTCTCTATATGATGAATGCCAAATTTCTGCAGACTTCGTTCCTCGTTGCTTTAATCGCCCTTTCTGCCACGCTGACATTCTTTATCTTCCGACCCTTCCTCATCGTCTTGGTTGTCGCGACGATATTTGCCGTGATACTCCAGCCGCTCTACCGAGTCATCCTACGTGGTATGGACGGATCGCCCGGGCTCGCCGCATTCGTGACGATGCTCCTGTCGGTGGTGTGTATCCTCGTGCCGCTCACGTTCATCACTCTCCAGATAACCGACGACGCGACGCGCGTGTACTCTTCGCTTTCGGACGGGAGCGGGAAAATGTACCTCGACAACGCGTTCACCTCGGCGAACCAAGTCCTCGTGCGCTACGTGCCGAGCTCGGCACTGTCACCCGCAGAACTCTCGACCTCTATCGATCAGCACATCAAAGATGGGCTCTCCTGGATTATCCAGAGCTTGGGCGGAGCGTTCGGCGAAGCGAGCCGATTGCTTCTCAGTTTCTTCATATTCATAATCGCCCTCTATTACCTGCTCCGGGACGGGACGAAATTGAAGCGGACCATCATCGCAGTGAGCCCTCTTCCTGATTCTGAAGACCGCGCGGTGCTCACACGGCTTGAACTCGCCGTGCGTTCAATCATCCAAGGGAGTCTCGCGATAGCGCTCGTACAAGGAGTGCTGACGGGTATCGGGTTCTCACTCTTCGGTATTCCAAACGGTGTGTTGTGGGGACTCGTAGCCGCATTCTCTGCACTCATCCCAGGCATCGGCACTTCTCTTGTGCTCGGCCCCGGGATTATCTACCTATTCATCATCGGTGCGACGACGCCGGCAGTGGGGCTCTTGGTCTGGAGCATTGTCGCCGTCGGGATGATTGATAACTTCCTCGGTCCTCGGCTCATGGGCAAAGGTATGCAACTCCATCCGTTCATCGTGCTTCTCTCCGTATTCGGCGGCCTCGCGCTCTTCGGCCCTTCCGGAGTCTTCCTCGGACCGCTCTGCATCAGCCTCTTCTTTGCACTCCTCTCGATCTACCAAAACGTCTCGAAGCAACCTGTTTAAAAAAAGAAAAGCCCTCACCCAAACGTGGCGCTCTAGCAATCAAATCTATCGCGGGAACAGCCTCTTTACCTGTGCACAGCAAACTTTGCGGATACCGATGAACGCTACAATGACGCTATGGACACCAATAATCTTCAGTCAGAAGTCCCGCCAACAGACGAAACCTCGTCAACAATGAATCGGCGCACACTCATCGCCGCAATCGGAGTTGTCGTTTTAATCATAATCGTCGTCTTCGCCTGGTGGTATGGAGGACAGAATAGTGCACGACAAACACAAGAAGAAGCGCAGTCTGCCGCAGATTTGAGTTCATCGCTCGAAGCCATCACCGCAACCACGAGCGTTAGCATCCCGACTACAGCGGATCCGCTCAAGTCGGCAACCCCTACCGTTAATCCTACAGAAAAAACGAACCCCTTCAACAATGAATACCAAAACCCATTCCAATAGCATCAGCGCCCTCGCCCTTTTCGCGACGGCCGTAGCGGCACTCGTCTTTTCGATGAACGTTTCGCGTGCACACGCGGCGACCATTTTCGATATCACCTTCCCTATCGCCGAGCTCGGCAGCTGTACCGACAAGGATGCTTGCAAAGCGTACTGTACCCTTGAAGCAAATCAAGACGCCTGCGAACAATTCGCTGCCGACCACGGCATTACGACTGCTCCCAAATCTGTTGGCGAAGATAGAGCAAAAGCAGTTCAAGGAGACGGCGGGCCGGGCAAGTGCGCGGTCGGTGCGAAAGATCCGCAGGCTTCCTGCAAAGCGTACTGCGATTCGACCGATCATATCGACGAGTGCGTCTCCTATGGCAAAGAGCACGGTCTTCTCGTCGGACAACAGCTCATCGAAGCAGAAAAAGTCCGTGCCGCCCTGAAGGGTGGCGCGAAATTGCCTGAAGGGTGTACAAATCAGAGTTCGTGCAAGGCAATATGCGAAAATCCATCGACAATCTCTCAGGCGAAATCCTGTTTCGCCTTCGGCAAGGCCGCCGGTCTTCTCCCAGATGATTTTGATGAGAGCCGCGCAGAAAAAGTATTCCAGGCAATACAGGACGGCACAGCGCCATTCAAATCACCAAAAGAGTTCCAGCGCTGTGAACGCCCCGAAGATGAGGCTACCTTGAAAAAATGTGTCGATTTCGCCGTTCGAAACGGCATGATGACCGAAGAACAGGCAACGATCGTCCAAAAGACCGGCGGTAAAGGCCCTGGAGGATGCTTCGGTGAAAGAGAGTGCCATGCCTACTGTGAGGAACACCAAGAAGAATGTTTCCAATTCTCGAAAGAGAACGGACTCATCAAGCCTGAACAAGAAGAACAAATGCGGCGCGGCGCAGAAGAATTCAAACAGAACCTCGATCGCGTTCCTGAAGCGGTCAGGACTTGTCTCGCCTCTTCTATCGGACAGGAAGCGCTCGATGCTATCGCTTCGGGTTCGACAGTACCCAATCGCGCGCTCGGAGAAAAAATGCGTGCTTGCTTCGAGCAGAACCGACCGATGGGCGACGACCAGCAAGGTCGAGGCCCAGAAGGTGCATTCGACCCGAACCAAGGAGAACAGGGTCGATTCATGGGCCCGCCTGAAGGAACAAACGCTTCCTCAAGCGGCCGCACATTTGAAAATCGCGGCACCTACCAGCCGATGGCACCAAATCGACCACAACAAATGCCATCTGGCATTCCTCCGCAAGTGAAAGAATGCTTGGTGCAGAAATACGGCGAAGCTGTCTTGCAGAAGCTTTCCCAGGGACCGGCACAAGGCGAGTTCGCAGAAGCGGTTCGCACTTGCTTTAAGGACCTCTTCGGAGAAAATGCCGCTCCGAACAAAGACTCGACTCAGGGACAATCTTTCGAGAGTCAGCCAGGCTTCGTACGCCCAACGAATCAGTACCCGCAACCGCCCATGCCGCAAAGACCTGGTGAGTTCCAAAACACACAAAGTTTTGAAGGCACGCAAAATATTCCGCCGATGATGCAAAAACCCCCTTTCCCAGAAGGCCAGATGCCTCCAGAAGGCTTCACGGGTTCAGTGCCGCCGGCCGGTACGATGTATGTCCCTCCACAAGGTTTCGAGGGTTCGGTACCACCACCAACAACCGACACAGGAGACTCCGTACCACCACCTCCTGCCCCCACGAGCCCGACGAGCTTGCTCGACGCTCTCTCACACCCGATTTCCTTCTTAGCAAACGTCCTCTCGGCACTCACCCGCTAAGACTGAATACAACACGCGTTCTGTTACTTCAGTGAAGCTTCAAAAGCGTGTAGCCCCTTCATTTGTGATTCGCTGAAATGGATAACCGGGCGCTTCTCCTTGAGAAGTGAGATCGCCGCATCCAGAGACATACCCTGCTTTATGAGATACGCCGCGAACAGGGTCGGCGCCCGGCCATGCCCGTTCTTGCAGTGGATGAAAGTCTTTATATGCCGCGCGGCAAGAAACTCGAGCGTCTCGACGCCAAACGCAAACTTGTCCGGAGTCGGGGCTTCGCCGTCAACAGTGGGTAGCCAGACGAAATATTCAACGCCAAGCGGAGCGTCAACCTTGTCTTCTTCGAGACTGACATCCGCATACACTCCTTTCGTCAGGAGTTCCTTCGCAAAACCAAATTGGCAGCACATATTAGTACCGATGAATACTTCATCGGTCACCTGGCTGTAGTCGAACCCGTGCATGCCAAGCACGTGAGTAATCCCATCGGCAATCTTGTTACGCATAGTACACAAAGTATACCCCCAAAAATAAAAACCTCCCGTCAAAACACAACGGGAGGTGAACAGATTTCTACGCGAGACTTCGCCCTGGCGGCGACTACTTGCCGGTAGACACGTAAGACACGCAGTCGCCCTGGTTCTTGAACGCCGAGAAGTCGGCGCGTACCAGCGAACGCCAGCCGCTGTTCTTGCAGTCATTCTGCGACTGTGCGAACTCGTAGGTCGAGATGCTGACCGCAGGCGTATACGGCGTCCACCCTGTGTCCTTGCGGAACACATTCAGGCCGGCCGCGCCGCCATCCGAATAGAAGTACGGGTGGTCGGCGTCCTGGAACACGACATCCGGCTGTACGTCAGTGCCAATCGATGCACCGGTCGTGGTGAGCCCGACGTTCAGCGACTCATACGGCCCAGGGAGGCCGATGGGATTGTGCCCATGCGTGTTGGTGTTGTACGCAATGCCGTAGACGAGTGTGTCGGGCAGGTGCACTGGCGTGCCGCCGGGACCTGCATTGCGCAGATCAAACGTGATCGTCGTCGCAAAGCCGTGATAGCAGTGACCGTTACCGGCCAACCACGCATCATCGCCGCCGCATTCCGGACTGGTTTCCGGGCGCCACGGGATGAGGAAGTTCTGCGTCTTCTGCACCAGCACTGGCCCGGGCAAGAGCCCGACCGACGGACCATACAGTGTGAGCGTGATTGGGTGGGTAAACCCGGCCGCCGACATCGTCGGGTAGGTCGAGTTTTTCGCCCAGTCGCTCATGACGACCGTCACGGAATCGGCGACTCGCCCAGTACCGGGCAGAAGCGATACTTCATCACCCAGTTCGGCGGTCGAACAGCATTGGAACCCTTCGCTCACCACGTTCGGCGGGAGTGGATTCGGAATGCTGTCGTATGCCGTCATGGCTTGTGCGTTCATCAAAGAGGACAGGCCCAGTAGAGCACCCGCGAGGGCGCAACTGCGAAAGAGCTTCATTTCGTTTCTCCTATAACGTTGAAAGCTGTCCAGACGACAGCTTTCGTCACCGAAAGGGCAACAAAAATATAGTTACATAGTTCTGACCTGAGGTCAAAGTCCCTTGCTACTCGCGTCTTAGGTGTTTCTAGACAACTACATCACTGCAATGATGGTGGATTGGAAAGACAAGCAGAAAGTTCAGTGGTTTTTGTCCATCCGCAGGAACCATTTAACTGACGTTCACAAGTGGCCCCCTGATAGCAGGCGTATTCCGCGCGATATTCACAGGTCGTTATCGGGCCGTTACCGTCGACAGGTTCTTCGGCACATAGTTGCCCACTGCATCCACCACGGACACAGGAGGATTTGCTCGTAGATGGAGATACTTTAAGAGTGAAGTAATCGTTGCTTCGACCCAGTAGCTCACGACCGCCTGCTGGATAGACTTCTATTTTGTATTTGTTGTCTGTATTTTCTGACGTTACCGTCCACGTATAGCTTCCAGTTGAGGCAGCTGGGACGTTTTCAGCAATGATTTTCGCAGAACCTTGACCATTTGGCGATGTCGTTTGGAGAGCGATGGTTAGCGGTTCTTTTCCAGCATAGTTTGTCCAAGCGATGACGTGTGAACTGCCAATCTGCCAGACTTCGCCACCCTTCGGAGAAGTGACTTGAATCCGACCTATTTCAGGAACAACAGTGGTGCCTGGTGACGGCTTTACCACAGTATTGATTGGTATCTCAGGGTTAGGAGTGGGCGTAACAGATTGATTCGCAAGATAATATCCAGCTCCAGCAAGCAGGACGGCGATGATTGCGATGAGCAAGGGCACAATAAATCCTCTGTTGTTTTTCATACGGATAATTTTAGCACGCGGTTCGAACCACTCTATAGTAAGTAGCAAGGGTAACCCTTGCTACTTATGTACCAAGAGCCTTGATTGGACTCCCTTTTGTTGCCACAGCCTTTATCCTTGCGTCCAGTTCGGATCTGTCAACTTCAAGTCCAATTTTTTCGACCCTCTTTCCCCAAATTGAATACAAATCAATTGTATTTTGATAACCAAGAATTCCCCTTGAGTCTCTTTGCCCACTTCGTCTGTAATGACAATAAAAGAAATACAAATCTTCAATAATCTCGCAATAGACAGGTCCTATTGATTCAAAAACCACACTTTCATCGGCAAGCCCCTTAGTAAAAGACATCGCCAACGAGTCCATTTTATTCGCCAAATCAACAATGTCTTTATGCAAAACGAAGTCGCTCTTCATAAAGGCAATTTTATCTTTGTATTTCTGTTGATTCGTGGAACGTATCTCTGAAGGAATAAACTGATTGAATTTATGAGAAACGGCACTTGGTCCTCCTAGTTTTGTTTCGATTTTTTCAACCAGAGGTATTACCTCATTTGCAAAACTACTAGCCTGAGCAATAGCCAAAATCCCTGCCTCCCTCTTAGAACGTATCTGGGCATCCTTGACGGCTATTGAGAGTTGTTTCCACCCGATATAAATCCCAATAACAAGCAAAATCTGAGCAATACTTGCAAACATCGAAAGTATTTCTGAGATTAAGATTACTTGAGATGTTGTTGCCATAACTGCTCCGCGGGTAGGATTCGAACCTACGACCAACTCCTTAACAGGGAGCCGCTCTACCACTGAGCTACCGCGGAATATCGCCCCGAAGGGCGATGCTCGCATTCTAGCTGAAAAATAATATGTCGCAATGGCGCGCGAAATAAGCAAAAGACGCCCCAC
>JBAQEU010000026.1:0-16731 GCA_049286905.1 Minisyncoccia bacterium
AACGATAACTAGCACCGCAACGGGAGGCGTTTGGACAGATGGAACGACATGGGTTGGAGGTGCTGCACCGGCGAACGCCGATAGCGTCATTATTGCAACAACCGGTGGAAACAGCGTGACGCTAGGATCGTCAAAAACAAATGCTGGCCTGACGGTAAACTCTGGGGCAATCTTGAATTTTGCGGGTGCTTTCACTCTTACGGAAAACGGCAATGTAGTCGTTAATGGTTCTGTCACGGGTTCGACGGGAATTATAAAAATGAACTCCGCCGGAAAGACTATAGATGGGAGTGGTTCTATAGGAAGCAGTATATTGGTAACTCAAAATTTCTCTTTTCTTTCTAGTGCAAATCTTACAATCAATAACAATATAAATTCTCCCGGTAAAACAGTAACCAATAACGGTACGGTTCATTTAAATGGAAATTATGCAAGAACAAGTGGTACTGCAATCTGGGTCCAGGGAGCCAGCTCCTTCCTTGCTATTAGTGGAATTTTTACACCTACCGCAAATGTGACATTAACTGCAACTGGTGCGGGTAATACTATAAATTACACTGGTACGGCACAGGCGATCGAACCAGCATCCTATGTAAATTTAATTCTCGATGGCGGTAGCGGTGTGAAAACGATGGTAACGGGTACTTCAGTCAGTGGCACTCTGAGTATCGCGCCGACAGGAACAGCAACAGCAAGTATTGGCGCAGGTCTTACTATCACCGTTGCTAATCTCACTCTCGGTGGGCTTGGCCGTATAAATGGCACGTGGGGGTCAACGAGCTCCACGGCTACAAATAAGAACGATACTTATTTTGCCGCCACAACAGGTATTCTCTCAGTCACGAATGATACTCGTGCAACTCCGACACTCTCAGTAACCAATTCTCCCGTTACCTACAATGCTTCAGGACAATCAGCAACAGTGGCTGGTTCAGTGGCAGGCACAGCGAGCAATATATTGACGGGTGGATCGGCGACACAGACGAACGCAGGTACCTATGCCGTTACAGCAGATTTCACCCCGACGGATACCACAAGTTATATCAGCTTGACCGCCGCATCGGCAGGGAACTTCGTCATCAACAAAGCCACGCCGACTCTATCGGTGACCAATTCTCCTGTCACGTACAACGCGACGCCACAATCAGCGACTGTTGTCGGCTCGGTTCCTGGCTCCGTCACGAACGTGAAGTACGACAGTTCAGCAACCGTTCCGACCAACGCCGCGACCTACGCTATTACCGCCGACTTCGTTCCAACTGACGCTGTCAACTACAACTCGCTCACTGATGCCTCAGCAGGGAATTTCATCGTCAGCAAGGCGAATCAGACTATTACCTTCGATGCACTCTCGAACAAGACATTTGGTGATCCCGACTTCGACGTGAGCGCCACGGCAAGTTCAGGCCTTTCTGTCTCGTTCTCGTCTCTTACGACCAGTGTCTGTACGGTGAGCGGGGTAAGCGTGCATCTTGTTGCAGTAGGCACGTGTACCATCCGCGCTTCGCAGGCAGGGGACAGCAACTACAACGCCGCATCGAACGTAGACCGATCGTTCTCTGTCCTCGTTGCGGCGACAAAGTTCGTCATCATCCAACCCGCAAACGGAACAGTCGGCACACCGGTCACGGTCACCGTGCAAGCACAGAAGTCAGATAACTCAGTCGATACGAACTACCAGAGCGATGTGACACTGAATGCCGACGGCTCTGCAACAGGCGATGGTCTGGTCGACATCGTGAATGGTATCGGTACGAGAGACATCTCAGACACTGTTGCCGAGACCGTGAATCTCTCGCTTACCGACTCACAGACCACCGGTCTTGATGTGTCGTCGACGCAGACCCTTACATTCGTTGCCGGAGCAGTTTCGCAGTATTCACTAAACGACCCGGGAGACATGTACGCGAAGACTCGCCTTGGCTACACCGTGACGAGAAAAGATTCGTTCGGAAACGCTGTCGGTACGGCGACGAGTACCGTCTATCTCTATAGCAGTTCGGTAAGCAGTACGAAAAAGTTTTACGACGACTCAGTTGTCGGCTCAATCATCACTTCAATTGACATCACCCCGGGACACTCAACTGCGAACTTCTGGTACTACGATGAAGAGCCGGGAACCTATACCGTCACTGCTTCTGACAGCACGCCGACCGCCGATGGAGCGACGGGCATAGCCGATGCGACCGACTCGGTTGTCGTGAATCCGGTCGCAACGAAGTTCGTCATACTCGATCCGACTGACGGCACGGTCGACTCCTCCATCTCGGTCACGGTGCAAGCGCAGAAGCCTGACAATAGCGTCGATACGAACTACCAGAGCGACGTAACGCTGAATGCCGACGGTTCTGCGACGGGCGACGGACTCGTGGATATCATCAATGGTGTCGGCTCACTGAGTATCTCAGACACTGTCGCTGAGACCGTAAATCTTTCGCTCGCTGACTCACAGAGCACCGGTCTTGATGTGTCGTCGACACAATCAGTTGTCTTCGTGACCGGAGCAATTGCTCAGTTCTCACTCAATGATCTCACTTCGCTCATAGCGGGACAACGAGCCGCCTACACCGTCACGCGCAAAGACCAGTACGGCAACGTGAGTTCTTCGGTCGCAACGACCACTGTCTATCTCTATAGTTCTTCGACGGGTTCGAACAAGGCGTTCTACAATGCCGCGTCAGCAGGCTCAGTCATAACGTCGATGGATATCGGTCCAAGCCAATCAACTGCGGACTTCTGGTACTACGACGAGTTGCCGGGGAATTGGGCGATAACGGCCTCTGACAACGCCCCGTCTGCTGACGGAAACGTCGGCATCAACGACGCGGTTGATTCGCTCACGGTAGCTCCCGGCTCGGTTGCAGCATTCTTTATCGACAACCCGGGCGACATGACCGCAGGAACCCGTCTTGGCTATACCATCACGCGCAAAGATCAGTTCAGCAATCTCGTTACGTCTGGCGGCACAAGCGTATACCTTTACACTAGCTCATCAGGGGCGGAAACTCCGGCGTTCTATGCCGCTTCCTCGGGAGGGAGTGCTATAACGTCGATTGTCATACCGGACGGGCAGTCATCAGTAGCGATGTGGTATGCCGACTCGAATACCGGTACCTGGGACGTGACTGTGTCTGATAACGCATCTGCTTCAGACGGAAATGTCGGCATCGCTGATGCGACTGACTCGGTGAACGTCGCCGCGGCACCAATCGTTGCGACTCGATTCGTGATATCTCCTCCCACGAACGGGACGGTTGACGCACCGATTGTCATCACGGTGCAGGCGGAAGATGGGAATGGGAATGTCGATACGACGTATCAGTCCGATGTGACGCTTGTTACGAACGGTTCGGCAACGGGCGGTGGGCTCGTGGACATCGTGAATGGTGTGGGCACGCGCTCGATATCCGATACTGTCGCACAAGTGGTGAACCTCTCGCTTTCTGACACAGAAACAACCGGCCTCACGGTTACTTCGACGAGGAATGTAACATTCGCTCCTGGAGTCGTTGCGCAGTTTGCGATTGATAACCCGGGCGATGTCGCCGCAGGCAGTCGAATCGGGTACGCCGTCACGCGCAAAGACCAGTACGGCAACGCGGTAACCTCTGGTGCGACAACCGTGTACCTCTACAGCACCTCCACGGGCGTGAACAAGAAGTTCTTTGATGCCGCGAGCGGTGGAAGCGCAATTACGTCTATCGTCATACCGAACGCGCAATCGTCGATAGGATTCTGGGCGTATGACGAGCTTGCTGGCAGTTGGTTCATCACCGTCTCCGATAATGCGACTGCGGCAGATGGGGCGACCGGTGTTGCCGATGCGAGCGACGCAATCCTTGTTCAACCGGCCGCAGTCGCGAAATTCCTCCTCAGTGATCCAGGCGGCATGACCGTCAGTACCCGTCTCGGCTACGTCGTCACACGCAAAGATCAGTTCGACAACCTGGTTACTACCGGCGTGACGCTCGCATATCTGTACTCTTCTTCGACAGGAGTGAACACTGCGTTTTACACGACGGCTGTCGGTGGTGCCTCAACCGCGTTCGCAACTATCAACGATGGCAATTCTTCCGGCGACTTTTGGTACTACGACGAGACTCCGGGCACGTGGCTTGTAACCGCCTCTGACTCGGCCTCTGCACCGAATGGCGCTACCGGAGTCCTCGACGCTGTTGACTCAGTGGCTGTGAGTTCAGTACCGATTGTTGCGACGCGATTCGTGATACTACAACCATCTACGGTACAGGTAGGTACACCGGCAACAATCACTATCGAGGCACAGGATAACAGCGGCAATGTCGATACAACAATCCAGAGCTCCGTAACGCTCGTTGCAAGCGGTTCTGCTACTGGAGCAGGTCTCGTGACTATGGTAAATGGTGTCGGCACGAAGACGCTTCAAGATACAGTCGCTGAGGTCGTGAACCTCTCACTCTCGGATACGCAGTCTACCGGCCTTGATGTGTCATCGACACGGAGCCTGACGTTTTCGGCAACACCGGTAGCACCAGCGAGCGGCGGGGCGGGAGTGGCGAATGTCGTCGTGCCGGTAATTACCGGCGTGAGACTCTCCGGTCGAGCATTCCCTGGCGCGAAGGTACAGATTCTCGCAGTGTCGCCGCAAGGAACAAACGTGCAGGGACAGACCACCGCGAGTGCGAACGGTTCGTTCACAGCTCTTCTGACCGGTATCGAGGAAGGAGCCGGCGCATACGGACTTATCGCGACTGACAATCTCGGCCGTACGACTCAGACGAAAGTGTTTAATGCGAACGTCGCAAACAGGAATGCATTGCTCACACTCGATGCAATACTTCTCTCGCCGACTCTCGGTCTCGTGCACCCGACGGTTCGCAAGAATGACGTAGTTGGCTTCGTAGGAAGTGCAGTTCCCGGATATGCTCTCGCCGTTCAGGTAGACGGGAAGACAGTCTCGACGAGATCGGTCGCCGCCTCAGACGGCTCGTACAAGGTTCTCTTCCCGACGGGAACTCTCGACGCCGGTAGCCATACGGTCCGTCTCCAGCAAGTCTCTCCTGCCGGACTGCGAAGCGACTTCACCCCTCAAAAAGTGTTTACGGTCACGACACTCTTCACTCCGCAGACCGACTTCAATCAGGATGGCGTTATCAACGTGCAGGATTGGAGCATCTTCCTTACGCGTTGGAGTTCTCCGAACAAGGCAGTACAGTTACTTGATGATCTAAATGGTGACGGCAAGGTAGATGTTTCTGACTTGAGCATCTTTGTGCGCACTATTAAGAAATAATCACCGCTATGACGTTGTATACTTCGAATATGATATCTAGCAAGCATGTACTCCTCCTTACGAGCCTCGTCGCACTGCTCTTTGTTGCAGGCATCCCTGCATATGCAGAAGCGGCATCCTATAACCTCACTGCCGACAAAGAGACATTCGTCATCGGCGATACGTTCACTGTCGACATAAAGATAGAGAGTTCGGATGTCGGTGTGAATGCCGCGCAAGCGACCCTCTCTTTCCCGAAAGACATCGTGCAGGTAACCGGTATCGACAAGAGCAGTTCCGCGTTCGATTTCTGGTTGCAAGGACCTTCATATTCGAATGACACCGGAGAAGTGTCGTTCATCGGAGGAAGCCAGAGCGGTATCTCCGGAAAGGCACTCGAAGTCTTACGGGTGACCTTTAAAGTCAAAGGATCCGGGGAAGCAGGGTTCATTTTCTCTGATGGTGCTGTCACCGCAAGCGATGGGAGCGGTACGAACGTCCTTACCGCTATGAATGGCATTCGCCTGACGAGTATCACTAAGCAGGACGCTACGCTCATTAAGCCTCCGCAGATTGTGCGCCCGGTTGTCTCGGCCGCTAGCCTGCCGGTAAAGCCTGCCGTGGTTGTTCCTCTTTATCCCGACCCTGTCGCATGGTACGGAGAAGTCTCGAAGTTTATCGTGCAGTGGGATCTACCGAGAGATGTGACAGAGGTGGCGACGGATATCAATCAGCAACCGACATTCGATCCGACGGTATCGGAAGGTCTGTTCAATAACAAGACGTTCAGCCCGCTTGCCGGCGACGGCATATGGTATCTGCACGTACGTTTCAAAAACTCAGTTGGGTGGGGGCCGGCGGTGCACTACCGGATTGGCATCGACAGTGCACCTCCGCTTAGTTTCGCGGTCACGTCACTAGACGGACTCACAACAGCAGATGTGGCACCGACTATCCTGTTCGAAACGAAAGATCAGCCGTCAGGTGTCAAGAACTACACGGTACTGGTGAACGGAGTAGTCGCCACGACAACTACTCTCGCTATGTACACATTGTCGCCCCAGCCATCGGGCAAGCAAAGCATTGTAGTGCAGGCAGTAGACTACGCAGGTAATACGACTGAGAGCCGGATAACTTTGCGCATACTCGAGACACCCCTCATCACCATTGCCGGAATACGCGTCACCGAGTTCGCGTTCTTCATGAGTCTCATCTTCGTTCTTGTTGCAGGCGGGGTAGCAGGGTGGTATCTCGGACACATGGAGCGGGAAAAACGAGTCCGTCGCCTCATCATTGCACAGCGGGATGTTCAAACGTCATTTGGTGTCATAGAGAAAGATATCAACAAGTTACTGGTACGGATGAACGACACAGCCCCATCATCTGAGCAGTCAGAAAATGAAATGAAGACTATTCTCACGCGTATTCTGGACACGCTCAGTAAGAACACAAAGTATATCGTGCAAAACATGCAAGAAATAGATTCGTAGTGGTATGAAAATTCTCCTTGCGGAAGATGAAGAGGATCTGCGGCGTATAGAAAGGCAACAGCTTGAAAAAGAAGGGTGGGAAGTGCTGACCGCAAGTGATGGAGAAGAAGCCTTGACCCTGATGCGGCAAAACAGCGTCGACATGGTCATTTTGGATTTATTGATGCCTCACATGGATGGATTTGGAGTCTTAAGAGTAATGAAGGCGAGCCCGCAACTAATAGGCATACCGGTCATTGTAGTGTCAAATCTCACGGCCGATGAGGATATCAAGACCGCACTTTCGCTCGGAGCCATGGATTATTTTGTCAAAGCGAATCATCCTTTTAGCGAAGTAGTAGAGAAAATCAGGGAGTATTTTAAAGAAAGAGGCTTTGTGATGCCTGCAAGACCTGCACCTCAGACTGCCGCCGTCAGCGGGGAGCAAGAAACAACAAAAGCGATTCAGGAAGGTACTGTTCTTGCCGAGCAGAAGCGCGCAGAAGAAACCTTCCTTGCCATGAAGAGTCAGGTGGAAAAAACACAGGCTGAACTTGCTCTAGAAAAGACGAAAGAAGTGGCTCTTATACAGGAAAAACAGCGTGTCGAAAATGATCTTGCCGAAGAAAGAAGGAAGGAAACTGTGCTTGCACAAGAGAAACAACGTGCTGAAGCCGCGCTTGCTGAAGAGAAAAAGCACGTTGAAGCCGCTGAAGCGGCTCTTATGCAGGAAAAACAGCGTGTAGAGGCAAAAGCAGTTGTACAAAAAGACAAATCTAAAGTTTCCTCTTTCGAGGAAAATCGTCTTGTTGAAGTGACGCTCTTAAAGAAGCAGCTTGAAGAGGCTCTTCTTAGTGGTGGAAAAGCAAAAGCTACGCTCGCCGAAGAAAAGAATGCACTCCGCGCCGCAATTCTTGAAAAAAAGCGATTGGAGGAGGTGCTTCTTGTGAAGGGTCAGGCAAACGTCAGACTCGTGGAAGAAAAAAAGCGTACTGATGCAGTCATTGCCGCAGAAAAAAAGAAAGAAGAGAATCTCTCTCGAGAAAAAGACCGTGCAGAGACCGAGATAGCAAAAGAAAAGGATAAATTAAGCACAGCTTCTTCTGAGCACAAGAAGCTGTCCCGTATAGTGCTCGCTGAAAGAAATCAGCTAGAAGAAGCGCGCGCCGCCGAGAATCGGATACGAATTGCTTTTGCCCTTGAAAAGAGGAATACCGAAACTGCACTCGCACAGGAGAGGCAGCATGCCGATGCTATGGTCACTCAAGAGAAACATCTTGCTGAAGTCGCGCTCGCTAAAGAAAAGAAACAGACAAGGGCCCAGATTGCTAAAGAGAAAGAGAAATATGAAACTGCTATTTCTGAGAAGAATCGTCTTGCAGAGGCTCTGCGTACCGAGAAGAAACAGCTAGAAGAAGCAAGGTCTGTGAATGCCCAGACAGAAGCCGAGCTTGTCGGAGAAAAGAAGCGCGCGCATGCCGCGCTTATTGCAGAGAAAAAGAAGGAAGTCGAAGCCATACAAGCAGAGAAAGAGGGAAGGAAGGAAGCAATCATCGAGGAAAGAATACTGGCAGAAGATCGGATATCTGCGGAGCGAATAAAGCACACAGAGACAATCAAGGGATTGGCTGAATATTTTGAAAATAAAAAAGCCGCACCGGCACGTGTGTTAGCCGAGAAAGCCACTAAAAAAGAAAAGGCAAAAGCAAAGGTCGCACTTGCTACTGAAAAGGTGCGACAGGCGAGACGACTTCTTGAAGAGAAGAAGAAGGCAAAGAAATTACTTACTGGAGAGAAAGAAAAGACCAAAAAAGCTCTCGATAAAGAACGTGCTACCAAGAAGGACAAGATTGCTCTTGCTGCTCTGGCAAAGAAAGAAGCAGAAAAGGCTCGTCTCGAGAAAGAGCGAGCAAAGAAATTGCTTGCAGGAGAGAGGGAATTGAAAGCACTCCTGCTTGCGAAAAAAACAGGGGAACGACTTGCTCTAGAAAAGATAAGAAAGGCAGAGGCCGCTCTCGCGACCAAGAACAAGGATCTTGGTCGCGAGGTTTTCGCCGAAAAACGCAAATCACGCATTGCACTTGCCAAGGCACAAAACGACGCACAGTCCGCTCTTGTAGCCTTGAAGAAAAAAGAGGCAGAAAAGGCTCGTTTAGGAAGGGAGCGCATTCATACGGTTCTTGTTGAGAACAAAAAAGCGAGGGCTATCTTGGCTAAAATAAGAAAGCAAGCGAAAGGATAGTCTCGCACAGACTTGCATTTTTTTGGTATACTAGAGTCATCCTTTTAACCAACACAATCATGAAAATTCTCGTAGTCGAAGATGAGGAAGCGCTCGCAAAGATTTTTGCGGAAAAGCTGAATGAAGCAGGGTATCTGATTGAAATAGCCGGTGATGGGGAAGCCGCTCTTTCTCTCGCAAAGAGCTTCAATCCTGACGGCATCGTCCTGGACTTGCGGATTCCGAAGAAGGACGGGTTTGAGGTTTTGGAAGCTCTCAAGATGGACGAGGCATTGCGCGCGATACCGGTGATTGTCGTCTCGAACCTCATGCTCGATACGGATATAAAGCGCGCCCTCCAGCTCGGTGCCGCCGACTACTTCGTGAAGGCAGAACACCCAATCAATGCAATCGTCGAAAAAATAACCACGATGCTTTCTTCTTCGAAGTGAGATACAGGGTATGGTAGTATACTAGATACATATGAAAATTCTCGTAGTCGAAGATGAGGCAGTCCTCGCGAAGGTCATACAAGAGAAACTAGAAAGATCAGACTATGAAGTCGTCATCGCCTCTGATGGAGAAGCCGCACTTTCTCTCGCAAAGAGTTTCAATCCTGACGGCATCGTCCTGGATCTGCTTCTTCCTAAGAGGAGCGGTCTTGAAGTGCTCGAAATCCTCAAGGCAGACGACACCCTGAAGACGATACCTGTCATCGTTGTGTCGAACCTCGGCGAGGACACCGACATCAAGCATGCCTTGATGCTCGGTGCCGCTGATTACTACGTGAAGTCCGAACATCCCGTCAACGAGATAGTCGAAAAGATAAAGAACGTCCTTTTGAAATCAAAGTGAACGACGCCGGGTGTGGGTGAGAAGAAGACGCGCCAGATAAGAGCTATGCACACCCTGCATGGCTTTTGTGGTTTCGCTTCCGTTTTCAGGCGTACTATATGGGGGATGTAGATATTTACTTCACTCCTCATGCTATCCTTTTTAAAAAGAAAAATAGAGCAAACGCAGTCCGATGCCGCGAGTACAGAGAAACAAGGTCATGTCCTGCTTGAGGAAGACTATCGAGCTCACCTTACGTTCATGGAAAACATGGATAGGGTAAATAAGGTCATACAAGGAACGAATAATCTTGAGCAGATGATGAGGGATGTCCTCAAAGAAGTACTTTCTATCCTCGACTGCGATCGAGTATGGCTCTTCTATCCGTGCGACCCGGATGCACCGACGTTTCAGGTTCCCATGGAAGTCACCAAATCTCAATATCCGGGAGCCGGAATATTGAATACGGACATACCATTACCTCCAGATATGGCAGAGAATCTGCGGGAGGCTCTCGGGTCGGGCCCGGTGACTTTTGTTGTTGGGACAGAACGACCTATTAATAAGGTGAGTGCTGAGCACTTTGGTGTTAAGTCCATGATGATGACGGCCATCTATCCAAAATCCGGAAAACCTTGGGCGTTCGGGTTGCATCAGTGTTCCTATCCAAGGATCTGGAAGGAGGAGGAAAAAGAGCTTTTTCAGGAAATTAGCCGGCGTCTGGCTGATGGTCTTTCTAGTTTATTGGTATATCGCGATCTGCAAAAGAGTGAAGAAAGGTATCGGCGCATATTAGAAACAGCCGCCGAAGGAATATGGATAATCGATAAAGAGCGCATAACCACATTTGTGAATGCCCGTATCTTGAATTTGCTCGGGTATACAAAAGAAGAAATGTTAGGACGAAAGTTTGATGATTTTGTGGTACAGGAGGAACGTATCGAACATGAACAGCAGATGGCAGAACGCCGTGAAGGAATGTCGAATATTTACGAACGGCGCATCCGTCGGAAGGATGACGGCGTCGTGTGGTGTAGCGTTTCAGCGGCACCGATTTTCGATGAGAAGAAAGACTTTGCGGGATCCTTTGCGATGTTCACAGATATCACGGGACGTAAAGAAGCTGAAGAAAAACAGGCGAAATATCTGAAAGAACTTGAGAGCATGAATAGCATTATGGTCGGTAGGGAGATAAAGATGATAGAGATGAAAAAAGAAAATGAAGAACTGAAGAAACTACTGATGAAAGTCGATGGGAATGGTAAAAACGCGTTATAATATATAAAGCATATACCTCTATGAACATTGGCCAAAAATTATGGAGAAAGGAAAGCGGCTGGGTCGACGTGTCTCCGCAAGTCTTTCAGATGCCGCCCCAGCTCGTGCTTTCTTTCGGCGCGCGAGCGCTTGTGGAAGACCCGGTCCGTTTTGAAGAAATCCGCAAGATGTTTCCTGAATCGCACATCATATCGTGTTCTACTGCCGGCGAGATTTTGGGCGATCGTGTAAGGGACGATTCGATTGCGCTTACGGCGATTCAGTTTGACACCACAACTCTTTCTTTTGCGGAAGCTGATATCGACTCTGCCGAAGACAGTTTCGCGGTCGGGAAAAAACTCGCTGATAGCATATCGAAGGACAAGCTCGTGCATGCGATGATTTTTTCAGACGGTCTTCGCATGAATGGTACTCAGCTCACAAAAAGCTTGAACGAGAATTTGCCGCCTGCCGTCTCGGTGACGGGGGGCTTTGCTGGCGACAGCACCAACTTCAAAAGGACGGCAGTCGGGCTCGACCATGCCGCACAAGAAGGAAAAGTAGTGCTTGTCGGGTTTTCGGGAGATGCGCTCAAGGTCGGTTATGGAGCACTCGGCGGCTGGGACTCCTTCGGCATGGATCGTGTCATAACGAAATCATCGGGCAATGTACTCTATGAGCTCGACGGCAAGCCAGCTCTCGATCTTTATGAACGGTACCTTGGCGAAAGGGCGAAAGGGTTGCCGAGCACAGGACTACTATTTCCTCTCCGTTTGAAATTAGGTTCCGATACTGACACCGAAGTAGTACGGTCCGTCTTAGCGATTAACGAGTCGGATCGGAGTCTTAAGTTCGGAGGGGACATGCCCGAAGGAGCGACGGTAACGCTCATGAAGGCGAGTCTGGAGAATCTTATAGACGATGCTACAGAAGCGGGAAGTCAGAGCACAAAGTCGCTCGGATCTGACCGTGCCGAACTCGCTATCCTCATAAGCTGTATTGCCAGGAAATCCGTTCTGCAAGAACGCGTCGAAGAAGAGATCGAGGCGGTCAGGTCCGCAATCGGGCCGCAAGCGGCCATAATCGGATTCTATTCTTATGGCGAGATAAGTCCGACGGCAGTGTCTCGGAGACAATGCCTCCTTCATAATCAGACAATGACCGTCACTGTCTTTCGCGAAACATAGTCCTATGCATCGCACACTTGAACGACAGGTTAAACATTTCTTAGGGAGTCTGGAGAATCTGCCCCCAGCCTTTGAGAAGTTTCTTGCGGCTGTGAGTGATACGTACACTCATACCGACGAAGATCGTCAGCTCCTCAACACATCGTTCGACATCAGCTCAAAAGAATTCTTGGAGAATAACCAGCAGCTCAGGGAGACGAAAGAGCAGATTGAGAAAGAGGCGCGAGAACGCATCGAAGATCTCGAGAAATATCAGACCTTGGTAGATAATCTGTCAATCGGCGTGTATCGGAACACTCCTGGCCCGGAGGGTCATTTTTTGGAAGCGAATCCCGCTATGGTCACGATGTTCGAGGCTGATTCGAAAGAAGAGTTCCTGAAGCACAATGTGAGTGATTTCTATCAAAATCCCGCGAACAGAGCTTTGTTTGTGGAAAAAATGATGAAGAACGGACTGGTTAAGGATGAAGAATTGGAACTGGTCACGATTAAAGGTACTAAGATAGTAGGCTCGGTGAGCGCAGTGATGAAAAAGGATAAAGAGGGGTCGATATATTTCGATGGTGTCATCGAGAACATCACTGAACGTAAAGAATTGGAGAAGAAGTTAAAGGAATATGCAGAAGAGAGATTCAAGATCTTGTTTGAAAACATAGGAGACGGGATGTCTTTGGCAGACGTTGAGACTCGGCAACTCTCCCTTGGTAATACTGCCTTCTCTCAGATGACGGGCTATAGTCCCGAGGAAGTTAGGAAAATGCACGTCTCAGATCTCCATCTGAAAGAAGATCTTCCGTACATTCTCGATCAGTTTGATAAGCAGGCGCGAGGGGAGATTAAGGTAGCACAGGACATTCGGGTGAAAAGGAAAGACGGTAGCATCTTTTATAGTGACGTCAACGCTTCTCCGATCACGCTCGATGGGAAGAAATTCCTGCTAGCCGTCTTCAGAGACATCACATATCGCAAAGAAGCCGAAAAGAAGGGTAAGGAATATCTCGAAGAGGTCGAGAATATGAATAAGCTCATGGTCGGCAGAGAAATGAAGATGATTGAGTTGAAGGAAGAGATCGAGCAGTTGAAGGCGAAAAAGCCTTTTGAAAAGGTATGATTAAGATTATACGCCACCGGCTCGTGAGATTTCTCGCAATCTGCATCGGTCTTGAAGCCGTTGTTGTGATGACAGGTTGGTTTTTCGGTATTGATCAGTTGACGCGATTGTCGTCTTCCGGGATAAATATGAAGTTCTTGACAGCGTTCCTGTTCCTCTTCAGCGCAATCGGGCTGTATTTCATATCGAAGGCGATGCGCGGCGAGCGCGACATACTTCAGACTGTCTTGCCACCGATAGTGCTTTCTATCCTCACCATTACGGTCACCCTTTTCGTGAGCCGATTGCTCGGCACGCCGACCGGTATTGAGCAGGTATTCATTCCCCAGCCGAATCCTATTGATCTGACGATTGATACTTCAATCCAGGGATGGCCTTCATTCTTCACTCTTGTCTGCTTCATACTATTCGGGTTCGCTGGTGTTGCATCGCTGTTCGTTAGTCGGCTAGGCCGGGCTGTGGTTTTATTTGCTGGAGCTAGTATCTTCTTCGTTGGTTTTGTTGCGGTTATAGGATACGTCTTCCAACTGCATCAACTGTATTATGACTTCTCTGGTTCTGCCGTTCCTATGGCTTTTAATACAGCGTTGTTGTTCGTTCTGCTCGGCTCCGGGCTATGTGTGGTCTACCAAGATACCGCTCAAAATGAAAATTGATACAAAAATCGTTCTTGCCATTCTCGAACTCTCCCTCATACCATGGATCATCGGGGGATTCATTACCTATTCGGCGGCTCATGATCAGCTTGATCAAAGCATGTTCCTACGTCTCGATGCGATTGCTGAGATTCAGAAATCCCATCTAGAGGATACGGTGCAAGACACACTGGACATGCTCAGCTTATTTACGACAAATGCTGTACTCAGAGTGTCGGTACGCGAAGCGAACACTCGACCTTCGTCTTCTTCTGAAAAAGCGGTACAAACCGCACTCATGAATCTGCGGGGAAACACAAGAAACGTTCAGAGAGTATTCGTGACTAATGCCGTCGGTAGCATCATTGCCTCATCGGATGCATCGCTCATCGGCACCGATGTAAGCACTGAGAAATATTTCAAGCTTGGCATCCAGCACCCTGATGGTTCACATCTTGCAGTCGAGAAATCGGGCAGTATCTCCCAGTATGCGGTCGGCCCAATCGTTTCCGAAGGTAACACTGTAGGTATGGTAGCAATGGTCGTTCTCGGGGATGACATTGTCTCTGTCACGCAAGACCTTGCCGGACTCGGGAAGACCGGAGAAGTACTATTTGTCGCGAACGACAGTAGCGGCAATGTCGAATTTATCTCTCCGACACGGTCCAATCCTTTTGCGGCGTTTGCAGTCACTGTTTCGAAAGACAGGAAAGATGTCCCTTCGGTGCGTGCTCTCTCCGGAGAGGAGGGTGTTTTCAATAACATGATTGATTATCGGGGTATACCGGTTGTCGCGGCCACTCGATATATGAAGGAGACCGGTTGGGGAATTGTCGTGAAGATGGATCTGTCTGAAGCTTTTGGGCCGATTATGAGGATGCAACAACTCTTTCTGCTCATTACGGTCATCGTCTGCTTGTTCATAGCCCTTGTCGGGATCTCCATCTCAAAGTCCATATCCAATCCTATAAAAGAATTGACGGTCTTGGTTGGGAAGATATCGAAAGACAATTTGAATGAAAGCGTCGTTATCACCTCGAACGATGAGATTGGAGTTTTAGGTCAGACCTTCAACACGATGGTGTCCAGGCTCAGGGAAGTGTACGCCACTCTCGAGAAGAATGTCGAAGAACGCACGAAGGATCTCGCTGTAAAGACCGAATATGCTCGAAATAGCGAAAGAGCGGCATTTAATATCGCGTCCGACCTCAAGAAAGAAGAAGATCAACTTATTAAGGAAAAAGTGAAAGCCGAAAACCTTGCGAATGACCTCTCAAAATTCAAGCTCGCGCTCGATAATGCGTCAGACCAGGTCATCATTACCGACCCGGAAGGCACTGTCGTCTATGCCAACGCCGCAGTAGAGAAGATTACTGGGTACAAGCCCGAAGAGGCGCTGGGGAAGAAGTCAGGTGCGCTCTGGAAGACGCCGATGCCGGATGAGTACTATAAAAATTTCTGGCATACCATAAAGGACCAGAGGAGACCGTTTATCGGAGAAATTCAGAACCGAAGGAAGAACGGCGAGCTCTACACGGCGATGATAAGCGTCTCCCCGGTATTGGATGAAAAAGGCGATGTTGTATTTTATGTGGGTCTTGAGCGCGATGTCACCAAGGAGCGTGAGATTGATAAAGCGAAGAGCGAATTCATATCGCTCGCGTCGCACCAGATGCGTACACCGCTCACCGTCATCAACTGGTACACGGAGATGATGCTTGAGGAAAGTGGGAAGTTCACCAAGAAACAGAACTCCTATCTCCAAGAGATCTACTCTGCAGGGCGCCAAATGAACGAGATTATTCGGACATTCCTCCACATCCTGCGTCTCGAGACCGGAACGATGGCAATGAATCCGGTAGAGATTGACCTTGTAGACATCGCGAAGACAACCATTGGGGAACTCAAACTGACTACCGAGAAAAGGAAGCTGAAAATATCAGAACGGTATCAAGAGTCTCTTCCGCTTGTGAAAGCCGACATCGAACTCGTCCGTGTCGTCGTGCAGAACCTTATCTCGAATGCGGCGAAGTATGCGTTTGAGGGAGGGGACCTCGTTATCACTATTGAAAGTGTGAAGCGCGGAAGCGTATCCGCAGGAAAGATGGCGACTGAAGACTCGGTTCTCTTCAGTATCCGAGATACGGGTATCGGTATCTCCATGAGGGATAGTGACAAGATATTCACGAAGTTCTTCCGGGCTGAGAATGCGAAGAAACAAGACCCGAACGGCAACGGTATCGGTCTCTATATGACGAAGTTCATGGTGGATATAGCCGGCGGCGAAGTGTGGTTCGCCTCTGAGGAAGGGAAGGAGACCACTTTCTACCTTCTTCTCCCTGTTGAAGGGAAAAGAGTGGTATCATAATTACCATGACTACAGAATCTACACAGAAGAAAATCCTCGTGGTCGAGGACGATGAGGTGCTTCTCAATGCTTTGCGCACCGAACTTGAGAAATCAGGCCTTACCGTCATTGATGCGAAGAACGGCATGACCGGACTCGTGATGGCGAGCCAGGCGCGCCCTGACCTCATCCTGCTCGATATCCTTATGCCGATGATGGATGGCTGGGAGATGCTCCGAGAGATGCGCGAAGGAGATGATTGGGGGAAGTGCGTACCAGTGGTCATACTCACGAACTTGAGTGCCGACGAGGACGCGCAGATCAAGCACATCGCTGAACTCGGCCCCTCCTTCTTTATGGTGAAGGCCGACTGGAAGGTAGAAGGTGTCGTGAGCAAAGTGCTTGAAATACTCGAGGCT
>JBAQEU010000027.1:0-2009 GCA_049286905.1 Minisyncoccia bacterium
ATACAGGACTATCTCGATGCGCTCCCGATGAACTTCGAGAAGAGTGGCGACACGCATCGTTCGCCACGCGCTGTGCTCGCCGCCCAGAAGTCGCACTGCATCGAAGGTGCTCTGCTCGCCGCGACAGCGCTCTGGATACAGGGCGAGCCGCCGGTCATCATGAACCTCTCGGCGCGCATGGGGCGGGGTGATGTCGATCACGTTATAGCGCTCTATAAGCGCGGCGGGGCGTGGGGTGCGGTGAGCAAGACGAATCACGCAGTGCTCCGCTTCCGCGACCCGGTGTACCGCACGCTCCGCGAACTCGCCGTCTCGTATTTCAATGAATGGTTCCTGCCGTCGGGTGAGAAGACGCTTGAGTGCTACAGCAAACCGCTCAATATGGAAAAGCGTTTCGGTACGGACTGGATTACGAAAGAGGGCGACCTCTGGGAAGTCGCGGAGGCGCTCAGTGTCGCTCCGCACTACGACCTCGTGCCGAAAGGGAATTGGCGCTATGTACGCAGAGCCGACCCGATGGAGCTCCGGGCGGGATCAGTCCCCGAATGGAAGAAATCAGACCCACGCACCTGAAAAGGAAAATGCCGACGAATCGGCATTTAGAACGACAGAGTCCCTTGGGGCTCAGGAGAACACGGACAGGACCAAGGGACTCTTTTCTCATCGAGCGTGAGGACGACGCTCAACCAAGCGGGATCGTTTCGCGACTGCTTGCGCTATCGCGGCATTGCCCGGACGGCAACCCTCCTGTCCGTGTGGGGAGGTGTCTAAAGGCAATCTAACCCGACTCCTTTTTTGTGTCAAGGGTTACGCGGAAGGGGCTTTGCGGATGATGAAAAAGGGTGTCATCTCGCTGTCTTGGCCGGCCGGGTTGTCCACGAGGAGTTTGCCGATGAATTTCTCGGAAATGGCGCATGATGATTTGCCGAGCGAGAACGCCCCGCGGTAGTTGGCGTCGACGATGACCACCTCGACACCGAAACGCTCTTTCAGCTTCCTTGCGACACCATCAGGGTCGGCGGGGGCAAGCTTCGCGTAGTCTTTGAACTCGTCAATCGTCCAGGACATCGGACAGTCGATAGACTTAGCTTGTTTGCCCACGAGGTAGTAGAACGCACCCTTGATGCCGAGCGGGCGCGTGACCGCCGCGACGGCCGTGGCGAAGAGTACTCGCAGGACACCCGCCTCGTCTATGAGGAGTTGCATCGCCGGAGCAGTGCCGTGACCGAGGCCGCGGAATTGCGGCGTGCCCACGTGGTTGCGCACCTGGCGAGAGAGCAGGCGAGCGAGCCAAGTGGTCTGCACTTCGTCGCTTCGGATGATGCGCCCCTGCGTCACACAAACGACTTTCTCGCTCACAAAGAGCATGTCGCCCGACTGCAGGTGCGGACGCGCGTATTCGTCGAGGAGCTTCACCAGATCGTCGCCTTTCTCTATGAGGCGGGTCTTGATGGGTAGTCGCAGGTAGCGAGTACCGTCTACGATAGTTTCTATTTCTTTCCCTTTATTTGGCGTGAAGTCAGTCATGCGATACAGTATAGCCTCATGACTATGAAAAATAAAAAACCAGTATGTCCCGAGGGACTGAAAGTGAAGAGGTCGAGCGCAGGGCTCGGCCTTTTCGCGACGCGACCGTATAAGAAAGGGGAGCGCATTATCGAATACTTCGGCCGCGAAATTTCCAAAGAAGAAGAATACTCGAGCCGCAGTCTGTACCTCTTCGAGGTGAACAGTCGCAAGACGATAGATGGTACACAGCGCGACAACTTCGCGCGCTATATCAATCACTCGTGCAAGCCGAACTGCGAGCCGAACATCGTGAAAGGCCGTGTGTGGATTGACGCAACGAAGGGCATCAAGCCGGGCGAGGAACTCACCTATGACTATGGCGAGGAATACTTCGACGAATACCTCAAGGGCGTGTGCCGGTGCGAGAAGTGCGCCACGAAAGGAACCGCGAAATAAGCAAAAGACGCCCCACTCCCCGTGGGGCGTCTTTTGCTTATTTC
>JBAQEU010000028.1:0-9858 GCA_049286905.1 Minisyncoccia bacterium
CCATAGCTATCGGGTAAATGACCGCGAGGTAACACTCACGGTCGTTTCACTACTGGGTCTTTGTAAGCAAATCTAACCAAAAGAAAGGAGAAACCGAGTACGTGTAGTTGCTGTAATGCACCAGAAATCCAAACTCAACTAGAAGAAAGGATTCAAAAATGAAATCGAATAAAAAAACATTCGTCATCTTGGCCGCACTCATCGCACTTGCCGGTGGACCAGTCCTCGCGGCTGGCCCATGGGAGAACACCAACATAAATGGAAATATGAGTCTCAACACTTCGTTTTCCGGGCCGGTCGGCAGTGCAGGGTCATACGGCACATTCAATCTTGGAGCTGTGACTCCGGCGACCCAGGTCGGTGGCGGTGCCTTCATCAGTACCAACACCTTCCATCTTGCGCCGAGCGATAATAATTTCGGTGCGACGAGCGGCGTCGTGGGTGTCAGTGGGGTTGCTCAACAGACGCCATCTGGCTCGTACGCGAATGCCGGATCAAGCACGGGTACGTCGGCAATCGCAAACGGGAATGTCTTCTCGGTATCTAGCGCCGGCGCCGGCGCAAGCGCCTACGCGGGTTTCTAGGTCGCAGCAGTATCGGACTTTTCCGGGGATGGGAGCAATCCCGTTTCCGGAAATTTTTCTAAACTTGAAATAAGGAGTCAAGAATGAAAACGAATATGATGCTTGTGTCAGCACTGCTATCGCTCATCGTGGTGGCAACACCTGCCTCGGCCGACCCTACGGCTGTCGCAGGTGCGACGGCGGGCGCGACATCTGGCTCAGCAGCGAACGGTAACGTTGTCACGTTGGGTGTGAACGCTGCTGGCGGAAATGCTGGCGCAAATGCGACAGGAGGACAATCGACCGCAAGCGCAGTATCAGGACCGTCGTCAGCAGTAGCGACGTCGGCACCCGCAACCGCCACCGTCAATGGTGTGAAAACCGGCGACATGTCAACTGGTGCTGTAACGACAACGACTGCGATCACCGCAAGTCCGACGATGAGCGTCGAAATCAAAGGTAGTGAACCAACGAAGATTCCCGTCGGCGTGCCAGGAGCGATAGCTCCGAGCGTACCTTCAGCGCAAATCTTCGGCGGGCTCGATAATCCGGCGACCGTGACGGGTATCCCGGCAGTTCTCGAATACCTGAAGGTGTGCAAGCCGATTGCAACTCGCAAGAATCAACTGCGTGATGTGTTCGGGAAGGGTGCGAGCGGAAAGACGCAGGTCGTCTTTTCCCCGCATCAGGACTACACCAAGAAAAAGGTAACCGCTTCTGGTTCCCAGAACTCATGGTTCAACAGTCCAGCCGTCCAGCAGGTTGAAACGGCAGAAGTGGAATTCCCCGACAAGAAGGGAACCTACACCTGCTTGGGAGTCCTGACCGTGATGAAAAAGGAGGGTGAACAAGGCGTTCCCTTCACTACCATTGCGTCTGACGCGATGGGGTATGCGCTCGACCAGATGGAAGGGTTCGAGCACATCAAGTTCGTATCGGTACGGGAGTCCATCTCGGCGGCGCGCGAAGCAATAACGAAAGGAAACGGACTCGCGCTGTCTTCCGGGGTTACGTCAGCCGCGCTCAATGCACTCACGCTCGGTACGCTTAGCGGCGGGTACAGTAACGGCAGTGGCACAACGTATCCGGACGCGAACATCGGCGACACCTTCCTGGTGTTGTCTCCCTCAACCGACGGCGCTGGCGTGGTCATCGATCCGGACCACATCCGGGGCTCGTACCGCACAGTCGTTCAGTCGGTGAGCGAGGAGGGTAAGAAACTCGAGGCCGTAAAGTAATCATGGTTAGTGGTTACAGGTCAACTCAAAAGAGGCGTACTGCTTGCAGGACGCCTTTTTCTTTTCCATTCGATGTATGCGCTCGAAGGTAACGGAATCCCGCCGTCAGAAAATTTTGCGTTATACTGAACTTACTTCATGCACCGTATCTCTCATTTTCTCAAATACCCACTTGCGTTGATTTTTCTTTTAGTGCTCGCGTATGTTGTTCTGATAATTCTTGTACGTCCGTCTCTCAGTCGTAACTGGTCGTCCGATGAGGTCGTACTCGCTCGAGCAGAGATATCGAGCTCTACCGTTGCTATCACTAATATTCGCAATATCAGGTATCGCACTACGAGTGATTACGACATTCGCTATTACGACAAGACATTTGATCTGAGCAAAATACAGTCGGTCTGGTATATGGTCGAACCTTTTTCGGGATACGGTGCGGGAGCGGCTCATACGCTCGTGTCATTCGGTTTTGAAGGCGGTAATTATATAGCCATATCCGCAGAAATTCGAAAAGAAAAAGGAGAATCGTTCTCAGCTCTGAAAGGTCTCTTGCGTCAGTATGAGATTATCTATGTGATAGCGGACGAACAGGATGTCATAAAGCTCCGTTCAAACTATCGTAAGGACGACGTCTTCTTATATCCGGTGAAGACGACGAAGGCGAACATGCAGAAACTCTTTGTCTCTATGCTCACGCGAGCCAACAAGTTAGCGACCGAGCCTGAGTTCTACAACACGCTCACCAACACCTGCACGACGAACATCGTCTCGCACGTTAATGAAATAGTCCCTGGACGGATTCCGTTTAGTTATAAAGTCCTCATGCCTGGGTATTCGGACGAGCTCGCGCAAAAAATAGGCCTGATAGGCGGCACCCTTCCCATAGAAGAACTGCGTGCGAAGTATCGGATTAATGACAAAGCACTGAAGTATGCAGATGACCCTAACTTTTCTGAGAAGATTAGAGAATGAGAAACGACTCAGGAATTGCCTTTGTACAGGCCGTCCCTCTCTTTTTTTGATTATCAACATACGACCGTGGTATGTGTGGCTCATACCCTCGCCCTCAAAAGTAAACTGTGGTAATTTCCTTATACGGACGTTCGTTCTTTTGCGCGTTCGGAATTCGCCGCCTTAGCTCAGTTGGTAGAGCAACGCACCCGTAACGCGTAGGTCCTCGGTTCAAGCCCGAGAGGCGGCTCAGAGAATAGTGAGATTGTGTGGGGTACAGAAAAGTCGTAGAATGTGGGTATGTCTATAGAAAAAAGGAACGCAGTACGCAAGGACGAGGCAGAGAAGCCTTGGATGAGTGGTGCCGCAGGCTCCAGATCCGCAGAAATAAGTTCTCTCAAGGAGAAGAGGATTGAGAATATGGAGAAGCAGTACGCCGCTCTCGTCGGTGAGATTGAAAAGCTCGAGACTGATCTCAAGAATGGCGATGAGCACACAGCAACGATGACGCCGGATGATCCGAAACGAAAGATTGCTGTTTTGATCGCCCAGGAAGTAACTAGGAGACTCGGGGAGCTAAAATCTGAGGAAACCGAACTGAAAACTGCTATCGAAGAAATTAAGAATCCAAAAAAGATTGAACACGACACTGAGGTCTCTTTTGAATAAGTAGTGCGCAATGGATGATCCTCGCGAGAAACGACTAGCAGAACTCGAAGCGCTTATGGCGTCGCCCGATTTCTGGGCAGACAAGGATCAGGCGCAGGTTTTCATACAGGAGTATCAGAGCCTCAAAGAAGGAGGCTCAGGCGATCCTCACGACGCGGGCGATGCAACACTCGCTGTGCTCGCTGGTGCGGGCGGCGACGATGCCGAAGACTTCGCGCGTATGCTCCGCCGTATGTATGAAGGCTATGCGTCCACGAAGGGGTGGCGCGTGCGTGAGCTCCACGCGAACGAGAACGACCAGGGCGGGTATCGCAACGTACTGCTCGAGATAACCGGCTCGGGCGCGTACGGTCGCTTGAAGCACGAAGCGGGTGTGCACCGGCTCGTGCGCCAGTCGCCTTTCAATGCGAACGCGAAGCGTCAGACGAGCTTCGCTCTGGTCGAAGTGCTCCCGACGCTCGTCGCGACCGACAAGGTTGAACTCAAACCTGATGACATCGAGATTCAATTTGCGAAGAGCGGCGGGGCGGGCGGACAGAATGTGAACAAGCGCGAGACGGCAGTGCGCATCCTCCACAAGCCCACCAATCTTTCCGTACACGTTTCGAGCGAGCGTAGCCAGCTCGCGAATCGCGAGAAGGGCATGGAGCTCCTGAAGGCAAGGATTTACGCCAAGGAAGAAGCGGAGCGCCTGGCTACTGCAAAGGGCCGCTCTATCGCCGCGACCACCGCGAACGAGTGGGGGAGCCAGATCCGTTCCTACGTCCTTCACCCGTATAAGATGGTCAAAGATCACCGTACGGAGTACGAGTCTGGCAATCCCGAAAAGGTGCTTGAGGGCGACCTCGACGGCTTCATAGATGCCGCTATAACAGCGGAGGTTCAGCCCTAGCCAGCTCTCCCCAGCTTGTGAGATTTTGAAAGAAGCTGGTATGGGGGTACAATGAACCCCGACGCATGATTTATTTCGACAAGGTGACGAAACGATATGGGGACACCGCGGCTCTCGAGGACATCACTCTCTCTGTCGCCCCCAAAGAATTCATCTCCATCGTCGGTCACTCCGGAGCCGGCAAGACGACACTTCTCAAGCTTCTCCTCGCAGAAGAAAGCCCTACCGAGGGCAACGTCTTTTTTGAGTCAATCGACGTGAACGACCTGCCGAGTTCAGCGCTCCACCATTACCGCCGTAAGATCGGCATGGTGTTCCAGGATTTCCGCCTCATCCCGAACAAGACTGCCTACGAGAACATCGCCTTTGCGATGGAAGCAGGCGGTCGCTCTGACGAAGAAATCGCGAGCGATGTTCCGTACATCCTCGATCTGGTAAACCTGTCCGACAAAGCGAAGCATTTCCCCGACCAGCTCTCCGGCGGCGAGAAACAACGCATCGCTATCGGCCGCGCCATCATCAATCAGCCGGAGCTCATCATCGCCGACGAGCCGACCGGCAACCTCGACCCCATCAATACCTACGAAATCGTCGAGATACTGAAGAAGATCAACGAGCTCGGCACGACCATTGTCATCACGACGCACAACAAGGGCGTCGTCGACGCTATCGGCAAGCGCGTCGTGACGATTGACCGCGGGCGGCTCGTGCGCGACGACGCGGACGGGAAATACATACTATAATGAACCTATGAACTGGATGGTCTTCAAACGGGTGCTTGTGAGCGGTGCGAAGAATTTCGTACGCGGCGGGGCCGTCTCAGCGGCGACGGTGCTTATCATGACCGTGACCCTCTCGATCATCGGTTCGCTCATTTTCCTTTCCGCACTCCTTACATTCACCCTCGACTCCATCAAAGAGAAGGTCGATGTGTCCGTGTACTTCGTCACGACCGCTTCGGAGTCCGAGATACTTTCCGTGAAAGGACAGCTCGAGAAGCTCCCGCAGGTAGCAAATGTCACCTATACCTCGGCTGACGAAGCTCTCGTCGCATTCCGTGCCCGACACTCGACCGATCAGCTCACCCTCCAGGCGCTCGATGAGCTAGGCGGTAACCCGCTCGACGCATCGCTCGAGATTCGAGCGAAAGATCCTTCAGAATACGAGAGTATCGTGAGCTTCCTCGAAGCCTCGCCGACACTCTCGAGCGGGAGCACCTCGATTGTCGACCGCATCAACTTCGCACAGAACAAAGAAGTCATTGATCGTCTCACTCTCGCGATACGCGCGACGCGCGAAATCGGATTTGCGGTGGTTGTGCTCTTCGCTATAGCGTCTATTCTCATTGCCTTCGCAACAGTGCGCCTCGCTATCTACGTGGCGAAAGACGAGATAGCGGTCATGCGGCTTGTGGGTGCAAGTAATGCGTACATCCAGGGTCCTTTCATCGTGACCGGCACTATCACTGGCGTTACGGCGGCAATTATCGTCCTCCTTCTCCTCTGGCCTGCAACCTGGTACGCAGGGGTGAAGACGGTCGTGTGGTTCGGCGGGTTCGATCTCGCAGGCTATTACGTGAGCAACTTCCCCCTCGTCTTCGCTATTGTCATGGCTTCAGGCATCGCGCTTGGTTCTGTCGCCTCAGTGCTCGCTATTCGCAGGTATCTGAAAGTATGAAAAATCTGCTCAAAAGTTTTCAGATACAAGGCGCGGGAAGACGAGCGACGGAGACGTACATGGGCGTACGGCGACGGAGCGAGGAGGGACCCGCAACGCAGTATATGAAGCTTTTGGGCTAATTTTTGTATGGCAAAAGAAGGTCACAAATACATATTCGTCCTCGGCGGCGTCATGAGCGGTGTGGGGAAGGGCGTCGTTACGAGCTCTATCGGCCTCCTGCTCCAACAGAAGGGCTATGCGGTGAATCTGGTGAAGGTCGACCCATATCTGAACGTCGATGCCGGTACGATGAACCCGACCGAGCACGGCGAGACGTTCGTCCTGCGGAGCGGGCTTGAGACCGACCAGGACATGGGCAACTATGAGCGATTCCTCGGGTGCGACCTCACAAACGAGGACTACATGACAAGCGGGATGGTGTACCAGTCGGTGATTGCACGCGAGCGTGCGCTTGAGTACGGCGGCAAGTGTGTCGAGGCTATCCCGCACGTGCGCGACGAGATACTCCGCCGCATTGACGCCGCCGCCGCGCAGAACGGGAGTCGCATGTCGGTCATCGAGGTCGGCGGCACGATTGGCGACTTCCAGAACGCGCTCTTCATCGAGGCCGCGCGCGTGCTCAAGATGAATCACCCAGACGACGTGCTCTTTGTAATGGTGTCCTACCTCCCGACGCCGGGCACGCTCGGCGAGATGAAGACGAAGCCGACCCAGACGGCGGTGCGCGACCTGAACTCCTACGGCGTCCAGCCGGACTTCATCATTGCGCGTTCGAAAGAGCCGGTCGATGAGAAGCGTAAGGAGAAGCTCGCTATTTGGTGCAATGTGCGCAAGGATCGCGTCATATCCGCACCGGACATTTCCAGTATTTATGATGCTCCACTCAACTTCGAGAAAGACAAACTCTCCGACGCGATTCTCGATGCACTCCGTCTGCCGGAGAAACGGAAAGCATCGCTCGCCGCATGGAGGAAGTTTGCGACCGCAGTGTCGAACACGAAAGCACCGGAAGTTTCCATTGCTATCGTCGGAAAATATTTTGATACGGGCGACTTCGTCCTCTCTGACGCGTACCTCTCGGTTATCGAGGCTATCAAATTCTCCTCTGCGAAGCTCGGTCGCAAACCGAAAATAACCTGGATTAACTCCAAGCACCTTGAGAAAGGCGGGACGAAGGCGGTTACAGAGCTCGCGAAGTATGACGGCATTATCGTCCCGGGCGGTTTCGGCGAGAGCGGCATCGAAGGGAAGATTAAGGCGATACAGTTCGCGCGTGAACACAAGATTCCGTATTTCGGTCTCTGCTACGGCATGCAACTCATGGTAATCGAGTACGCGAGGAACGTGCTGAAGCTCAAGAACGCACACACCACTGAGATACAGAAGAACTCAGAAGACCCTGTTGTGGACGTGATGCTCGAGCAGAAGAAGCACCTTGCCGCAAATAAATACGGCGGCACGATGCGTCTCGGCTCCTACCCGGCCTATCTCAAGAAGGGGACTATCGCGCGCGCCGCATACAAGAAAGAGCTCGTGGAAGAGCGTCATCGCCATCGCTATGAAATCAACTCAGCCTATGTGAAGCGTCTCGAAGAGGGGGGTCTCGTTTTCTCGGGGACCTCGCCTGATGGTGTGCTCATGGAAATAGCTGAGCTTCCGCGCACCGTACATCCGTTCATGCTCGGCACGCAGTTCCATCCCGAGCTTCAGGCGCGCCCGCTCGCCCCGCACCCGCTCTTCACGGAGTTCCTCAAAGTCGCTGTCGCAAACAAGAAGAAGAAATAAAAAAGCCGATTACTCTTTACTGCTTTCGAGCCATTGCACAGAGTCGTTCATGCCGTTCGTGAAGCTTCCGTGCAGTTGCGGGAAGAACTGCGTCAGCTCCGCTGAGCTTTTGGTTCGCAGGAGTTCGGCCACTTCTTCTTTCGAGTTCACGGGGATATAGGTCTCGTACATGTAGTCATCATGCTTGAAGTTGACGTGTTCGTACCATTCGCGGAAGTAGAGCTGGCCGCACTCGCGACACTTGAAGAGGTCCCGTTCCAGGTGGGGGCTCCTCACGAACACTTCCAGGAGCTCCAGATTGAGGTCAGAGGGTGAGAGTTTATGCTTGTTCCAGAGAATGCATTGTGTCGGATTTTTCATACGAGATAAAAAGGTTGTCCACTCAGTGTATCATGGCTGGTGGTTTGGCCAGAGCGGTGCATAAGTGCTATATACTTACCGTGCACACCGAGGCGTGCATCGCTCTTTACAGACTGAGGCTATTTCGGCCAGCCATACGACAGAGGAAAGGATGTCATCATGTATATTCTACTTGCTGCAAAAAGACGAGCGCTCAGGCATGCGCTTCTTCTTTGGTTGCAGTTACAGGACCACGTAGTGATCGAAGCGAAAGATGGCCAAGCAGTATTCGACCATCTCGCCAAGGTTCCCGCAGGGAGTTTCGATGCGGTCATCATCGACGGTCGCATACCGGAAGGGAGCGGGTTGTCCGTCCCGCAGTACTTGAGGAAGCTGAATGAGCTCAAGGCACCGCCCGTCATTCTGTATTCGTTAGACGACAGCGTCAGGAAATACGTCGAAGCGTTGGATGATATGTTCGTCGGGAAGGCAGAGCCCCTCGTGATGCTTTCTGCCGCCCTCTCGAGACTGGAAAGGAGTTCCACGACATGATTTTTGTGTATATATCGATCGCAAACCGATCTTATGAGCCCGTTCAAGAGAACGGGCTCAACTATTTCTTGTGTCGCCAGAGCACTGCAAATGTGGTATTATTGCAAAGGCACACAGAGGAGTGCTTCGGTCTTTACAGATTGCGGTCATATCGACCAACCACACAAGGAGAAGGAATCGCTATGCTTATCTTATTTGGTGACGGCAGGAGGAGGACTCGGGAGCTTTTCGTCCCTTGTCTCGCAGATCAGGAACCCGGGCATCTGGTGTTTCCAAGAGGAGACGGTCCCGGACTGCTCGACTGTCTCAGTTGCTTCAATCGCGGCCACTTCGGTGTCGCCATCATCAACAATAACGTCGCGCACCCGAACGGTGTCGAGCTCCTGAATCTCATCAGGGCAAGCGACGAATTCAGCTCACTTCCCGTCGTCATTTATGGCGATGATTGCATCCGGGATACCGTAGCGATACTGAAGGGAGAATTCATCAGTACAAGGCATCGCGCCACCGTGCTCGATCAGATTCTCGAATCCCTTGCTCGCTTGCAGTCGGGTTGCTTGTCATGAACCGCAGTCTTCGTCCCCGCTCAAAGGAGAGCGGGGTTGCCTTTGCTCAAGCAGGTGCAAAAGCCGTCGAATTTGATACAGTGCAGAAACAGTATTGCGGGTTCGTCTAATGGTAGGACACATCCCTCTGGAGGATGGTATTGGGGTTCGAGTCCCTGACCCGCAGCAATCTAGAAAAGTATCGAACGACCTAGACGGGTGTATCTGGGCTAATTTATGTATGCTGTTGGTATGGTCAATGTAGCCTAATTCTATGTCTCCAATACTTTCAAAGAGGAATGAGGATGCCCCGTTCTATTTTGAAAAGCTCGTCGCTTCTCTTGATTTTGTCGAGCTTTTGGACAACCACTCCTCTATAGCCAGGCTCCAGATCAAGCCGGATAGAAAGCATGGCTCTGATCGGCGCATCGATGACCTCACTCGGTTTAACAAGGATAAAACTACGGAGGTGGTCCAGATCAAGCATTCCCTGGTTGCGGGGAGCAAGCTGGGCTTGAGCGATCTTTGGAAAGTTAATACAACACCTACCAAGGCGATTGGGAAAAAGGAGGGTACCAATATCTTCAAATTCCTTAAAAGCTGGAGATCTCTTCGCAAGACTGGAAGCAAGAAAGTGGTCCTTACGC
>JBAQEU010000029.1:0-20138 GCA_049286905.1 Minisyncoccia bacterium
TGAAGGGTCTGAAGACCATCAAGAAGAACGGTGCTTTCGCCACTCTCAAAAAGGCAGGGGTTATTTAAAATCAAAAAAATCCCGTTGTGCATACCAGGTATGCACAACGGGATTTTTTATTATAAGACTCAGACTCTTGGCTGTGGCTGGTGGGGTTATCGCATCAAGGGCAAAGTATTTTTGAAACAAAACAAAATCCGCGTAACCATCTCTGGCTGCGCGGATAATTAAGGAGCAGGAGAAATTAAGATAATTTCATGCCAAGTGTGAGATCTTTGCTGGCAAGAATTTCTTTAATTTCATTTATACTTCTGCGTCCCATGTTCTGATTTTCAAGAAGTTCTTGTTCACTTTTTGAAATGAGCTGGCCGACACTGTATATGTGCATTGCTTTCAAGCAGTTTGATGTCCGGACAGTCAGCTCCATATCACTGATGGACCAATGGATTCCTGCCTTGTGAGTACGAACATCCCAAATTGCATCTGTAATCTGAGGAAGTCTTGCTATCTCAGATACAGTCGCAGAGAGCGATGCGAATTTCGAAGACATGGTTGAGAGTTCCTCGGTGAGTTTTTTCACTTGGTTATACAGGCGCTGAAGATCTTCGTCTTTCCGCAGCCACCGCCTTTCTTCAGCCAGAGCGACCAGTTCTTTCATCTTTGGAGAGCCCCGTAATTTTCTTAGGGCCTTATTACGAATTTGCGACACTCGGCTGCCGCTTATTCCGAATCCCTCACCAATAAAACTCAGAGGTTCGGGTGGACAGCAAATACCATAGTATCGCGTAATCACAGCCTTTTCCCGGTCAGTAAGTGGCGAGAGTTTCCCCACTGGATTGATAAGCAGCGTAATTTCGGCGCTAACAATTTCGGAAGACAATTCTTTGAGTCCAAGGTCTTCAAAAATATTTTTCATTTCAATTCTCCTTTTTGACTGAAAAGGGCGAATGCCCAATCTAAGTACCAAGGTATAGTATATGTTATAAAAAGTATTTGTCAATCAGTTTTCTGCGGTGGTACAGTTTATCTCTATGACCTATCCAACAAAAACATTTAACTTGCCGGTGCTCGCTGGGCTTTCAGAAAAGCAGATCAAAGTGCACCTCGCTCTCTATGAGGGCTATGTAAAACACGCGAATCTTATTATAGAGAAGCTTGCGGCCACACGCGCAGGCACTCTTGAGCTCGACCCCTACATCGTCGCAGAGCTTCGTCGCCGATTCGCCTTTGAGTTCGGGGGCATGCGCATGCATGAATACTATTTCGAGCAGTTTGAAGGTGAGAAGAGTGGTAATCCTGAATCAGCTCTCGCGAAGGCAGTAGCTGAAAAGTATGGCAGTGGTGAGGACTTCATTGCACACATAAAGGCAGTCGCCGGGAGTCGAGGCATCGGCTGGGTCGTCGTCTACGCCGACCCTATCGCAAAGACTATCCACACGACTTTTGTGAATGATCACGAAGTCGGACAACTCGCGGGGCTTCCTATCATTCTTGCGCTCGACATGTGGGAGCATGCGTATATGGTGGACTATGTGCCTGCCGAAAAGAAGAATTATGTCGACGCTTTCTTGGCGAATCTCAACTGGTCGGTCGTCGAAAAGCGTTTTGATGCGGCGAAATAGATAAGTAGTGCGTACGCGAGGAGCACGAGCCACACTGAGAATAAAGGCAGGTTGAATGCCGCAAATGGCAATGCGGAACTCTTTTCTGCAATAAAGATGAAATAGCGCATCAAAAGATGCACTGGTTCGCCGACCACGGTTGCAATAAGCGGCACAAATTGACCGAGTGTCATACCGACAACTCCAGCAATAGCGGCTCCAGCCATTGCGAACGGCACGAGCGGGTTCACGAGCAGATTCGCCGGCAGGGCGACGACCGAGAAGAGACCGATGTTGTAGAGCAAAAGCGGCAACACTGCTATTTGCGCGGCGAGCGTCGTTGCGATGGTGTTTGCCCAGAAGGGTCGTAATCGACTGAGACGCATCTCAAAAATCGGTGCGAGCCAGATGATGCCGGCAGTCGCGGCGACCGAGAGACCGAAGCCGGGATCAAAAATGAGATAGAGAGGATTCCAAAGGAGCATAAGCAGAACTACAACCAAGAGCGCGCGACTCGCAGTGTAGCTACGGCCGGTCGCGCGCGCATACAGCGCAATGACCGCCATCAGCGCGGCACGTACCGCAGTAGCTGAGATGCCAGCGATGCCGACAAAGAGAAGGAGCGCTGCCCCACCGGCGAAGAACTGGAGTCGGCGCGGGAGCATAAGGAACGCAAAGAAGGCCATTACCCACTCGGCCACGATCATCACATTGTAGCCTGAGAGCACGATGATCTGTACCAGTCCCGAGCGGGTGAATGCCTCTCTAAGTTCGGTGCTGAGCCCCTGCTTCCCGCCGATAACGATGCCGCCCGCGAGCGCGGCATCAGGATTGGGTAAGGCACGATTGAGTCCATCGAGAAATGAATGTTTGATGCGCGCGAGTGTCGCGGGGATCGAATGCCATGGCGCCGGTTCTGTCGTAGAGATAGAGCCGTATTGAATTAAGAAGCGGACGCCGCGCGCCTCGAGATACTTATCATAACGAAACGTGCGGCCGTTCTCGGTCTCAAAGGCCTGCGGTAAGGAAAGCGTCCCGTAGACGCCCACACGGTCGCCCACACGCACACCGGCTGAGAGCGGCATCACAGCTAACATCCCGACAGTGCCACTATCGTTCGACACTTCAATCGCGATGCGTTGATTCTTTTCGCGCACATCCGGGTCGCCGACCACAACACCCTCATACGAGACGCGATGCTTCACATCGCGTAGAAAGGTATCAGGCGGTGGCGTGTCGGTAACCGCCGCGCGTAGCATGCCGAACGCGGCGCATACTAAAAATATCGCGGCGAGGGAGTACTCTCGCCGCGATTCTGCAAAAAGTATTGCGCCGACAAAAAGTATCGCAAGCAATAAAACAAAAAGCATCGGTTCCCAGCCAAAACTAAAAATCGACCGCACCCCTACCCCGCTCGCAAATCCCGACACGATGGCGATGAGAAATCCCATCGAATTATCGTAGCAAAATACTAAGCACCGCGGTCCATCGCTTCGTTCGCGAGGGCGTCGGCGTCGGAGTTTTGTGCGCGCGGGACGTGTGAGAAAGAGACATCCTTAAATGCGCCGGCCGCGTGCATGAGTCGCGCATACTGCGCCTTCATGGTCGGGTGCTTCACTTTATAGATTCCTTTCATCTGCTTCACGACGAGCTCGCTGTCCATCTTCACCTCCACATCAGTTGCACTCACTTTCTTCTCGACGAGTTTTGCGAGCGTCTCAAAAGCGAGAATCACCGCTTCGTATTCTGCAAAATTATTCGTCTTGGTTCCAAGGAACTGTGACACGCTCGCGACCGAGTTGCCGAGGTGGTCGCGGATCATCGCGCCCGCGCCCGCGGGCCCGGGGTTCCCTCTTGAGCCGCCGTCGGCATGGATAGTGAAATGACTCATGACGATTACTATACATTGAAACTCACTTCGAAACATACCTGGAGCCCATAACTGAAAAGAGACAGTTAGACTTGGCCAAGCGGCCCGGAGCGATGGCTCTTTTTAGTTTATGGGCGAAAGGGTTTTGAAGTGAGTTTCTAAACAGACTTGATATCAAGAAGTCGCAGGCGCACCGGAGTGCCTCGTGCAAAAGCGTCGCGTTCGAGGTGCACGAGCAAGTTCACTCGACTTCCCTTCAAGAGATTTTCAGCGACGCGCGCAAGCGAACCTTTTGCAAAAAATGTCACCGCGTCGATACTCCCCTTCCCTGCATTTGTCTCCAACTTTATTTTCAAATGCTCTTCTGCTTTTCCGAAACGGAGAATCTCGCGCACAACAACTTCACGAAGTAGGAACACCGGCTTCGGATTTTGCATACCGAAAGGTGCGAGGCGTTCGACCTTCTTCAAAAATGCGATGGTCGCTTCGTCGGGCGTGATGACCGCGTCAGCGTGGTTCGCAAATGAATCATCTGCTTTCGTTTCAAGCTTTGCGTGCGCCTCGACAAGTTTGTCCTCGAGAAAAAACACCGCGTCATCGAGTACGGTGAAACCGCCTGCCGCCGCGTGTCCGCCAAAATCGGCAAAGGTGTTTTCGGTGGCACGCATAAGCTCGAGCGCGTGCGTCGGCCCGCCACTTCGCATCGAACCTTTGAGACGCAGGTTCCCTTCTCTTCCCCACAAGAAGACCGGCCGCTCATATTCGTCAGCAATCGTGTTTGCGACGAGACCGAGGAGGGCGGGTCGCCACTCCGGGTCGCCGAGTGCAATCACACTTCGTGGCTCACCACGCTCTTTGAGTCGCATGTGCACGGCGCGCGTAATTGCACCCGCCTCGGCTTTTCTCTGACGATTTGATTTCTCGAGTTTCTTCGCGAGCTCGTCAGCTAGGTCTTCATCGGTCGTCGTGAAGAGCCGGAACGCTTCGCGCGCATCGCCCATGCGACTCGCGGCGTTCACTCGGGGTGCAATCATGAAGCCGACGTCGTCTTCAGTAATCGTGCGTTGTTCGGTGCGCATGCCGCGGCAGAGTTTCTGTAGTCCGATGCGCGGTGATTTGCGCATCACGAGCAGTCCGTAGGTCGCAAGCAAGCGGTTCTCTCCGGTGAGCGGGACCATGTCGGCGATGGTCGCGAGGCCAACCATATCGAGGAGCCACTTCTCCCACCCTTCCGGGACTTTCTCGCGCAAGCTCGGCTCAACGGCGAGTGTCGCGCACACAAGCTTCCATGCGACGCCTGAGCCGCACAGCTCATGAAACGGATACGGCTCGTCATTTCGTGCATGCGGATTCACTACGGCAAAGGCTGGCGGGAGGCCAGTCTCGAGCGGCAAGTGATGGTCGGTGACGATGACGTCCATGCCAAGCTCATTCGCTCGTGCGACCGGAGCGACGTCAGTGATGCCCGAATCAACGGTCACAACCAGTTTCACGCCGCTTTTTGCGAGGGTCTCAATGCCTTCGACGTTCATGCCGTACCCCTCATTGTGTCGGTGCGGTATGTAGTTCTCGAAGTCGGCACCGACCTTTTTCAGGAAGTCATGGAGGAGCACGCCACCCGGTATGCCGTCGCAGTCGTAGTCGCTCCACACAGCTATTTTTTCTTTGTTCACAATCGCATCGGCGAATCGGCGCGCCGCCTTCGGCATGTCGGTCATCAGGAGAGGGTCGTGCAAGTGTAGATCGTAGGAAGGGTTGAGGAACTGCTCAGCATCTTCTTTTGTCACAATGCCGCGGCGCGCAAGAAGCGCCGCGGTGAGGTCGTCGTAGCTTTTTAGTTCGGCGCGGAGTGTCTCATCGAGCGGGTCATGGAGGGGGAACATGGTGTGCCGATTGTATCAGGAATCAGTTAGGGTATCCTAGGGGTATGGACCACTGTATTTTCTGTAAAATAGTTCGCAAAGAGATTCCTGTGCATGTCGTGTATGAGGACGATGACTTCCTCGCCTTTCTCGATATTCACCCGCAGTCGCCCGGGCACACACAAGTTATTCCCAAACAGCATTATCGTTGGGTCTGGGACGTACCAAATATCGGAGCGTATTTTGAAGTGGTGAAAAAAATAGCACAAGCACAACAGAAAGCATTTCAGACAGATTGGATTCTCTCAAAGATAGTTGGCGATGAAGTGACGCATGCACACGTGTGGGTATTTCCGAACAACAACATCGAAGGAGACAAGGACGATTTCGCTACGAACTCCGAGAAGATTCGTACAGCGCTCGCGTAAAACAAAACTCGCCCCCGGGGAGGGGCGAGGAATTGAAACAGTCGGACTAGTTCTGTACCGGCGGGAGCAGGTGCCATGCGTTTTCGTAGTCCCAGTAGTTCACGCGGGACATGCACGGCAAGTGCCTGAGAAGAGGAATGTACAGATTGATGTATCCCTTCTTCCGCTTCTCGCTGTACACGCCGGAGAGGACCGAGCTGGGAATCACAAATGTGCAGTGTTCAAATCTGTCGACAGTGACACGAACGACAGTCACTTCTCCCCGGGCGATAGATTCGGGAGTTATCTGAACGATCGCATACAGCCGACGTGTCTTTGACGGAGCAAAGATTTTCGTCACATGACGGATGGTGCAGAAGTGTCCGTTCACGAGAAGGGCTTCTCTCAGAATGTACTGCCCATTCATCACCACATCAACTGCGCATCCCGCCGCCCGTGCTTGTTCAGACACGATCTTCATTGCTCCTGTGGAAAGCACAGTGTCGGTATATCGTGCCGTTCTTTCGGCGGCACGCTCTTTCTTGCGCTCAGCTCCTGTTTTGTGGAACAGTGGTAAAAAGTACCGGTTGTAGAGGTAGCACATCGCCTCTCGGGAGACACCTGCTTCCCGCGCGATGTCTGCCGCCGCAACCCCGGAAGAAAATCGTTCGAAGAGTATTCCGAAAGGAAGGACTGGTTTTTTGCCGGGCTTCGTTCTCTCGAATTCTCTGCGAGCGGACTGCACATCAGGCCGCTCAGGCGACAATACGTTTTTCATAGGACACCCCCTCTTGAGGAATAGAAACAAAAAGACCAGGACGCTACTGGTCTGCAATATACCACAAGTATTACTATAGACAACCCTTCACTCAAAGAGTTGGGTTAATTGAGGGCGTCGATGCCGGGGAGTGTGCCCTTCGCGAGGAAGTCGAGCATGGCTCCGCCGCCAGTGGAGACGAATGAGAACTGCGACAAAAGCCCGAGACTCTCGATTGACGCGATAGTGTCGCCGCCACCGACGACTGAGTGTGCACCTGATGCCGCGACTGCGCGCGCGAAGGAGTCAGTCGCGTCTATGAAGCCGTTCTCGTAATTCCCCAGAGGGCCATTCCAGAGCACCGACTTCGTGTCGTGTGCGAGACTCGCGAGGAGGGTTATCGTGTCGGGACCATGATCGAGAACAGCTTCATCAGCGCGGATGTCGGTGACGTTCGCAACACGTGCGTTCGTGCACGCTCCACTTACAAGGTGTGCTCCAGCAGGAACAACAAGCGAGTCTATCGGGAGGAGTAGTTTCGGGTTGCTCGCTATCCTCGCCATCCCCCCGTCTATTTCGAGCGATACGAGAGACTTCCCCACTTCGTGCCCCATCGCTTTTAGAAAATCGTTTGCGAGCGCTCCCCCGACAAAGACATGGTCATATTTCTCAAGGAGTGTCGTGAGGACGGCTTCTTTCGTACTGAACTTCGCGCCGCCGATGACTGCGAGCGACGGACTCTTCGGAGTAAGCGCTTTCCTAAGCTCTCGGACTTCTTCTTCGAGCAAGAGTCCGGCATAGGACGGGAGAAGTTTCGGGACGCCCACTATCGAAGCATGGGCACGATGACAGGTATCAAAAGAGTCCTGAACGAACACATCGGCGAGTGCCGCGAGCTCTTCTGAAAATGCCGGGTCGTTCATTTTTTCCCCACGGTTGCGCCGCACATTCTCAAGAACGAGAATCTCACCGGAATGCATGGTGCGCACCGCGTCTCGTGCACGAACACCGACAGTCTCGGGAAAAAACGATACGCGCGGGATGAGCTTCGCGAGCGCTTCTGCAACAGGTGCAAGCGTCTCGGTCCCCTTTTCGCCGATGTGGCTTATGAGGATGACGCGGGCGCCACGTTCAGAGAGGAAACGAATAGTCGGTAGCGAACGGCGCAGGCGGTAGTCGTTCACGACTTTCCCGTTTTCAGTCGGGACATTCATCGCGACGCGCACGAGTATCGGTACATTTTCGAAGCGCGGTATGTCGCGAACCGAGCGCATGTTCAAGAAAGTTCTTTCACCAGTTCGGTGAACATGCGTTCATCGGCTGAGGCGTGTCCTATGAGGAATCCGTCGACACGCGAAGATCGGGCGAGGTCGCGGATGTTCGAGGGCTCCACCGAGCCGCCGTAGAGTACGCGTGTATGCAGAACATTCTTCCTGGGGAGGAGTTCGGCGAGGACTTTGCGGATATAGAGCACCATCTCAGCGAGGTCGTGCGGACCGATGGCGCTTTCAGCAGACTTGCCGATTGCCCACAATGGCTCATAGGCAATGATGATTTTCGCGCGCTCTTTTGGTGTAAGCGCGACAAATGCCGATGTTATTTCCTCGCGCACGAATGAGAGATAACGGCCGTCATGGTCCCGCTCGTGTTCCCCGACACAGAGGACGGGAATGAGATCTTTCGCGAGCGCATGCGCAAGCTTCTCGGCGACGATATTTCCTGTATCTCCGGCGGCACGGCGCTCAGAGTGACCGACTATCGCGTAGGAAGCCCCTGCGGAAGCGCACATCTGCGCCGTCACCTCGCCGGTGGCAGGGCCGCCGAGCGTTGCAGAGACGTCTTGCGCGGCGAAAGAGACGCGGGATTTGTTCTTGAGAGCAAGCACGCCAAGGAAAGGTGAGGGTGGTGCAAGTACAATGGTGCACGAACCCGTACGGGAAACTCGCTTGCTTATAGCAAAGAGTTTCTTCCCCTTCTCGAGGCTTTCGATGTACGCTTTCCAGTTTGCAACGATGAGCATACTGGAAGTATACCCCATGAAATACGTGTCTTATTTCTGTTGCCAGTCGACGAACTCCCATTGCGAGGACGTTGTTGGCGTGAAAGGTGGAGGGTTTGTGGAGTTCTGTCGGTCGAAGGCGTCGATACGCGTCTGGTAGCCGGCATTCGAGCCAGAGCCGCACCCATTCATCCACTTCGTCCCTGTTCGCAGATTCGAGACAGTCGTGCCGAGGATAGTGAGTGTACCTCGGGGCTCATAGGAGCCTGGACAAGCATAGAGATTTCTCCCAAAGGCGCCACTCTGGGCTATGAAAATGCCATTCAAGGTCATGTTCACCGGCGCATCAGGCGCAATGAGTATGTCGCCCGCCGAAATGACGGTCAGTCCGGCGGTCCCGTCATAGGTTGAATACAGAATATTGTTCTTCAAGACGACATACGGGACGACTCCGGAATTGGACACATCTGCCGCGACAACCGTCACTTTCCGGGTGATTGTTCCCTCAATCCATGCGTGGTCCTCTATGAAGATTAGTCCGCAATCTGCGGGGATAGTGTAGGTGCCGTAGAGGTTCTCGTTGTTGATAAGCGTATAGTCATTACTGCCTGAGTTCGGATTGACTGGGGTGACCGTCTGCTTCGTCTCGTTTGATACCTTATATACGGTGAGTGTACCGTCCGCATTAAACACAAGGTGGTAGCCCTTGTAGTACGAGTTGTTCGTATTCTTGCCGTTGCTGAACCGGTCGAAATAGAGTCCATTTGTTTCGGCAATAGATTTGAGTGAAGTGAAATTCGCTGAAATGGCGCCGAAGTCGACTTGTGGTGTCGGGTACGACCAGAGGTTTTGGTTGGGCCCGGAACCGACGACACCGGGGGCTGAGGGTTGTGAGGGTGAGCACCCGAAACTACTGGTGCAGTTCCAAGTCGAGAGCGAGCTCGAGACAGGGGCATTGGTGGTGCCATCCATGCGTATGCCGCCGTTGCTGTGATACGGACCGTTGATGATGCGGTCTGCCCCCGCCCACACACTGCTCCCGACTATATACGAGTATGCCGCCACTGAGGGGAGTGCGTAGCGGGCGGAGAGTGTCACGGAAACCTGGGGAGCGTCGCTTGGTGTCCCAGCGCTTACAACATCTATAGACTGAGGCACACCACAAGCACCATTTCCGAGTATGGTGAGGGTATTCGTTCCTGCCACTCCCCCTTCAGGGTCGTCATAACTTCTCACGAACGGGCCAGCCATGCCGGTGCCATTGGTCGGGTCTCCCGGGAAGTGGGAAAGGAACCATCGGTAATACTCGAGGCCGGACTCCGCGATACTGAAGGCGGCGCCTCGCTGGCGAGCGATGTCTTGTGCATGGCTCTGGACGAGGACGAATCCGGAGAGAGACACAAGCAGGGTGAAGAAGACGCCGCCGAAGACGATGACGAGGAGCATGATTGAACCGCGGTAAGAAATGTTTTTCATGGTTATCGGCTCAGTATATTCCGTAATGTCGCTCCTCCTGAGAGTGTGAACGCAATAGGTGCGCGGGCGATGTTCACGTCAACAACGATAGTCGTCTGTATTGAAGCGATGTCTGAAATGCTTATTGGTGACGGGAGCGGCGCACTCGTCCCGTCGAAATAAGTAAAGACAGGGGTCGAAGTGGCATTCACGACATTGGTCGCGATGGTTGATGTCGCAAGTGTCGCAAGTGCATACGACAAAGGGTTCCCATTTGGCTCCGCGATAATACGATAAAACACATGGTTCTCAAGCTTGTAGTTCACGCGCTCAATAGTCGAGTCAGTGTCGACATTCGCGTAGAACGTAATCGATGAAGTCGCGACACTTGCTATTGGGTACGACCCGTCACTACCGTACGAAGACTCTCGCAGGAATCGCATCGAGTCCTCAATGCCTCTTCTGGCTTGTGCGACAGCAGTCGTTTGTTCGAGTGTATAGGCATTCGTTTTGTAGAAATAGGAGAGAAGGACGCCGAGCGTGACTGAAATAAGCGCGGTTGTCACTATAACAATGAGAGTCTCAATCAGGGTAAATCCGCGGTAGGTCATGGCAGGGTGAGCGTCGTCGTTCCGGTGTTCCCGGCGACAGGTATGGCGGGGAACGAAGTTGTCGGGTAACCCGATGCAGACACCGTTGCGCTGTAGGTTCCGGCCGAGAGCCCGTTGAAGTAGGACGTGCCGCACACCGAGGTAGAGACCGTCGCGGCGTACCCTGCTTTCGTGAGTACGACTTTCGCACCGTGTATTGCAGAACCTATGGAGTCGGTGATGAGGACGGAAAGAGCGTTTGTGGTCGGGTCGCCTACGAGGAGAGAGGTGCTCGTAGCTCCGGCGGGTGCAAGAGTGTATGGTCCCGGGAAACAGCTCTCGATAAGGTTTGCGGAGTCGAGCGTGAGCGTGTAGGTGTCGAACTCAAGAGATTCGCTCTTTGCCGCGCCAGCGCCGGTAGTGTCGGCAAGGACTGTTTTATATATATTGAGATCGTTGCTGTCAGTCCCTATCGATTTGGCTCCAGTGAGCGTGAAGGCGGTGTTCGGGAGTGGTGCAGGTCCGGTGGTGTACGATAGCGACCAGTCGAGGAGCGAGGGTGTTGTCGTGATGGCGTCGCTCGCGAGACTCGCTTCGAGCGAGAGTCCCGGGTAGCTTGAGGTCGCGATGCCCGTAAGGGATATTGGGAATGCAGAAAATCCGACGCTATTTCCCGCTAGAGCCGAATCAGGAAGCGGTGTACCGCTGGTATCGTCGATGCGTACGACAATGCTCGTGCCAGCCGGGGCTACATAGGTCGCCGAAAGAATCCCCCACCCCGCAAGATAGCTTGGTGAAATTGGTATAGAGCGAGCTGAACCTGAGAGCGCTTCAGTCGCGAGCACGAGCTCGCCGCCGGTGACGGTGGTGTCAGTTTGGCTCGCGAGATTTGCGACACTGTCGAACGTGTCGGTGAAGGTTGCCGTCGTTGCGGGCGACCAGCTCGCGAGCGTGAATGTCGCGAGCTCGTCGATGGTGAACGTCGCGCTCGTCGTCTGGTTCTTCACGACAGTGAGGTACCCTGGCGTCGGGTTCACGTTCTGACCGGTGCGTGCATAGGTCTGTGCGCTCGAGTATCCAGCGCGCGATACATATATTTGGTATTCCGAGGAAGTCGCGGCACCACCGATGAGCACGAGCCCACTTGCGTTCGTGAAGGTGGTGAAGTCGACTGCTGGCGAAATCGCTGAATTTACGATGCGTACGCTCGCGTCGGTCACATCAGCATTAGACTTGTCGACCACATGGAGCGAGAGCGTGCCGCCGTCCGTCGCCGCTTCTATCCCGGATGGAGCGAAGTTTGAGACGAGCACAAGCGATTTTGTGAGGCCGTAGATTGTGTAGGTAATCGTTACCTTCCCTGTCTTGTAATCGGTCGTAATAGCATTCGTGTCGAGCAGGCCTTCGCCGTCAGCTGGGTCGTCATGGTATTCGATGAATGTACGGACACCGTAGGACACGCCATCAACCGTCGTGGTTGCCATCTGGGGTATCGCCCCACCAGGGATGCCGCCCACGGTACCAAGCGCTTCATAGGAGAATCCGCGCAGATACTCCATCTGCGAGTTCCCAAGCTCGACTCCTGCCGCTTTTGCCTTGGTGATTGTCGAGAGTGTGAGCGATGCGCGCAGTACGCCGAAGAGTGCGAGAAATGTCACAAGTAGAAGAGCGACACCGACGATGACGTCGATGAGACTGAACCCTCGTAGGTGACGGACCATCAGAATGCTGATGAGAGCGAATAAATCGGGGCAATCATGGCAACGGCGAATCCGCCGACGCCCGCACCGATGACGAGCATGAGAATTGGCTCGATGATAGTCGAGAGATCTTTTGTCTTCTCAGAAACGTCTGCTTCGTAAAACTCTGCGACCTGCTTCAGCATGTCGGTCACGTTGCCGGTCTCTTCCCCGACGGCGAGCATGTCGCTCATGAGTATAGGATAGAGCTTCATATGTTCTGCGAATGAGGCAGAGAGTAGTTCGCCTTTGCGCACGTGCGCCTCGGCTTCCTCAATCACGCGAGCGAATACTTCAGCGTGTACGACCTCTCTCGTTATGGAGAGCGCCTCAAGCACAGGGACGCCCGAGAAGAGAAGCGAAGAAAGCGAACGTGCCGCACGCGCCGCATAGGTCTCGCGCACCAGTTCACCTATGACCGGCAGGTGGAGTGCGACAGCGAGCACGACGTTACTGCCGACTCTTGAACGCACGAACATCGTGCCGCCGACGACGACGAGCACGATACCAGCGAGCACAATCGCGATGTTGTTCACCAGGAAGTCCGACATCGCCACGACGACACGGGTAGCGAGCGGCACCTGCACACCGAGCGAGGTGAAGGTGCTGGTGAGGGTCGGCACCACGTATATGAGCATCAGGACGCCCACGATAATGACAGCGACAATCACGATTGCCGGATAGATCATGGCACCGCGAACTTTCCGGCGAAGCTCTTCAGAACGCTCCATTTGGAGACCGACTGCCGAGAGCGAGTTGGCGAGCGAGCCAGACTCCTCACCGGCTTTTGTCATCGCGATAAACAGCGAGGGGAAAACGCGAGGGAACGCCGCGAGCGCTTCGTGGAATGACGCGCCGCCTTTCACTGACTCAGCGAGCCCGGTGATGATGTTCTTGAGACTTCGGTTGTCCGACTGACGCTCGATGACCGAGAGTGCGCGGGAGAGCGAGAGACCGGCGGCGAGCATAGCGGAGAGATTCTTTGCGACACGGATTACCTCGATGTGCTTCACACCTGTACCAAACGAGATGAAGAGCCATGAGGGGATGCCGAATCCGCCTTTTGCTTCTGCAAGCTTCACGACTGTTCCCTCCTCTTTCTGTATTTGATCATAGACGGCGAAGCGCGTCGGTGCTTCGATAGTTCGTTCCTGGTCTTGCATCCCTTCCTTCCGTATCGTGACGCGGAATTTCATTACCCATAATCGTACCACGCAAAAGAAAATATCCGCGCAGTTTTTTGTAAAAACTGCGCGGATATTTCTCACTGCTCTATTAACTCACCAATGTATTGATGAACTAAATAAAGCCGGGTACATTTCTGTACCCAAGCAAGTGGAGAAGCGAACGACCAAGCAAGCTCCTTCGGTAACCATGGTCACTTTTATTTATCGTGGATTGAGTGACCTCTCCACGTTGAGGGTGACTAACCCGCAGTCGCGGGTACGAGCCACTCTTTCGAGATGACTTCCACCCAGTCCTTAACGGAACTCCCCCACGCAAACCCCTCATCGAAGGGGTTTTTCGGGATGAACGTTGTTGGGGCATGTGCCCTCATCATCAACTCCCGAAGAAGCCCCTCTGTTACCTCGACGGACAGCCAATCTGGCTGTCCGACCAGGTACGTACCGTCCACTATCCGTACCTTCCCGACGTTTCCGTCGTAAAGATACAGCCAATAGAACCTCTTCCAGCCATTCTTTTCTGCGATTTCTCTCGCCCCTTCTTCGTTCCCTTTCAGGGGGAAGTAGGCGCGGGAATTCATGGTGCAGCGGTCGATCCAGGCGTATTCGCCTGTTTCTGCGTTTACCACGATGCTAAGCTGTTTCATTGCCATGATATTTCCCCTTTCAGAAGGAAAATGCCCCTGATGGTGCTGTGGGTATCACTCACAGCGGGCGGATTGGATATTTAGACCATGCTCATCATACATAATCTTCGTATTCGGGTTTCAAGTAACCTTTCAAACTACTAAAAATATAGTACACCTAAGTACTAGCTTTGTCAAATATATTAGACTACGAATAGCTATAAAAGCCTTATTTGCTAGCTATTTAGGTTACTCAGACACGGCGCGAAGGACTTCTTCGAGACTGGTGATACCTCGGGAAGCTTTGTAGAGGCCGTCCTGGAGCATAGTCAACATACCCTCTTTCTTTGCTTGCTCCTCGATAGCATCGCTTGTGCTCGAACGGAGCATCACCTCGCGGATGGCGGGCGATATCGCAAGCACTTCATGAATGCCGATGCGGCTCTTGTAGCCGTCTTCACACTCAGCCGAGGATACTGGATGGTAGAAAGAGATGTCATCGAGCGTCGAGCCTTTCTTCACAAGCTTTTCGTCCTCAAGCGCCTTGAATGCCGCAGCAAACTCGTGGTCGGCGGCTATCTTGGTACGCATGGCGGCATCGAGCTTGTAGGCCTCTTTGTTTTCACAGAACTTACGCACAAGCCGCTGACCGACGATGACGCGAATCGTCGAAGCAATGAGGAACGGCTCGACACCCATGTCGATGAGGCGTGGGATGGCGCCTGCGGCGCTATTGGTATGGATAGTGGAGAGCACCAAGTGACCGGTGAGCGCGGCGTTGATGGCGAGCGAAGCGGTCTCACTGTCGCGGATTTCGCCGACCATGATGATGTCTGGGTCCTGGCGCACGAGCGAACGGAGTCCGGAAGCGAAGGTGAATCCTATCTGCGGGTTCACTTGCGTCTGGTTCACCCGCTTCATTTGATACTCGATAGGGTCCTCGACTGTAGAGATGTTCACATCCGGCTGATTCAGGATGTCGAGCATCGTGTAGAGCGTCGTCGTCTTGCCGGAGCCCGTCGGTCCCGAGATGAGGATGAGGCCAGTCGACTGCTTGAGAGCGTGATGGATGCGCTCCATGTTCTCGCCGTGGAGACCGAGCGCTTCGAGCGTGAAGCCTTCGCCTGTCTCGCGGAGGAGTCGCATCACAGTCTTCTCGCCGAAGAATGTCGGGAGTATCGAGACGCGGAACGAGACGCGGTCAGCCTCCGTTTCCATTTTGAAGCGGCCGTCCTGCGGGAGGCGCTTCTCGTCGAGCTTCAGGTTGGAGAGCACCTTGATGCGCGCGATAATGCCTGCGGCCGCCGCCTTCGGGAGTGTCATAGCATCGTGGAGGATACCGTCGATGCGGTAGCGGACGAGCACCTGGTCTTCCATCGGTTCTATGTGAATATCGGAAGCGCCCTGTACGATGGCGTGCCGTAGAAGCGTGTCCACGATGCGCACAATCGGCAAGTCCTCAGCCATTTTCTTGAGGTCGTCGCCCGAGAGATCCTTCCCTCCCTCTACGACCGCTTTAATTTTCCCCGCTTCAGTCGAGATGATGTCGCCGAACTCGTCCTTGAGTGACTTCTGGTACTGCAGAAGCGCATACTTGATGCTCTCGGTGTCGGTGAGGCGCGGGAGTATCTTGAGCCCGGTCTTTTTGCTGACCGCCTCGATGGATGCGAGGTCCTCGACATCGAGCATAGCGACCTCAAGCGACAAGCCCTCTTTCTTGAAGGCGATGATGTTGTGCGTGCGCGCGATAGGCTCGGGGATGAGCGAGAGGATGTCGGGCTGAACCTTGTGCTCTTTCAGGTTGATGAACGGGATGCCGAGCACATAGGCCTGGATGCGGCGGAGCGCATCTTCGGTGAGCGACCCGCGCGAGACGAGGATGTCGCCAAGCGACTGACTGCGCTTCTCTGCTTCGACTGCGGCATCGTCGATTTCTTTCTTCGCGACGAGTCCCGAGTCGATTATGAATTCTTTCATCTCCCCTTCTGAGACGTGAATATATACATAGTATAGCGCGACATGCCTGCGGCATGTCGCGCATTTCACACTATCTTCTGAATTAAAAAACAAAGCCCGCGCGAAGCGCGGACTCGTACCAGTTTTGTTGACAGCGTAGATTAGACCCAGGGTTTTTTGTCGCGCATGGCCACTCCTTTCTATTTCGGTTTGTGTTTCGGAACGATAAGCGAATCCAAAAGCATGAGGTTCTCGCGAAGCCTGAGTTCCTTCGCGGTCTCCTGCATCGCAGTTCGGTAACGTTCAAACTTCCTGTTTTCAATAATGTGCGCTTTTTGCAGTGCTGTGCGATAAGGTTCGAGCGCGTTATATGCCAGGTCGTTTATTTTGTCCAGCACGCTTCCTGGTGGGTACTCTCTTGTCGTGTCTATCTTCATCATTTTTTCCTTTTCAATCTGAGTTGCAAGCCCCGCAAGTTGGGGTATTTCAATGAGTCTATAGAAAGCCTAGCATGGTCTGGGATTGGTATGAAAATCCTGTTGTGGTATCGTGCAATTTGGCCGAACTTTCAAAGGAGAAAAGCCATGAACGAAGTAGTGTATGCAGAAGGGCCGCCCGAGCTTCATTCGAGCGGCGTTACCGCTGAATCATTTTCAGCACTGGCAGACATCGCACTTGCGGACCTGGGCAATCAAGGGCCGAGCGGTATGGTCTGTGGGCCGATCTCGACGGGCGGGACGGGACACCAGGTACTCAATCTGGAAATCTTCAACGCCACGATCAAGGGACTGAAGGATGAGGGAAAAAAGATCTTCACGCAGATTCCCTACGAATTCGGTCTCCGTCGTCTTACGTGCGAATGGCAATCAAAAGGACATTCGGGATACCCCACTCCTATCTTGAACGAGTTCTATGCACGGCTTTTCGCGAGCGGACTTATCATCGAAGGATGCTTTATTCCGGGATGGAATTTGCCACCCGGCCCCAGTATCGGCGCTACGTGGGAACGTCTGAAGTTGACAACTCATCGAGCGATTATCACCGACCTTTCACGGGAAGACATTGAGCGCTTTCTGCTCAAGGAGCACACTCCCGAGCATGTGGCGAAGATAATGTCGTTATTGCCAAGGCGGACATGGTAAATCGTGTCAGCCGCCGCTTCGAGAATCCCAGAGGGTTCTCGAAGCGGCGGTCTTCTTTTTGTTGACTTAGGCGACCTGATTTGGTATGGTAACGCTATTAGAAATGTCCGTTCCGCGGACATTTTTGTTAGAATAGGTGCCAGAGAAGACTATTAGTTAGACATACACATTCCATATGATTGATTTGAAAACCATGGGCGCAGTACTCGGAGAATTCGAAGACAGGGGTATCAACCGTGCGACGATGATCGACGCCATCGAGAACGCGATGGCGACTGCCTACAAGCGCGAATACGGCAAGCGCGGGCAGGTCGTCCACGCCAAGCTCGACCTTAACTCCGGGACAATCTCTTTTGAACAAGTAAAAACCGTCGTGGACGAATCAACGGTGCGCTTCCCTGTAGAAGGCGAAGAGCTCCCGGAGGAGCATGCACACCAGCATGCCTTCCACACCGAGGAAGAACAGCTCGTAGAGGGAGAGCTTCCGCGTTTCGACGCCGAGAAGCACATCCTCCTTGCTGATGCGAAGCTCATGAAGCGCGGGGCGGCAGTCGGTGAAGAAATCATCTTCCCTCTTGAACCGCAGGACGACTTCGGTCGTATCGCGGCACAGACTGCGAAGCAGGTGGTCATCCAGAAGGTGCGCGAAGCCGAGAAGCTCTCGATGATGGAAGAGTTCGGCGAGAAGAAGGGCGAGATTGTGGGCGGCATCGTCCAGCGCATCGAGCGTGGGGCGATATTCGTCGACCTCGGCCGTACAACCGGCATCATTCCTTACGAGGAGCAGATCCCGGGCGAGCGGTACCGCATGGGCGAGCGCATTCGCGCCTACCTCTACGCAGTGGACGAAGGGTTCCGCGGCGTGTACCTGCGTCTCTCGCGAGCGCATCCGAAGTTCGTCGTGAAGCTCTTCGAGCTCGAAGCGCCTGAGCTTGCCTCGGGAGCTATCGAGATCAAGGCGCTTGCACGCGAGCCAGGTAGCCGCACCAAGATCGCACTCTCGTCTATCGACCCGCACGTCGACCCGGTCGGTTCGCTCGTCGGTCAGCGCGGTGTACGCGTCTCCACTGTCATGAGCGAGATTGGCGGCGAACGCATCGACATCATTGAGTGGAATGACGATGCAAAAGAATTTGTGAAAGAAGCCCTCTCCCCTGCTACCCCGATCGAGGTCGTACTTGATGAAGCAGAGCACCGCGCGATGGTCACCGTCGCTGAAGACGAGCAGTCGCTCGCTATCGGCCGCGGCGGTCAGAACGTACGCCTCGCGGCGAAGCTCACGGGCTGGAACATCGACATCGTCTCTGCCGCAGGCGAGGAAGTCGCAGAAAGCAACGGCGAATCGGTCGCTATCGCCGAGCCGGAAGAGGATCCTGCTGAAGCGGCTGGCGTCATGCCGACCGAGAGCATCGAGCTCGTCACCGACGAGGCTCCGCAGAAGACCGAGCTCCCTGCAGAAGAAGAGTCCGCTGTTCTTCCTGCAAGTGACGAGACAGTCGCCGACAAGGAAGAAGACCGCGACAACGCGAAAGACGAGTAAGTTGCCACTAGGCTATAATCAAAATCATATGAACCTACTTCACGATATTGATCCGGGCACCAAAAGCGAGATGAACGTCATTATCGAGATTCCGAAAGGGTCGCACAATAAGTACGAGATTGATAAGGCGACTGGTCTCATCGCTCTTGATCGTGTCGCATACACCGGACAAGGATTCCCGTTCGACTACGGCTTTGTGCCGCAGACGCTTTGGGACGACGGGGATGCGCTCGATGTGATTGTGCTCACCACCTACCCGCTTGTTTCAGGTATCCTCGCCCGTGTTCGTCCGGTCGCAATCATGCACATGATTGATAGCGGCGAAGGTGACGATAAGGTTATTGCGGTTCCTGTAGATGATCCACGATGGAAAGAAGTGAAGGATATTGCCGATCTTAATCAGCATACCCTCAAAGAAATCCAGCATTTCTATTCCACCTACAAGCAGTTGCAGAACAAAGAAGTCACGATAAGCGGCTTTGACGGAAAAGCAGAAGCAGAAGCGGCGTTCGAGAAAGGAAGAAAGCTCTATAACGAGAGCAAGTAATATGGAAGACGAGAAACTCCTCCCGCCCGGTGAATCCAGTGCTCCATCAGGTGTGGCACTCGGTGTTCCCTCCCCCAAAGCGCAGTCATGGGGCGTAGTCATCTCTATTGTTGTCATCGTGCTGATGATCGTCATCGGCGCATTCTACGCATGGGGAGAGCGGATTGCCGAGGAGAATGCACTCGTCGCACCGACAGACCAGCAGAATTAACTTTTATCTATGAAACAGAACAATCCTCGTGCTTCGATGATGGTACCGATGGTTATCGAGAAGAGTCAGTTCGGAGAGCGCGCCTACGACATCTATTCGCGCCTCCTCAAAGAGCGAATTATCTTCCTCGGCGGTCCGATTGACGATGATGTCGCGAACCTCGTCATCGCCCAACTCCTGTTCCTCGAGAGCGAAGACGCGAAGAAAGACATTTCGCTCTACATCAACTCGCCAGGCGGCTCGGTGACGGCGACGCTCGCTATGGTGGACACGATGAATCATGTGAAACCCCACGTCTCGACTGTCTGTGTCGGCATGGCGGCCTCTGGCGGTGCAATCCTCCTGTCTGCCGGCGAGAAGGGTAAGCGCTTCGCGCTCCCGAATGCCGAGATCATGATCCACCAGCCGCATGGCGGCGCCGAAGGCCAGGCAACCGACATCGAGATAACTGCAAAGCAGATTCTGAAGCTCCGAGCCAACCTGAATCGTATTCTCGCGAAGAATACCGGGCAGAAGCTCGAGAAGATTGAGAAGGATGTCGAACGCGACTTCTTCCTCACGGCCGACGAAGCCAAGAAATACGGCATCGTGGACAAGGTTTTCGCCTAAGTAGAATTTAAAAAAGAGAAGACCCGCGCAGTTTCCTGGAAAC
>JBAQEU010000030.1:0-17510 GCA_049286905.1 Minisyncoccia bacterium
GGCGTGGTAGGGTAGGGGAATCCATGCTTACCACTAAGAAAAAGGCGACAATCATAAAAGGCGTCGCACGTCATGAATCTGACACCGGCTCGGCCGATGTACAGGTCGCGATCCTTTCGAAGCAGATTGACGAGCTCGCAAAGCACCTCAAGAAGAACCCGAAGGACTTCCACTCCCGCCGCGGCCTTCTCCAGATGGTCGCTGACCGCCGTGTGCACCTCCGTTACCTCGAGACGAATAACAAGCGCCGTTACACGGCTCTTGTTAAGAAACTCGGTCTTAAGAAATAACGTCGGCCAAAAACGCAATCTACTGCGTTACGGGCCCCAGCGATTTCTTCCGTCGTACGAAAGTACGCCTACAGAAATCACTTTCCCGCGCCTTGCATCTGAATCTTTTCGAGAAGCCTCTAAGCAGATGGTAGAATGGATACGTAGTCTCAACACCTACTTTTAATCAGTGCGTTTTCATAATCATTTATTTTTATGGCAGTTATCAAACATCCAGCCCAGCGTGTCGGCGTATTCATTGACACGCAAAATCTCTATCACAGCGCAAAGCACCTCTATAAAGCCCGCGTGAACTTCGGGGCAATACTCGAAGAGGCTGTTGGTGGGCGCATTCTCGTGCGCGCAATCGCCTACGTCATCTCGACCGAAAGCGGCGAAGAAAAGAACTTTTTCGAAGCGCTTACGAAGATGGGTATCGAGACGAAGGTCAAAGATCTCCAGATATTCGCTGACGGTGCGAAGAAAGCTGACTGGGACGTCGGACTCGCTATCGACGCGGTGAAGCTCGCTCCGAAGCTCGACACGGTTATCCTCGTGACGGGCGACGGCGACTTCGTGCCGCTCATTCAATACCTCGACATGAACGAGGGTTGCCAGGTCGAAGTCATCTCTTTCGGGAAATCTTCTTCGGGCAAACTCAAAGAGGCGGCGCACGCGTTCACCGACATGTGCGACGACCCGCACAAATTCACCATCTCTTCCCGAGGATAACTTCCTCGTAGGCGTAGCAGTACGCTATTATACGAGTGAATGGATACCAACCCGACATCAACTCCACCAGCACCGAGCGGGAAGTCGCCGGAGAGATATATCCGCACGTTTGCAAACGACATGGATATCTTCCAGAAGGGAGGTACGCCGGGTCTTGCGCCGCTCAAGTCTGCACCAACTCCGATGGAGTCTTCTCCTGTGCCCACAAGAGCACCACTTCCGATTCCCGGGGTAGTGTCGGCTCCTCCACCTCCGGCGGCGATACTGAAACCGCTCCCGAATCCTGAACAGGCTCCGAGAGAACGGCTTATTGAGTCGTCTCCGATTATGGAACGGCCGATTACTATGCCGCAGATGCCTGCTACCGAACCGGCGCCGCTCTTGCCACCGCTTCCTCCGGAGAATGAGAAGTCGAATCCTATCGAGACGTACGCACAGGATTTCAGAGCAAGGATGAAAGAAACCCGAGCCTCGACACTGAGCGTGCTCGCCGCCGAGCAGGACGCCGCGACAGTCGCGCCGCAGATATCACCCAGACCTGAAGGGGCTAACCGTACGATTCTCGTGATAGCGGCAGGCGTCATCCTGCTTGGTGTCGGCGCTCTCGGCATCTATATCACGTATTCGCAATACCAAACGTCTGTTGCGCCGGTCATACTCGCACCATCGGTGTCCACGCCGATTTTCGTGGATGAACGCGAGAAGATCTCCGGTACTGGCGCATCGCTTGTGCTGTCAATCAAGCAATCGGTTGCGAAACCTCTCAAGACCGATACGGTTCGCTTGCTCTCTTTCAGTTCGGCAAGTTCAAGTATCAGTGTCTTCTCGTCGGTAGCGAATTCTGCACCGGGCATCCTCCTGCGCAATATAGACCCACTGAATAGCATGGCGGGCATCGTGAATACTTCGAGTGGACAGAGCCCTTTCTTCATACTTTCAGTCGGTTCGTACAGCGCGACCTTCTCGGGGATGCTCGCTTGGGAGCCGATGATGCAGAGTAACCTTTCCGGACTTTTCCCGCTCCATGCTGAATCGGCACCAGCCGCACCGGTAGTGGCGACAACGACAGCCACGACTACAAAGACGTCTGTAAAGACTGCACCGAAAGCCGCGACAACGACTGCTACTACGACTGCATCTGTGGCGCGTCCGACAGGAGGTTTCCGCGACGAAGTAATAAGCAATCACGATGTGCGGGTGTATCGCGACGCGCAAGGGCGAAGCATCATGGTCTACGGGTATTGGAATCAGACGACACTGGTCATAACTCGCGACCCTGCGGCGTTCATTGAGATACTCGGACGGCTCGCAACGTCGCGTTCCTGATTCTGCTATCATGCGCGTATGAAAACAGAACACTTTAAAGAAATGCTCGAAGCGGAGAAGAAGAACCTAGAAGTCGAAATGGGAAAGATAGGCCAGAGAAACCCTCATGTTGCGAATGACTGGGAGACGGCACCTGAGGAACCCGGCATCGAACCGGACTTGATGGACCAGGCGGACATCATCGTCAATCGGGAGAACACCGCGTCTATATTCTCTGATCTCGAAGCACGGTACGACCTGGTTCTTGCAGGACTCGCGAGGATTGAGAAAGGAACGTATGGAACATGCGAAGTGTGCGGCGAAAAGATAGAGGGGGCTCGTCTCGAAGCCGATCCTGCGGCGACGACCTGTGTAGCGCACTTGTCATAACGGCTCATGGCTTCGGATGCGCCAAAAGCTACGAAGGACACAGTGCGTCCAGTTCTCACGGTTTTACAAAAAGAAGTCCCGAAGGGAAACTCCGCCAAGGCTTCGCTTCCCAAGCAGGGATACGCTAAGACATTTGCCGCACAGCCGGTCGGTTCGGGCGCGGAGGTGGTCACCGTCGAAGCCGATCTCACACGCGGTCTGCATAATTTCGCTATCGTCGGGCTCGCAGACAAAGCGGTCGAGGAGGCGCGCGACCGGGTTTCGGCTGCCATACGCCACTCCGGGTATAAACCGCCGAAGCAACAGAATAAACGCATCGTGCTCTCGCTTTCGCCGGCAGATTTGAAGAAAGAAGGTTCGCACTACGACCTTGCTCTTGCACTCGCGTATCTCGTCGCGGTTGGCGAACTCGAGCCAATGAATGAAGATACGCTCTCAATCGGCGAGCTTGCTCTCGACGGTACGCTCCGAGCAGTACGCGGCGTGCTTCCGCAGGTGCTCGCCGCGAAACGGCACGGCATGAAGTCGATTTTTGTACCGCCGGGGAACGCACGCGAAGCGTTGCTTGCGGACGGTGTGGCTGTCTATGCACCAGCATCGCTCGCGGAGCTCCTGCAACACTTGAAAAGAGAGAAACCTCTCCCGCGACTTGTGCGCGATAGGTGCGAACTCGTGTCGCCGCCATCTATCGACCTCGCCGATGTGAAAGGGCAGGAGAGTGCGAAGCGCGCACTCGAGATAGCCGCTGCCGGTCGGCATAACATAGTCTTCTACGGTCCACCGGGTACAGGGAAGACAATGCTCGCTCGCGCGCTTGCAGGGATACTCCCTCCGCTTACCGATGATGAGATGCTCGAGGTGACGGCCATACACTCGACCGCAGGGCTTCTGAAAGACGGTGAAGCGGTCTACTGGCCGCCCTTTCGCGCACCGCATCATTCGGTGTCGCATGTTGCTATCGTGGGCGGCGGCGCTTTCCCGCGAGCAGGCGAGGTGACGCTCGCGCACCGGGGTGTGCTCTTCCTCGACGAATTTCCAGAGTTCGAGTCCCGTGTGCTCGAAGCGCTTCGTCAACCGCTCGAAGATCGTATCGTTACCGTATCGCGAGCGCGCGCGACCGTTACGTTTCCGGCGGACTGTATGATAGTCGCGGCGATGAACCCTGCCGACACGCTTTCAAACGACTCGCGTGAGTCCATACGCGCCGCCGCCAAGCAGTCGCGTCGCATTAGCCGGCCGATAGTCGACCGGCTCGATCTCTGGATCGAGGTGCCGCTCGTTCCTCATAGCACGCTCGCGAAACTCTCGCAGGGCGAAGCGTCTGGAAAGGTGCGTGAGCGTGTGGTCGCGGCGCGTCTGCGCGCCGCGAGGCGGATCGGCAAGAAAAGTGCGACGAATGCGGCTCTCACCGGCCGCGAGCTTGATGAGAAGAGTGGTTTCACTGCTACTGCAAAAGAAGCGCTTACCTCTGCCGCCATGCGGATGAATCTCTCACCTCGGAGCTATCACCGCACCATGCGCGTCGCACGCACCATTGCCGATCTCGCTGGCTCTGTCGAAGTCACGCCCGCCTTCGTACACGAAGCTTTGCAGTACCGCCCGCGTGGCCTCTTCGGATTTGAATAAGATTTAAATATTGAGAGTTTTAAATATCTCACTCAGGAGAACAGACTCTGCCGACAGAACAATTACGGAAAGGATTTGCTGCGCCGCGGACTTCGAAGTGGAGGTGCGGTCCGGTTGAGAGTCCGGTCGAACCGACGTAGCCGATGACCTGGCCTGATGAGACCGACTGCCCGGCAGAAACTATGGCATTTTTCATATGGGAATACAGTGTTTGGGAGCCGTTGCTGTGCGTGATAACGACGTAATTGCCGTAGCCGCCGTTCCAACCGCCATTACTGCGCGCAATGATGACCGTACCGCCTGCCGCGGCATGAATCGGAGTGCCGCGAGCCGCTCCGAAGTCGATGCCATTCCATCCGTGGAGACCCTGCGTGAAGATCGTGCCCGGAGCAGGGTGGCTGTAGTAACCCGCTTGCACGGAGCCGCCGCCGCCGAGGTACGGCTCGTTATCGACTTTGCGTGAAGAGCTTTTCGGAGCCTTCGATACGGCGACAGCAACCACTTCACCTCCGGGGATGATGATGGTCGAACCGACAACGAGCGGCTCTGCGGGGTCGAGTCCGTTGAACTGCGCGATTTCGGTCACGTCGCCGCTGTATTTCTTTGCAAGAGACTTGAGCGTATCGCCTTTGATAACTTTCCGTTCGATACCGGAAATTGGAAGAATCACGAGCGTGTCGCCCGGGTGCACATCCTTTGCTCCGCTCAGGTTATTGCCCCATATGATGGTATTTACCGAGACGTTGAACATCGAGGCTATCTCGGAGAGTGTGTCGCCCGGGCGCACGACGTAGACCGAGATGCGGTCTGGAGGTGTATCAGCTATGTCGGCAGTGGTGCCGGAGGGCCCGGCATAGGCGAGCATGGCATTATCGCTTGTCTGGATGCTGTCACCGAGGCCCTTGTCTGGGTTTGGGTCAATATTGGTAGCGGCTTTCAGAAGGGTGGCGGAACTGGAAGAGAAACTGTTCCCTGCCGCGTCTGCATTGGTATAGAAAGGCCAGAACGCACGTGCTTGGTGCGGCATGAGGGCCACCACGAGGGCGGCAACGACGAATCCTTTTAGGAAAAGTGTGTGGGTTGGTTTAATGGAAAAACGGGGTGAATCGGTGGGTCTTTCAAATACAAAAATGGCTTACATAAGCCATTTCTTGAATGCTGTCGTATCAGGCTACAGTCGGAGTATAGCCAAGGAGGAGTGAGAGTCAACCGGGTTATCAGATGCCTGTGGAGAACGGTTTGTAAGGTATATTCGGTAGATGTCGTACCTCGAAGGATTGAATGACGCCCAGAAGCGGGCGGTGCTTGCTACCGACGGCCCGATTTCCGTGCTCGCGGGCGCCGGAAGCGGGAAAACCCGCGTCCTTGCGACGCGCGTGTACCACCTCGTCCGCTCGGGAGTGCCCGCCAACCAGATACTTGCTGTCACTTTTACGAATAAAGCCGCTCGGGAGATGCGCGAGCGGGTGCGGGAAATGCTCTCTGTTCCGTATGAAGCTATACAGAACAAGCGGGGACCAGAATCCCCGGAAGGGACGCCTCTCATCGCTACGTTCCACGGACTCGGTCGGGAATTGCTCGAGAGCTACGGCTCGGCTATCGGGATTCCTCGCTTTTTCAGCGTCTATGATCGGGATGACTCAGAGAAGGTAATCGGGGCGGCTCTCAAGGCACTCGATGTCTCGGCGAAAGAGCTCTCCCCACGCGCTGTGCTCGGACGTATTTCGAAGGCGAAGGGGGCAGGCATGCGCGCGGGAGAATTCCATGAGAAATACGGTCGCTCTGGTTTCGGTGCTCGTATTGTCGCAGAGGCGTGGGTTCGGTATGAGAAGACTCTGAAAGCAGAGAAGGCACTCGATTTCGATGATCTTATCGTAGAGCCGGTGCGCCTGCTTGAAGAACACCCTGAGATACGTTCGGCGGCACAGGCGCGTTGGCAGTATATCCATATAGATGAGTACCAAGACACGAACGAGTTGCAGGGCCGGCTTGCGAACATGCTCGCGGCGAAACACAAGAACCTCTTTGTTGTTGGCGACATCGATCAGACTATTTATACCTGGCGAGGCGCGACTATCGAAAACCTGCTCGACTTCGATAAAACCTATCCGGATGCCGAGACAATCATACTTGAACGCAACTATCGTTCGACGAAGACCTTGGTTGATGCCGCGAATGGGGTCATTGCGAAGAATAAGAATCGCAAAGAGAAACACTCGACGACTGAGCAGGGAGCAGGCGAGCCTATCGTATTGCATATGGCAGGAAGCGCTGAGGGCGAAGCGCGCTGGATAGCACAGAAGATACGCGAGCTTGTGCGACAGGGAACGAAGCCGGAACACGTTGCGATACTTTTCCGTACCAATTTCCAATCACGTGCGCTTGAAGAGGGTCTTTTGCGCGCTGGCGTGCCGTACAAGCTCCTCGGTACGAAGTTCTTCGGTCGCAAAGAAGTGAAAGACATGCTTGCGTGGATGCGCCTCGCGATGGATCCTTCGCGCGAAGTTGATAAAGTGCGCGCGGCGGCTTCGCCTGCGCGCGGTATCGGCGCAGTCACGCTCGGTAAGCTTGCCGCAGGACAGCGTTCAACCCTACGCGCCGCTGACCTCGTCAAAGTGGAGCGTTTCGAAGCCATAATCAGCGAGCTCGCGAGCGCCGCAGACTCCTGCACGCCGTCGGAGTTCGTAAAGCTCGTTATCGAGAAGAGCGGCATGCGCAAGGCGCTTGTCGAAGAAGGGAGCGCTGAGGATCGCGAGCGATTCGAGAATATCGAGGAACTCGCCTCAGTCGCCACACGGCATGACGGCACACCCGGGAAGGAGGGTATTGCGCTCTTCCTGGCTGAGGCCGCGCTCGCGAGCGACCAGGATGAGATGGACCAAGGCGAGAAGGCGGGCGTTACGCTCATGACGGTTCACGCGGCAAAAGGGCTCGAATTCGATACGGTTTTCGTAAGTGGCATGGAGGAAGGACTGTTCCCGCACGGCGGCATGGGCGGCGAAAAGGATCGCGATGAAGAGGAAGAGAGGCGGCTCTTCTACGTCGCGATGACGCGCGCGAAGAGCCGCCTCTTCCTCACGCTCGCCCGCGTTCGCAAGATATACGGCATCGACAGCTATGCCGAACCGTCGTCGTTTCTTGCCGACATAGACAACTCACTTCTTCTCTACGACGAAACGACGGAAACTCCTTCGCGTTCTTCAGCGTCTCCCTACGCATCAGAGTTCTGCGGGGGCTCGGATGATGAGGATATAATCGAAGCATGATTCACGCAAAGAAGAGTATGGGGCAGAACTTCCTGATGCACGCGCGCATCGCGGAGCGCATCGCGATGACTGCCGGTCTCACGAGAGAGACGATCGCTTTCGAAATCGGTCCTGGGACAGGCATGCTCACAAGAGAACTACTCAAGTTCACGGGGAAAGTAATCGCGCTCGAAGCGGACAAGGAGCTTTTTGAAAAATTGCAGAGCGATTTCGCAAGCGAAATCGCGTCTGACCGACTCGACCTGCGGTACGGCGATATTCGCGAGTTTGCTATCGACTCACTTCCGAAAGGATATGTGCTTGCGGCAAATATCCCGTACTACCTCACGGGTGAGATATTCAAGATGTTTTTGACAGCGTCCAACCAACCGAGCGCGATGACGCTCCTTGTGCAAAAAGAGGTTGCTGAACGCATCGCACGGGAGAAAAAGGAGAGCATCCTCTCGCTCTCGGTGAAAGCGTACGGAACACCGAGCTATGAGTTCACCGTTCCACGAGGAGCGTTCAACCCGGCACCAAAGGTAGATTCGGCGGTGCTCGCTATCCGCGACATATCCCGCAAGAACTTTGCTTCGGAAGAACAGGAGCAACGTTTCTTTGAACTCGTCCGAGCCGGATTCGCACACAAGCGCAAGTTCGTACGGAATAATCTTACTGAGGTCGGTCTCCCTGCGGGCGACCTTCCCGAGAAAGCTCGCGCCGAAGATTTGCCTCTTTCAGTATGGCTCGCACTCAGCAAAACCAAATAACTAGGGAGAAGAACCGGTAAGAGGGAGTATAAGTCCATAAGAAGCGAGTGGTGCACACCCCCATCCGACGTACATCCAGCACGCTTGAACGCCGGGCGTATAGATTCCGAGTGCCCATGCACCGGGGTGCAATATATAGAATGGAAAGGCTATAGCTTGAGGAGCGGCGAGCGGTCCTGCAATAGGGACAGGGTTGTTGAGGAAAAGCGGTGCAAAAAAGTGCCAGTTGTACACAAATCCGCAGGTACAGGGGATCTCCATGACATCGAGACCTCCGAACGGCACCTGAGCATGTGAGACAGGAGACAGGATTATCAGAGAGAAAAGGAAGAGAGAACCGATGAATATGCTCCGCATCATAGAGTCATAATAAACGACTTCTCAGAATCGGAGAACCCGTAATCGTTTACAACCGAGATAGACATCGGTATCTTGCCGTCGCCAGCGCCAATCTTTGCAGATTCTCGAAGATTTTCTGGAGAAATCTGCACCACAAGCGTTGTGCCGTCAGGCGATGGAACATTCTGGAATTTCTGGTAGGTCGTGATGATGGTGTTATTTTGAGTAGAAAAACCGGAGCCGGTAATGGTGAGCGTCCCGCCATAGGAAAGAGTAGTTGGGGAGATGTTTTGCAGGTGCACTATCGGATTCTTCGAGTCGGTTACAACAAAAGGCAGTGTGTTAGAGATTTTATTATTGGTTGAAACAGCGACGTCGTAGCGTGCAGGAGGAATCGGGGGGACGATAAACGAGAATGTTCCAGAGACACCACTACGCATAGTCCGGACAATATACATATTCCCGAGATAGACGATGCTGTTTGAGAGTATTCCGGAACCAGTCACAGAAACTCTGGTTCCGGGGGGACCTGCTTTTGGTGACAATGTCCCGATGACGACGCTCGGCATCTCAGACGTAGTTATGGTAGGTATCTCGATTGAGGCGCTTCGGGAGGCTATTGCCGAGTTGATTGCGGAGAGAACTTTATTCCGTACACTCGTAACCATAGCGTCTCCAGCGTAGATGTCGATTTTCTCGCTATCTTTTACGAGGTAGTCTGTTGTGCTTGCCACTGAGGATGGTTTCGGTGTGACGGTTGAAACAGGTGTCGGGGCAGGTTGGGAGAGGGGAGGGGTCGTAGTTCTCGTATTGAGCGCCATGAAGATTCGGTTCAGTTTTGTCCGTGTGAGATTCCCGACAAACCCGTTGCCTTGCATGAGTCCCACAGGAGCTAATGTCTCGCTCGCGTATTTTTCTTGAAATCGGATCACCGCCGCTTTTGTGCGCAGTCCGAAATAGTCGGTCTCATTTCCGGGAGAACCAAGTCCGGCATCGGCTATCCGCGTAGCGGGATCCTGGTTCAGAATCTTCTGAAGCGCTAAGACTTGTGTTCCGGAAGAACCGAGCGAAAGGTTCGATCCGAGCCACGAACCGATTGTCTGAGCGTGAGTGTGCGTCTCGACAGAGGGAAGTAGCAGAAGTATCAGAAAGAGAAAGAGGAGTACAGCGCGCATGAAGGTAGCGTACCACAGAGGTAGTCCGTTTGTAGTTCGAATATCACCATGGGTAGCTCATTGCAGAAAGACTCTAGTGATATACTAGTGAGTGATGATGGGGGAGAAACTTTTTGAGCACTGGAACATTGCTATTGCAACAGTTTTTTCGATAGTGCTCGTTGTCGGCGCATACTTCTTTGCGCGCGGCATCGAGTCTCCCCGGGTGGCAGAAGCCTCGGCCGAGACGGCACTCCTGCAGGCGATAGCCTCGAAAGATTCTGATAAAGACGGTCTTCCTGACTGGGAAGAGTCGCTCTACGGCACTGACTCGCGTGTTGCCGATACTTTCCAGCTCGGCATGAGCGATGGCGAAGCAGTCGCGAAGGGTCTTGTGGTCCCCAAGGCCATCGCAGACATTAAGATGGCAACCACGTCACCCGACAGCCTGATTGTGGACCCCTCGCTCCCACCGGCTCCGGCAGACGGCACGCTCACCGCCGCTTTCGCACAGAACTTCTTCCTGCTCTTTGTGGCGGCCAGGCAGGCAAATGGCGGCGCAGACCTTTCAGAAAGCCAGATGAACGAAGTTGCCAGCCAGGCAGTGAATCAGCTCACATCTTCTATCGTTCCCGCTCCTGACTTCAAATCAGCAAAAGACATCGTCGTTTCCGGCTCGGGGACAGATGCTCTCAAGGTCTTCGCCGCACATGCCGAAGCAGTGCTCTTGAAGAACACGAATGACGCTACGACGACAGAACTCAACTACCTCAAGGCGGCCATCGAAGACGGGGACGAGACCGCGTATGGACATATCGCTTCGATAGCGAAGGGCTACCGTGGCTCTGCCGTCGGTCTTGCCGCGCTCCCAGTGCCGAAAGAACTTGCGGCAGACCATCTCATACTCGTCAATACGATGATGCGTATGAGCGAAATCATAAACGACTTTACAAAAGCTGACTCAGATCCTCTCGCGGCGATACTCGCTCTCCAGCAATACCAGACAGTCATCACGGCACTCGGAAAGACATTCATACGTATTGGCGATACGTATGCGACAGCGGGAGTTACCCTTCCTTCTGGTACCCCTGGAGCTGATTTTGTAAATATGGTTTCCAATGTTGAAAAGGCAGTGAAAGCAAAAGGAGTGTCATCCGCCTCCGGCGAGAAGTAACTATGGTCACGCGCCTTTTCTCTACGACACTCGCGATACTTTTCACAATCACGATTGTCGTACCGCCAGTGTTCTTCAGTGCTCCACAAAGAGCGTATGCGGTAGTAGGTGTTCCTACTATTGTGGTAGCCGACGTTTCTGTATCTGGTGTTGTTGTTCCGGTCAAAACCACCCTGATGGCTGTCCTTGAAGGCCTCACTCAAGTGAATACGTTCCTCACACAGGTTGCTACCTATGCGCAGTGGATTAACACTTTCGTGCTTCAGCCGCTCACTTTCATCCTTTCTGGTAACCTCATGAAAGCGCTCACAGCCGGTGTAGTAAAGTTCGTCATCGGCCAGGCGAACGGTACAGGAGCGCCGCAGTTCGCGGTGAATGTAAGGAGGCTCATGCAAACAGTCTCCGACTCTCAAGCGCTCGCGTACATACGACAGATCAATCAGACACGTTCCCCATTCGCTTCTTCAATCGGTTCGGCGCTCAATACGAACTATCTCCAAGGATCGAGTCTCGCCGGATACTGGGCGGCAAACATGTGCACCCTCTCGAGGTCGTCGCCAAACGTGAATGCGTATCTTGCTGGCAACTGGTCGCAAGGCGGGGTTGGAGCGTGGTTCGCGCTCACGACTCAGTCGCAGAACAACCCCTACACGCTCTACCAGAACTCTCAGATACAGATGGCAAATCTCGTGACGGGCGCGACAGAGGCACGCCTGAATGAGCTCAACTGGGGCGGCGGCTTCCTCTCGTGGTGCGCCACAAGCGACGAAGCTACGAAGGCCGCGAATCTCGCCTCGACCGCATATCAGACCTGCGCGGCGGGCTGTTCAGGCTCAGCGAACCCGGTCGGGTGCGTGGCGCAGTGCGAGACCAAAACGGGGCAGGGCGGGGGCGGTATCAATCCTGGTGACGCTTGTACAAACAAGGACGGTACACCGGGTACTCTCCAGACACCAGGCTCGACCATCAAGGCCACTCTCGACAAAGTGCTCGGCAGTCAGCAGGACCGGCTCGTACAAATGGGAAATATCGGTACCCAGATCAACGGCATACTGAGTGCAGTTGGTACGATAATGCAGACGGTGAACTTGGCACAGAACATTCTCGGTGGTGGTGCTAGTAGCGGCGGGCTCCTAAATGCCGGATCGGCGTCCGGGGCGCTCACCACATTTGGAGTTCCTGCTCCTGGGACGTATGGCTCTGCAAGTTATTTCGGCTCTACAAGAGAGCAGATAGAGTCTGCCGCCGCCGCCGCAACCGCCGCCGCAAACGCGGCTGCGAACGCCGCATCGACAGGAGCAAAGAACGCGGCCGCCGTCGAATCTGCGGCCACAACCATTGGCGCGCTCGATATGACAGCCCGAGCTGGAATGTATCAGACAGCGTGGGGCACCATCGGTTCGAAAGCAGATGCCGCAGAGTCGAGCGTTACATCGCTCATAAACACATGTACCTTAAATGCAGAAGATGCGAAATCACGACAGACAGGGATAGATCCGGACCCATTCCTCCAAGTGTTCATAGATGCGGCCACACAGCAGATAGCCGCCGCCCAAACTGCACTCGCGACTGAGATAGTCCCCATGGTTACTCAGGCGAATGCTGTGCCTGATATTGCTGCCGCCGCTATCGCCATGGATGCTCTGGTGAAAAGCGAACTGGCGTCCGGAGCTTCCTCGTATGCCGCTCATCTGCAGACACTCGAGACTATGCCGCCGTCAGTGCAGGAAACCGCACAAGCACAGCAGGATGCTCAGTCGATTGGAACAGCGAAGACGAATCCAGATGGGTCTCTCATACTTGTTCCGAATTCCTCTGCAAATTATGCGTCATTAGTCGCTCGAATGGAGCTCATCAGCACCAATGCCGCCGCACTTGAGTCGACGATCTGTAACCCATACTCAGACATCTACACCGGCGGAGGGGGTGGCGGTGGGGCATAGCTATGAATCGCTTCCTTTCAAAATCGGTCATCGTACTCGCGCTCGTTGTCGCGGGTTTTGTGCAGGCGCCCGCAGCCTCCGCAGAAGTGACCGGTGTTCCTCAGAACGGGCAGGCTTGTGCCACCGACTCTCATATGCCGGCCGTGCTCGACGGAATCATGCAAAACGGCGTCTGTGTGCTCCCGGCAAACTACGTCTCCCAGTCAGCCGCGAACACGCCGACACCTCAGAAAGGAAGTGTCGATAGCGCCTATAACGGCATTATGCAGAAAATCATGGAGCTCTTTGCATGGCTCGTCGGTGTGGCGGCGCTCACGCTCGACTATGCGGTGTACTACACCGTGGTACATATGGGGTCGTACGTGCAGAAGCTCACGGCCATAGGCGTCTCGTGGCGCATCCTGCGCGACATCGGTAACATTATGCTCATATTTGGGTTCCTCGCTATCGGCATCTCTACCATTCTCAATACTGAGCGGCTTGGGTGGGGGAAGAAGATGCTCCCCATGCTCATGGTCGCCGCGGTGTTCCTCAACTTCTCACTCTTTTTCACCGAAGCGATTATCGACGCGGGCAACCTCTTCGCAACGCAGTTCTACACGCAGATAAACGGCGGGAAACTGCCACAGACGAATGGCGCAGGACTCATTCTCGCCACAGATGGGGCCGTCCTCGGCACGGCAAACGAAGGAATCTCAAATAAGCTCATGGCACAGTTGGGTCTCCAAACGATCTACGGCAATGGGACGGTAAACACCAAAATATTTGAAGCGGGAAACCCCTGGCTCATAGGTTTCCTCGGTATCCTCTTATTTATTATCACAGCATTCGTGCTGTTCTCGCTGGCGTTCATACTCATTGCGCGTTTTGTGATGCTCATCTTCCTTATTATTCTCGCCCCGGTTGGTTTCGCAGGGCTCGCGATACCCCAGCTGAGAGGTATGGCGGGGAGATGGTGGGACAAACTTTTCGAGCAGACCATCACGGCTCCAGTCTTGCTCCTCTTGCTCTATGTGGCTCTCGCGGTTATCACCGACGCTCAGTTCCTCACCGGGTTCGGCACCGGTTCTTCCGGGGCGGCTACCGGGTTTGTCGAAGGCCTCAACCTCCCGGGGTTTGCAGGCTTCGTCCTGTCCTTCCTTGTCGCCATGGGGCTTCTCTTGCTTGTCACTATCTCGGCGAAAAGCCTCTCTGCCGCCGGTGCCGGCAAGGCGACAAAACTCGCTGGTGGGTTAACCGGAGCGCTGTCCTTCGGAGCTATCTCCCTTGCTGGTCGCGGTACACTTGGTACAGCTGGCTACCTGCTGAACAATAAACGCATGCAGGCGCGTGCCGCTAAGGGCGGCAAAATTGGTCTTGCTGCAAAAGCCTTCTCGTTTACAGGCCGCAATCTCGAGAAGAGAACATTTGATGTGCGTAACATCGGTGCGGCTAAAGGTTTGGGAGCTCTTGGTATCGATGTCGGTAAGGGAGCGACAGTTACTGCGAAGACCGCGATTGATACTTCGCGCGAGGCAGTCAAGACGTACAAGCCATTCCAGGGCGAGTGGTGGCGCGATCAGCAGAAGGAGTACGAAAAAGCCGCATCAGAACGAGAACGCGAAAGGAATCTTGCGACCCCAGGAACTCCTGACTTCGCTAAGGCAATCAATAAGATGTCTGACGATGAACTTGCTGAACTCAAGGGTATCCGCCAAGGACTCGACAGTTTTGTTGGAGTTCTTTCACCTGCAAAATACGCAAGCGTATCGAAGAGTCCAAAACTCCTTGCAGGAGAAAAGAAGAAGCTTGATGATGCGTGGGATGCTCAGTTTACTACGCACGCCAAAAGTGCTGGTGCGCTCGGTCGCATGTCAGATGATGAACGTGCAACGCTTGACTCCAAGATTCTAGCGAAGCCGGAAGTTCTTGAGAATCTTAGTGCGGATGACTTCGACAATATCCGAGGGAAATTAAAGCCAGGTCCAGATAAGGATGCGATTGTCGCTTACGTGAAGGGAATCGTTGACGGAACAACTCCTGTTCCTCCTACTGCACCCCCGACTCTTCAGGCACAGCTGACCTCATTTGCGACAAATCCGAAATTCAAGAATTATTTCAACATCCCTTAATTTATGAAAGACCTCACTCCAGAAGAAGCAGGACGATGGATGACCGCAGCACCGCAGGTCGTGCAAGAGGCCGTTACAAGCCCAGCAACACAACAAGTACTCGGCGGGCTTAGTAAACAATATTCGCTCCATATTGACGTCAGCGGTCTCCTCGAGAAGCTCACGAGCTACATGCTCCTCGGGTACGTGAACCCGGAACAGTTTCTTCAAGAAATGCGCGCTAACGGAGTTGCCGACCAGCAAGCGCGGCAAATTATTGATGAGATAAACAAGAAAATATTTGTCCCTCTGCGTGCGCAGATGATGAACATTCCGCAAGCGGAAACGAAAGTCAGACCTCCGGTACCACAATCGAGACCCATAACCCCTGTGTCTGTGCGTCCTATAATTTCAGCCACCCCGCCAAACGTCGCGCCGCTCCCGCCGAAGACGGTGATGCCGGTGCGCTCGTCGAGTACGCTCGGGGACATTGTGCGCTCGGTGACTGCCCCCAAGCTTCTTGAGGATCACGAAGAGCCTCATATTGAGTTTGCAGACTCGTCAGTTCCGGCGAACCTCCCGGGCATGCTACCGCCGCAAGCCCCTTCCCTGGTTCGTTCTGCGTCGGTGCCTCCAAAGGCAGAGTCGCCAAGACCGGCTCCTCCAGCCATCCCAGTATCCTTCGTGAAGTCCTATTCGAACGACCCGTATCGCGAATCTGTCGATGAGACGTCTGCAAAATAGCCCCGACGTCAGAAGTCGGGGCTCCGACCGAAAGCGTCGGAGTTGCATTCTCGGGCACCTTTCTATATAGTGCATCTATCCCGCTCAGCGGGTTTTCTAATGGCAACCATCAATCAGCTCTCAAAGAAAGGTCGCAAGACCAAATCGTCAAAGACGAGTAAGCCTGCGCTTGCCCGTGGCTTTAACGCTTTGAAGAACCGCCCTACTTTCTACGCTTCGCCTTTCAAGCGCGGCGTTTGCACCAAGGTGACCACGAAGACCCCCCGCAAGCCGAACTCCGCCATCCGTAAGATCGCCCGCGTTCGCCTCACGAACGGCATGGAAGTCACCGCCTACATCCCGGGCGAGACCCACAACCTCCAGGAACACTCTGTCGTCCTCCTTCGCGGCGGCCGTGTGAAGGACATCGGCGTGCAGTACACGATCGTGCGCGGCAAGCTCGACACCGCCGGTCTCGACAAGCGCCGACGCTCACGCTCACGTTACGGTGCGAAGAAGCCTAAGAAGGCATAACTTTTACATTATTTAACTCCTATTTATGCGCCGACCCCTTAAAAAACAGCGAACCTGGCGACCGGACTTGAAGTACGGTTCTGAGACGCTTACCCGTTTCATCAATGCTGTCATGTGGAGCGGCAAGAAGGATACTGCCCGTGCAGTCGTGTACGATGCTCTCGCACACATAGAGAAAGACGGCGCAAACGCCCTCGAGACTTTTGAGTCAGCACTCCGCAATGCCTCTCCGCTCATGGAAGTGCGCTCACGCCGTGTCGGCGGAGCCAACTACCAGGTGCCTCGCGAAGTGCCGCAGAACCGCCGTCTCGCGCTCTCGTTCCGTTGGATCATCAACGCCGCTCGCAACAAGAAGGGGAAGCCGATGGCCGAGAAGCTCGCAGCCGAACTCCTCCTCGCCGCCAAGAACGAAGGCGACGCTATCAAGAAGAAGGACGAGATGCACCGCATGGCGGATGCCAATAAGGCCTTCGCTCACTTCGCCTGGTAAACCCCTGTTTTCAGCGCATTACTTCGTTGCGTTCGTAAGAAAAAAGGCCAGCAGTACCACTCGTACAGCTGGTCTTTTTTCTTGCTCCGCGCCTCGTCCTGCATCTGAAACTGATGGTTCTCCGAGCACCACCCAACCTTTGCTTTTTCCCTACTTTCCGCTATTGTGTCCATAACGCCTCGGCGCTTTTTATTTTCCTAAATTACTTATGAACCGCGACTATCCACTCGAAAAGGTGCGCAACTTCGGCATCATCGCCCACATCGACGCCGGCAAGACGACGACCAGCGAGCGCGTGCTCTACTACACCGGTAGTCAGCACAAGATCGGCGAAGTGCACGAGGGCGAGACCACGACCGACTGGATGGAGCAGGAGCGCGAGCGCGGCATCACCATCACCTCGGCCGCTATCACCTGCTTCTGGACGAAGACCGGCGAGAAGGACAAGAAGGATACCTCCAAAAAGTTCCGTTTCAATATCATCGACACCCCAGGACACATCGACTTCACCGCCGAGGTGAAGCGTTCGATGCGTGTGCTCGACGGCGCTATCGTCGTCTTCGACGGCGTTGCCGGCGTCGAACCGCAGTCAGAGACGAACTGGCGCTACGCCGATGAAGCCGCTGTGCCGCGCGTTTGTTTCATCAACAAGCTCGACCGCACCGGCGCATCATTTGAGAACTCGTACGCCAGCATCATTGATCGCCTCTCACCGAAGGCTATCCG
>JBAQEU010000031.1:0-7561 GCA_049286905.1 Minisyncoccia bacterium
GCGCCGCGGTTGTTTTATAGCTGGGCTAGACCGGAACCGGAATTGAGAAGAGAGAGACGATGAGGTAGACGATGAGGATTCCTATGAAAACGAACGACAAGAAAGACGTCGACCAGAGAGCGTTTCTGAGGTTGTGGCCTCGTTTGTGCTGGTCATTGATCTCGATAAAGAACCCGACAAACGAGAGGATGAATGCTCCCGGGATGAGGAAGAGCGGAATGGCAAGCGTGCTGAGCAGGATGTTTGGGAAGAGAGGAGTTGCTTCTATGATGAGCAGCGACACCAAGATGACCCGGTCGATGACAACAAGCGTGGTTGGTTTCTCAGTATCCCTGAGAAAAAACTGCGGAAGCAACGCGACGATAAAAGGGGCGAAAAGCACGAATGGGAAGAGAGACATGCGCTGTGGTTAACTGCTAAGTCGTAGAGTAAATGGTACCACAAGAGCAGTTGTCAAAGGTGCTTCTTTTTCTCTCGCTCGCTGGGTAGTAGGTTTTTAGAATAAAACAGACGCGGCGCCTCTGGCGCCGCGGTTGTATTTCTTGTTTGTGCTACTATCGACCTGGGCAATATCGCTCTTACACAAGGAGGATGACATGAAGAGTTGCAATCCTTTTCGAGAATCACGCTGTTTTGCGTTGGGCGACATGCTGATTATATGGCCCATAATCTATATCATCAGTACTATATTCGCTAAGAAGAAAGGCAAATCAATAGCCAGCGGCATCAAGTGTCTTTCGTTATTAGCCGCCGTCTTATGGCTCGTAGCGGAGTTCACACAAGGAGCGTGCACATACGCAGGCTATGAAGATCCTTCGATAGTGATAATCTACACAGCGGCATATGTAATAGCCGCGCCGCTTACCTGGTACCTGCTGGTATATTCCTGGAGCTGGACGGATTTCTTCGCTAAATAATTACCCCGACTCGAAATTAAAGAAGGCCATTGCACGGCCTTCTTTTATTTCAAATACTTCTTTTTCTTTAATTTGTCGGGAAGATACGATTCGTTGTCTGGTTTCATCTCGAACCCCTCGTATCCTTTCCCATATCCCAAGTCTTTCATGAGCTTGGTTGGCGCGTTACGAATCTTCTTCGGCACAGGCAAGTTGCCGTAGGTAGCGACGTCGGCTTGCGCCGCGCGGAGTGCGTTGTATGCCGAGCGGTCTTTCTTTGCCTGAGCGAGATACGAGACGCCATGAGCGAGGTTTATCGCGCACTCGGGATAGCCGATAGTCTCGCAAGCGCGGAAGACGGCGTTCGCGACCACGAGTGCGGTCGGCTGTGCGAGCCCCACGTCCTCGCTAGCGAAGACAACCATGCGCCGCGCGATGAAGAGCGGGTCCTCCCCTGCTTCGACCATACGCGCGAGATAATACAGCGCCGCATCTGCCTGCGAAGCACGCATGCTTTTAATAAAGGCACTGATAGTGTCATAGTGTTCTTCGCCTTTCTTGTCGTAACGCAGATGCGGCGACTCGAGAGCTTGGTTCAGCGTCTCGACGGTTACTGCCCCATACAGGCTTTGTGCGCCCTCCATCATTCCGAGTGCTTTGCGCGCGTCGCCGTTGGCATATCCCATGAGCCAGTCAAACGCATCCTTCTTCACCTTCAGCTTCGTGCTCTTAACGATTGCTCGCAAGGCTTCTTCTGAGAGCGGCTCAAGCACGAACACGCGACAGCGTGAGAGCAATGGTGAGATGACCTCAAACGAAGGGTTCTCGGTCGTCGCGCCGATGAGTGTGAGCTCCCCGCTCTCGACGTAGGGCAAGAGGAAATCCTGCTGGCTCTTATTAAATCGGTGTAGCTCATCGAGAAACAGCACTTTCTCCCGAGCATGCCCAGAAGGCCCATCTGCTTTGTTGCGGGTCCCGTCCGCCTCATTCGCCGCACCCAACAGTGCGTCTCTCTCGGCGGCCTTCCCGCGTCGCGCACCTGAGACCTTCTTGTCATGCTCGGTCCCAGCTTCAAGTATGCGTCGTATATCTTCTTTTCCTGCCGACACCGCCGAGAGCTCAAAGAGTTCCGCGTCGAGCGCTCGCGCGTAGATGCGCGCGATGGTCGTCTTCCCTGTCCCCGGTGGGCCCCAGAGTATAAAAGAAAACTTGTGTCGCTTCTCTACTGCCACTCGCAGTGGCTTCCCTGCCCCCACAAGGTGTTCCTGCCCCACCACTTGGTCGAGCTTCGTCGGGCGTATTCTCGCGGCGAGGGGCTGCGCCCCGTTTGAACGCGAGTCCTCGAGCTTTCTAATGGGGTCCATAGGTATATGGTACTCCTCTTTTGTTTTGTGCCCTACCTCAGTCGTGAATTGGACTCCAAGGGTCTGGGCGTCTTTCAAAGACTCAGGTGACCGAAGTCGAAACGTCTCGGTCATAGCCACTTAAGCCATAGAAAGTAGGTGGAATCGCTAAGTCCCTATAGGTTTTACGTCTTGACTTGTTATGCGCGCTATCTCTTTTTCTACTTCTAATTTGGTAGCTTCTAATTTTCTCTTTTCCATCTTTCCTTTCCAATTATTATAGAGACTAATTGTGCTGGAGAAAAAGTTCGGATCTTCTTCGAAAGAACGGTAAAATGCATATTCAAACCAAAGAAGCTCAACGCTGGAACAGAAGCTTATTCCTATACTCTTGAATGCGGTCTCACTATCAGCTACTCCAGAAACGAAAGGCGAAGACAACACTTCCATGTCGTTCATCTCGTCGAGCATATGGCGGCTCAGTTCTCGATGGTTATCCCAGATATCTTTATGCAAGGCATAAGAATGCTTTATTATGTCTTTAGGTACTTTTTTGGCGACTTCCTCCATATTAAAAAAGAATAATCTAACCGGGAGATGAGCCAAAATAATATTTTTACTTTCTTTGTAAGCAAGAGATTTTCTATTATTATCGACACAATCGTTGAGATAGAACTTAACTAAATCTGTCGCGAGTTTAACTGCCTCTCGCTTAGAGTTATTAAAGGCAGTTTCTTTCGCAACTACAATTTGGCCAAGAGCAAGAAAAGCTGCGATTGCTATAGCGGCGTTAAAATACAGCGTTGCAAGCTCGATGCTGAAATAATTGAGAATGGACATAATTATTGCTTTATAGCATAAGTATTTTTGGTCAGAAAGTGTGCGGGATACCGGAATCGGACCGGTGCTATCAGTTTGGAAAACTGATGTTCTACCATTAAACTAATCCCGCAATAGTGCGAGAATACCACATATCAGCTGTGCCGCGCACTTCGTAGCTCGATTTCTTAATCGAGCGGAGGAGTGTTAGCCTTTGAATATGTCCCGTGTCGCAGATTATATCGGCGCTGTTGCGATACTCGTTGTGGGGGTTGCCCTCATTGTCCTCGCAAATAAATTCGGCGAGCCTGTCGAGGCGCCTATCGAAGTGCCGGAAACCGCTTCCTCAAGCATTTCGGTACTGCCTACTCTAACTCTCCCTCCGGTAACGTTCCCGACCCTTCCTTCATCCGCGACCACGACAGTGGCGACCTCTACGCAAACTCTCAAAGCACCTGAACCGACTGTTCCGACACCTCCGGTGAAAACTGCTAAGACACCCTCTCCAGAGGCGACTTCTACGGTCCCAGTGGCGAAACCGGTCTCTGCTCCTGCCCCGCTACCCTCCTCTGGAAGCCTGTCGCTCGACGCCGCGGCACTGGCCCTGCGCGGCGCGCTGGTGAACATCATGTGCTACGCCCCTGCCGGGAGCGCGATACATTCCATTTTGGGTAGCGGAGTCTTTATAGATTCGAAGGGCATCATCCTCACAAACGCCCACATCGCGCAGTACTTCCTCCTCGTCGACAAAGGGGTCTCTTGTACGATACGCACCGGCAGTCCTGCTACGAACGCATACAAGGCCGCGCTTATATACCTTTCTCCTGCGTGGATTCATGCGAACGCGACGATTCTCTCGCAGGTCCAGCCCACGGGCACTGGCGAATACGACTACGCCCTTCTCGCAGTTACCTCGAGTGCAACTGCAACACCCCTCCCTGCTGTGTTCCCCTACGTGCCGCTCGCCGAGCTAGCTCCGGCTAACCACTCATCAGTCGTTATAGCCTCGTTTGGCGCACAGTTCCTCGACCAGTCCCAGATACAGTCGTCTCTCTATCCTATCGTCGTCTTCGGCTCGATCAAGGACGTATTCACCTTTGGGGTGAATACCGTCGACGATATCGCTCTTGGAGGCACGGTAGCGGCTCAGGAGGGCTCTTCGGGCGGCGGTGTTGTGGATGTGTCAGGGACGCTCGTGGGGACGATTACGACCAGCACAGTGGAGGGCTCGACTGACACGCGCTCGCTCAGCGCGATCACGGCTTCGTATATCCGATCTCAGTATTCGCGCGAGATGGGCGGGAGCTCGCTCGATTCCCTGCTCTTTGCCCCGACAGCAGACTCTGTCGCTGACTTCGCACCTCAGATTCCCCTTCTTGAGTCGATTGTGACGGCGAATTTGTAATAAAAGAGGCGGCAAGAAACTTAAAGCTTCTTGCCGCCCAATTAAATCCGCCAACTTATACAACGACCGCGGACCTGCAAAGGCGAATCACCTGTTCCTTCGGCGCTGGATTGAACAAGAGCCTTTCACTGCGGTCCCACGATGCGGTGACTCTGCCGTCGGGGTGGAGTACTGCGAATGCCAGCACTCCGTCTTGCAGTTCCCAATCCGACGCCTTGTCGTACTTCGTTTCGTTCGGAAGGCCGCTGGCGTCGTAACCAGAAAGTGTTTTCAGGGAAAGATAGGTTCCTTTGGGTCCGAACCAGAATTTTCTCTTTGCCCCGGGCCCACTGGCACTTCCGTAGTTACTACTCCCCCACTGGGACATCTTTTCTCCGCGAATCTGGTTTTTTTGAACAGTCGCGAATTTGCCGCATGCTTCCATTCCCGTGACTAATTTTCGCAGGTCGATCTGCACCCTTTCTGCGTAGCCGGCCTCGATCGGTACTTGGTGGTCGAAGAGGCTCAGCGGGAAGATTTGCGAGAAAGAGATCTCGTTGCAGCCGAGCCTGACGCACCAGTCGATGTAGTCAAGCATCCCCTGTACTGAATCCACATACCCCTTGATCAGATTGCACTGCATTCTGAGGTGTATGCCGGAATCAATGATTTTAGCGGCGCCTGTGGCAAGAGCGGAATTTGGCAATTCTGGTCGCAACCGCATTATTTCTTGGTTGAGACGCTCATCGTAATGATGTCGACTTATGTTGACGTTGGACACTCCGGCTGCGCGCATTGCTGACACGGCGTCGTCAGAGATGCGAGATCCGTTTGTGTTTACGACAACTCGCCGGTAGTCATGGGCGCCTATTTCTTCGAGAAGAGCAGGTAGCCTACGACTAATCAATGGTTCACCGCCGATGATTTGCACGGTCCCACCGACTTTTTCGGTGAAATCAAGCGCAAACTTAGCCCCATCGAAAAATCCAGGACCATCTTTTCTTCCTGCCGTTGGGGCGATACAGAATGGGCAAGAGGCGTTACAGGCCGACGAAATGTCGATGTAGAGGTTGAATCCATGTGAGACCTTATAAGTCGCACCAGAAAAAGAAACAATACGGTTCATGGCGTTTCTCCTTGTAAAAGAGCCATATCCACGAGGAATTCGTAGGCTAGGTTAAATATGGCACACTTTGACTGCGTAGTCAATATTTTGTCGGGGTGCAGGGAAACGGCGATTACGCCTTTCGGTCACAAATCGTTTCTCGCCGCCGCTCGAAACGTTCGCGACCCCGCCTCGCGGTTTTGCCTGCTGGCAAAACATCGCTCCGGCCTTCGATTCCCAGCCGAAAGCTTCGCTTTCTCACCTACTCCTTCATTTCATTCAGTCGGGGTGCAGGGAATCGGACCCTGTCTACTTGCTCCCAAAGCAAGCGTACTACCGGTATACGACACCCCGAGTGAGGGAATGTATCCGTGCAAATAACGGATACAACCCGTTTGGCTCCTCGTTTCAATATCCTAGCAGATTCAAACGATTTGTGGCAGGTAGCGGACTCGTGCCATGCCGTCTCGGCGGCGGAGCCACACCAGACACCCGTCCACCTGCCAGTCCCCTTCCCACCCTTTCTCAAGGACATACCACTCGCCTGTGCGGGCGACCTTCCGTATCTTCGCTTCGTGGAGATTTGTTGATGGATCGTAAGTGTCATAATCGCCCGGTCTTCCTGGCGAAGCTTCAGCGGAGAATGGAAACTCGTCTACCAGATTTGTCTTCACCTCGACAAAAAAGAGCGTATCTTCTTTCTCTGCGATGACGTCTAGTTCGCCGGTTTTCCGTGCGATGTTGCGATCACGGATGCTGAAGCCGTGCCGCCTTAGGTACTCGCAAGCGACCGTTTCCCCGATGTTCCCCACTTCTTTACGAGTCTTAGAAGAAAGGTCCACGGCTTTTAGAAATATGGCGTATTTCCTCGGTAAACTCTAGGACCATATGCCTTGAAGCATAACAGACGCATGTCTCTTATCCCCACTGCTAACACCTTTATCCCCAGTTCGACACATAACCAAAAGACATACAAAAACGGCTCATTTGAGCCGTTTTTGTATGTAGGAATCGTGCACTTCGTCAAATCCTATTTCTTTGTGCGGATACGGAGAATCGAACTCCGATCTCCACCTTGGCAAGGTGATGTTCTACCATTAAACCATATCCGCGTCAAGTCTCAGGCACTAAACTGTAGCAACCTGTCCAGACATACTCTCATAATAACGCCGATTCATCAATTCAGTTGGTAACAGCTTCAGCCATTCGAGCATTTTAGCCTTGAAATACGTACTGGAGATACCAATCATACAGACGCCATAAGGTAATGGGCGGGCGGTATGTTTTCCTTTAATTATCGTACATTTTGTGAACTTCGAGAGGTCTATGTGCGCTCGCGACGCCCAGTAAAGCCGGCATTTCTCCTCATCAAGATCTGGGTATACGAGCACGTGAGCTCGAATCTTGTCCTTTGGCACTTTGCAGACCTTCTCAATAAAGAAGACATATAGGCGAATAAGATGCGGATCGGTGTTCGTTATCTTGGTCGAATAGTTTGTCAGCTTGTCCCCTTCTCCCCAATAGAGCATCACGCCGGCAATAAAAAGAGGATTGTATTTAAGCTCTTCAAATTCCTCTCGGGCCTCCCGTCTGGCTTCTTCGTAGGCTTGTTTGAGATTCGCTCCGCGGAGTTTGTTCAGCTCTCGAAGCCGAACGGTGTGACCGGCCTGAGCCGATTTACTCAGCTTCTGTTTTAGTTCGCGAGACCAGTCGGTAGTGGCGAACCATCCCGAAAGAGTGCTCTTGGGTATCTTGAGCAGGGCGAATATCTCAGCATAACTCTTGCCGGACCGTCTCATTTCAATAGCTTTTTCCTTATCTTTTCTCATACATTAAGTATACAACGAGAGTACGGAAATAAGGAATCTAAACTTACAGTTTCAGTACACCTTACGGGTAATTTGTTCCAAGTATTCACAAATTACGCTCGCAAGGTTTTCGATTCCTGGCCGCAGGTCTCCCAGACCTGCTTTGGGGCACAAATACAAAAACACCCACCAGAAGGGTGGGTGTT
>JBAQEU010000032.1:0-16126 GCA_049286905.1 Minisyncoccia bacterium
TTCAGTGCACCGGGGACAGGAAGAACTTCACACGACCCTGTCCGCTCACTTGCACCACCAAAGTGTTTCCTTTTTTGGTCTTGAGCATGAGTTCAGTGACTTTATTTTCCTTAAACGAGAATTCAAGAATTTTCGCAAGATAATATTGCGCGACGGAGTTCATCCGACCAAGATCGAGGTGGGTCTCTTTCGACGACGTGACGAAGACAAAAGTTCTTTTTTCCCCAAGGCCGTTCTCGACAACTGTCGAGTAAACGCCAACAGGAGCATCCACAACGCTCGCGAGGAAGTTATCCCAATGAGGGTTCGAACTCTCTTCCTCTTTGTTTAGGTTGATTTCTAACACTGTCTTCTCCTTGGGCCCGCAGTAACGTCGCAAACCTGCATGCCAAGATTGGAATGAACAAGCGACGTTGTATATATATTAACTCTCTTTACGTCAATTGTCAATAGCTGCATGATTACCGGTCTGGTATCCAAAACTTCATGCTATAGCAGTATTTAGTGGATAAAAAACGAACCGCCCATATTTCAGGGCGGCGTGGTTGTCCGATATTGGGCAGTTTATGCACCGGGGATAGGCCGAGAGCGTGCCTGCTCGAGAGCCGAATCCCCCAAAAGCGCAATTTCGAGCAGGGGTCCCGCCCCAAGGTTTTTATTAACGACCAAAGTCTTTTGTTCACCATTCGCACCAACGAGAGTGATCCTCGGAGTCTCCCAAGCACTGAAAGCCTGATGAACCCGAACCTTTGTGTCCCCCACTTGAAATTCAAAGTGCTTCATATCATGCATTATTTCTCCTTTATTCTGCAGTAACGTCGCAAACCTGCATGCCAAGATTGGAATGAACAAGCGACGTTGAGACTACTCTAGCACACCGTTTTAATTACGTCAAGCCCTAGCGAGACGCGCTGAGAAGGTGCCGATGAGCGAGTCGAGTGCTCGTTGAAAGGACGAGAGCGATTCGGGCGTCGCACGAGCGAGGTCGAGACCGCGGAGCATGAGCAGAGCCTCTTCATAGGCTTCGGGGCGGGCAGTCTGGCGAAGCTCTTCGAGCGTCTGATGAGCCCGCGCGAGAGAGTCTTCGTATCGTTCGTCGTCACCACGCTTCGCGGCGCTCACACAACGCGAAACGTCAGCCCCGAGATTCGCAAAATAGAATACTGCATCGTGTGTCATAGCTCTAAAAATGGAATCGCGAGTGCCACCGCTTTGCGCACGGCATTGCGAGTTTCTTCACTTGAGATTTCCATACTGCGATTCCCTTGCATTGGGCGGATATTGATAAGTGAAATGTATTCGATTGCCGCATCCCCCTTCCCTTTTGGATACACGTTAAAGCCCCAAATATTCTGCTGTTCTGACCCTTCTTCAATCAAACGATTGTTCGCATCCATGTGCCACTCGCCGCCGAGCGCGACTACTTCAAGCGAGATATCCACAACGCCTTTCACGAGCGAATGATGCCACGCATGCGCGAGCGACTGAAGTGTCTCCTGATCAACTGGTTCGCGAACTACGAGGATTTCCATGTGTTAATTGTAGCTTATTTCTTACTTCGCCACTCGTCGATTTTGGCATGATCGCCGGTCTGAAGCACCTTGGGGACTTTATATTTTTTATCCTTGTACAAAATGGTTTCGGGGCGGGTGTAGACCGCGCTTGAAGCGATGCGGCGCTCCTCGACTGACGCGTCCTTACCAAGCACACCCGGGAGGCGGCGCGTAACCGCGTCGACTATCGCGAGCGCGGGCACTTCCCCGCCGGTGTAGACCGCTTCGCCCACTGCGAACTCTTTCACCGTCGCGATGGTTTTGAGCATCTTCCGTGCGCGCTCGTCGATGCCCTCGTAGCGGCCACACACGAGCACGACATCGTCATACTTGGTGAGTGCGTCGGCGTCTTTGTTGGTGAATTGTTTTCCGGACGGCGAGAACCAAATGATGACTTGCTTGCGCGCGCCTTTGGCGCGCGTCTTGAGCGACTTCTCCACCGCGCGCACGACGGGCAGTGCGGTCATCACCATCCCGGGCCCGCCGCCGTAGGGGCGCTCGTCTACCTTGCCCCATTTATTATCTACGAAAGGTCGCGGCGACTGATACGTTACAAAAATCTTTTTCTCTTTGCGTGCGCGGCCGACTATCGACGCGCTCAAGTATGCGTCGCACGCTTCTTCAAAGAGTGTTATCAGGTGAAATTTCATGAGGAGAGGTTTCAGCCGAACGGAGGCCACCCATCGGTTCGTTAATCTTCAAATTCACGCGGGCGTTACCCTTCATGCCCACGACGCGGAGGAGGATGCGGAGCGCCTCGGCGGTCTTGCCGCTCTTGCCGATAATCTTACCCATGTCTTCTGGGTGTACAGCAAGCGTGAGGAGCACACCCATCTGGTCGATAGTGCGTGTCGTTTCTACCGACTCTGGGTGGTCGACGAGTGCCTTCACTGCATATTCGAGAAATGCCTGATCTGGTTCCATAGTAGGGATATTGGTTATGTGTCCGCCTCAGGCGGCTAGAGAGTTTAAGCAACGGCCTCTTCCTCTGTGGCGACGTCTGCTGGTGTCTCTTCAAAGCCGACGCTTTCGGTCGGCTCCCCGACTTCAGACGTCGGGGCTGCAGGTGCTGGTTCCGCTTCTGCTTCAACCTCAGCCTCGGTTGGGAGCTCTTCTGCGATAGGAGTTGCCTCTGCGACCGGAGCTTCTTCAACTGCTACAGGAGCGGCTACGACTTCAGCGGCGGCCTTTGCGGCTGCTTCTTCTGCCTTCTTAGCGGCGGCGGCCTCGGCTACTGCTGCGGCTTCAGCGGCGATCTTCGCTTCGTTCTTCTGCGGAGTCTTCTTCGGGAGCACGTTTACTTTCTTGCCCTCGATGACGCCCTTATTGATAAGGAGGTTACGGATAGAGTCCGTCGGCTGGGCGCCCTTGGCGATCCACTCCTTCACGTGCTCTTCGTTAAGAGTAAGCGCCTTGCTCTTTGGGTTATAGGTACCAAGAAGCTCGACAATATTACCCGCCTGTGCGGCGCGCTCCTTCTCTAGAACTGCAATGCGAAACGACGGATCATTGGTCCGGCCGGTGCGCTGAAATCGAATCATCAACATGTAGGCGCACATTACCAGAACCAGGTGAAAATCGCAAATAAAAAGCGACCCTGGTGAGAGGGCCGCAAAGATCGCTTGCAACGCGAACACCCGGAGAGGAGGTGCAGAAGCACTATACCACTAGCCCTATAATCTGCTAGAGTGGAACAAATGCCAGACAAAGAACTCCACGAGGGTCCGATAGTAATGACCCGGAAAGGCCTCGGCTTCTTCCCTATCGGTGACGACAAAGAAGACCTCCTTATCCCACAGGAGTGGACCAACCACGCACTCTCTGGAGACATTGTGAAGGTCACCCCTATGGGCGAGTACCGCGACCCGACTGGTAAGATGCCGCCGCGCGCTTCAGGCAAAGTCACCGAGATAGTCTCGCGCGCCCGTGAGACGTTCGTCGGTACGCTTATCGAGGAGAACGGTCTCGCCCTGCTCCAGCCCGACTATAAGAAAATGTACGTACCGCTCGTGATTCTCGACCGCGGCGCGGCGCAGGTCGGCGACAAAGTACTCGTGCGCCTCGGTGAGTGGGCTACCGATAAAGACTACCCGCTCGGCACCGTTGAGGAGATTATCGGCCGAGCGGGAGTCCATGAGACCGAAATGCGCGCACTCGCGCTCGGCCAAGGATTCTCGCCCGTATTCCCTCCTGGCGTCCTCGCTGAAGCAAAAGAGCTCGAAGCCCACGGCCGCGACATACTTGCCAAAGAAGCTGAGAATCCAAAACGTCGTGACTTCAGAAAGGTCACGACCTGCACCATCGACCCATTCGACGCCAAGGACTTCGATGATGCGCTCTCAGTGCGCAAGCTCGATGATGGAAAGATAGAAGTCGGCGTGCATATTGCTGACGTGTCGTTCTTCGTTCGTCCCGGCAACGCACTTGATAAAGAAGCTGTCGAGCGCGCAACTTCCGTATACCTCGTCGATCGCACCATCCCGATGCTCCCGCACATCCTCTCGACCGACCTCTGCTCTCTGAACCCCAACGAGGACCGTCTCGCGGTCTCGGCCGTCTTCACACTCGATAGCGATGCGAACATCACGAACGAATGGTTCGGTGAGACCGTCATCCATTCCGACAAACGCTTTACCTACGAAAACGCTCAAGAGGTGCTCGATGCTGGGAAAGGTGAGTTGCACGAAGAACTCTCTACCCTGCTAGCTCTCTCCAAAAAGATCCGTGCACGCCGCCAAGCGAAAGGCGCGATTGAATTTGATACTGCCGAAGTGAAGGTCGAACTCGATGAGACCGGGAAGCCTATCGCTATCCGCCTCAAGGAGCGCAAAGACACGAACCTCATGATTGAAGATTTCATGCTTCTCGCGAACGAAGCAGTTGCGAAGCACCTCTCGAAGCTTTCCAAACAAGGCGGACCGAAGTTCTCCTCGCTCTACCGCGTGCACGACGCTCCCGACACCGACCGCATCGAGAACCTCGCCAACCTCCTGCGCGTCATGGGCTACCACCTGCAGACCTCTGGTGCAGGCACGGTCACAGGTGCAGAGCTCAACAAGCTTCTCGAAGCAGTGAAGGGCAAGCCCGAGGAATACTTGGTGAAAATGGCGACGCTCCGCTCCATGAGCAAAGCCGTGTACACGACGCGCAACATCGGCCACTTCGGTCTCGCATTCGATTTCTACACACACTTCACCTCGCCTATCCGCCGCTACCCCGACCTCATTATTCATCGACTCGTGAAGTCGCATGCCGGCGGCGACCCTATTACCCAAGCCGAGATGGACGCCTTCGACAAGCTCGCGGTGCACGCGTCTGAGCGCGAAGTGGGTGCGGCCGAAGCCGAGCGCGATTCTATCAAGATGAAGCAGGTCGAGTTTCTCGCCGAGAAGATCGGGCAGGAGTTCGACGCGGTTATTTCAGGCGTTACCGAGCGCGGCCTCTACGTCGAGGAGCAGACCACCCACGCCGACGGCATGATCCGCATCAAGGATGTCGGTGATGATTATTTCGAATACGACGAGAAAAACTACCAGCTCCTCGGCAAGCGCACCCGCAAGAGCTATCGCCTCGGCGACCCTATCCGTGTCAAACTTCTCGCCGCCCGTGTGATGGAAAAAGAATTGGACTTCATTCCGGTATAAAAAGCGCGCGCTCAGGTTCGAGCGCGCTTTGGGCTTACGGGCGAAACACTACCGCAGAATGACGAGCCCAATGGCGTCAGCCGACTTGCCGGTCGCCGCAATGAAGGTCCGTTGCAATGCCTCGGTCGGGAGTTTATCGAACGGGACACGTCTTTCATACGAGTCTCGCCCTTCACGGACGAACGCCTTGACTTGGCCGGGCGGGTTTCCTTTTGGGAAGCCATAAAAACGATATTCTTTGTTTCCGTGGGACCCGGTAGCCTTTAGCTCCGGGGAACCAATTGAAGTATTTTCGGTCACGATTACTCTCCTAAGGAACGGTCTCCTTCCTACGCCACTCGCAGGAAGTATTGACTACTTAATCACAAAAAATATTTCTTGCAAACTCACTTCGCCAGAGTGAATTATGGACATCGTAAGTCCATATATGCGTTAAACTGAAGCTTATGGAATTGTGGCATGTACTGAACCGGGGTGTTGATGGGCGGAATATATTTATCGATGACAGCGATTATGTCAGATTCGTTCATAATCTTTACGAATTTAATGACATTGCTCCTGCTAATCCAAACATCGGCCACCACTTTAAATCTATGGACATCGTAAGTCCATATATCAAAATGAGGGAACGCGAGCAGCTCGTCGAAATTCATGGATGGTGCCTGATGAAGAACCATTACCATCTGCTCCTCTCTGAACTTACTGAGGGAGGTATGTCTATGTTCTTGCGTAAGTTGAATGTCGGCTATGCAAAATCATTTAACGAGAAATATTCTCGTGTCGGTACACTTTTCCAAGGCCGCACAAAGAAAATATTGATCGAGCGTGATTCCCATTTTAATTACATCCTTCACTACATTCATCTCAACCCGCTGGATTATCTTCGCGGCGCAGAGGAGTGGCGTATACGAAGTAAGAATGGCGTCGCGCAAACTGAAAAAGCACTTGAACATCTCGACTCATATCGCTGGAGCAGTTATTTGGATTATGTAGGCGAGAAGAACTTTCCCTCAATTCTCACGACTTCCATTTTTAAAGACGCACTCGGTAATTATTCAAACTCTCTACATGAATATCTGAAAGACGCCGAGATAGACCTTGGATCATCTCGACTCGAATGATAATTATGGACATCGTAAGTCCATATATGCTGGTATGCGTGATGGAAAAAGAATTGGATTTTGTACCGGTAACTTAAGAGACTGATGATGAACGAAATGAACGGATCAATAGAACAAGTACAGAAATACTAATAATGCTTGGCCAAATAGCGTCAAAAGAAGTCCCGTAAGTAACTAGACTGAGACGGGAAAGACCAGCAAATATCGGCAAACCAACGATCACGAAAAAATCCCACCACTCCACACGTGCTTTCAAATATAAAGCTGTGGATCTCAAGGCAATTGAAATAACCAGAACGAAAAAACTACTTATCAAGACGCTTATCGAAAGGCCTTCGTCCATTTTGCCGTTTGAAACAAAAGACTGGACACCTTCCCATCCATATAAACCGAGAACAATAATCAAACTCAATCTATACAAATTTACGGCAATTATTGATTTCATAAAGATTATTGTACTACTCTTATTTCGCCACGGCGACGGCTTCGTCGAATTTGACGGAGAGGAGTTTGGAAACGCCGTCGTTGCCCATGGTCACGCCGTAGAGGATGCCGGCACGGCTCATGGTCTCGCGATTGTGCGTGATCACGATGAGTTGAGACTTCTTCGCGAGGTTCTCAATCATGTCGCCATAGCGGCGGCTATTGGCCTCGTCGAGCGCGGCGTCGGTCTCGTCGAGAATCAGGAATGGTGGCGGGTTCACCTGGCTCATCGCGAATATGAGTGCGATAGAGGTGAGTGCGCGCTCGCCGCCGGAGAGCTGCATCAGGGCGCGCACTTTCTTCTTCGGCAGGTTCACCGAAATCTCGATACCTGGACGTTCTTTCTCCCTCGGCAGATCGTCTTCAAACTCTTCCATTTCTCCTTCTTCCGGCTCTTCTGGTTCTTCGAGCATGAGCCGTGCACCGCCACCGTCGAACATGAGTGAGAAGTACTCGCCGAATGATGCGTTGACCTGGGCGAGCCCTTCGGAGAAATGCTTTGCGAGTTCGGTATCGAGTTCGTTGATGAGCGCGTGCAAGCCCGCCGCCGACTTCGCCAAGTCCTCAAGCTCGGTCGCGAGGAATGCCTCGCGCTCCTGCACTTCTTTGTGCTCCTGACGGATGTCTTCACCGGTACCGCCTGCTTCTTCGAGGCGTATCTGTATGCGATCGAGGGTGCGCTTACGCTCTTCTTGTGTGTGACGGTCTTCTTCTGGCGCATGAGAAAGCGGCTCGTAGGAGACGGCCGCCATGCCGGCGAGCACACCCGCTTCGGCCTTAGCGCGATCAAGCGCTTCGGCGAAGAAACCGAGCTCTCGCTCTCGTGCAGAAATCGCGATGAGCGCGCTCTCTTCATGCGCTTTCGTCTGGGCGAGTTCGAGGATGCGGCGGCGCAATTCACGCCCGGTCTCGTCGTGGGCTGTGAGCGCTTCACGGGCACGCGCAAGTGCCGACTTCGTACGCTCATACTCCTCGGAGAGCTGTGCGTCTTTAGCAAGCAGTTCAGTACGCTCATGGTCGAGTGCATACGCTGTGCGCTCTTCGTCGGCGAGGAGGTCATCGGCAGGCGAAGCAAATCGGCCCACAAACTTCTTGATGAGCGACGCCACTTCGGTGAGCGCAGCGCGGATGGCTTCTGGGGTCGTCGCCTCGTCGCTCTGCTTCCCTACCTCTTGTGCGAGCGTGAGCAAGTCCTCGCGCGGCACTTTCGCATACGGCTCGCGCGCCACGCGCGCACTCCGCTCCTTCGCGGCCGCGAGCGCGCCCTCGACGCGCCCTATCTCGCGCGCGAGCGTACCGCGCTCAGCGCTGACGTGCTCCAAATCTCGCTCGGTCTTGCGCACGAGCTCGAGCCACTTGAGCCCTTCGGCATCGGTCGTGACGCGCTCCTCGATGCTCGCGAGGTCAGCAGTAGCGACTGCGAGACGCTCAGTTGCGTTACTTTTCTCTCGTTCAGTCGCGAGCTTCTCATGCGCGAGATACGCGTCTTCTATGGCGAAATACGTCTGCGCGAGCTCGACGAGCTCGGTGCGCAGACTGTCCGCGCGTTCGAGCTTTTTCACCTGCGTCTCGAGGAAGCGCAGGTGCGGTGCGAGCTCACGGCGAAGCGAGTTCACCTGAGCGATGTTGTCATCGGTCTTCTCGAGCTTGCGCGTGGCTTCCTGTTTTTTGAATTCAAAAATCTTGAGTCCGAGCGCGTCCTCAAGCATCGCGCGACGGTCGCGCGGACTGGCGAGCAAGATACGGTCAGCTTCACCCTGAGAAATAATATGATGCCCCGTCTCGCCGATATTCGCTCCCGCAAGCAGTTCCTCGATGTCGCGCAAACGCACGCGCGAGCCGTTAATCGAGTATTCGCTCGTGCCATCGCGGAAAACCGCGCGCTCAATGGAAACTTCATCAAAATCGATCTTGAACTGGCGACGGGAGTTGTCGAAGACGATTGCCACTGACGCGCGGTTACTGCGCGGCGCCAAGTGCGACCCGCCCCAGATCAGATCCTCGGCGCGCTTGCCGCGCATGCTCTTCATCGACTGCTCGCCGAGCGCGAAGCGGAACGCCTCGGCGACGTTCGATTTGCCTGACCCGTTCGGGCCAACAATAGCCGTCGTCGAATTAACGAAGTCGAGCGTCGTCTTCTTCGCAAAGGATTTAAATCCGACTATCTCAAGTCGCTTCAACATTGCTTCTATTGTACCACCACATGAAAAGTCACGACCCCACGTGAGTGGGGTCGTTGCGCAATGTGCAAATTACATGATGGGGACCGTGTGGTCCCGATACTTACGCCAGAGCAGAATCACTCCGCCGAGTACCGCTCCGACACCGAGCGGCAGAGCGATGATAAAGAGCATCAGAATCGGATCCTTGCTCCCGGCCCCCTGGAACTCCTGGATTGTGGTGACCGCAAGAGAAACGACGGCCAGGATACCCATCATGGTGAGGACAACCCCGCCGACGAAACTATGCTCGAACACATACGCGGTGATAGCCACAATTGTCGCCACTGTCATCGCGATAAGGCACAGATTGTAGAGCACTCCGGTCCTGTTGTGGTCCGGCATCCCGAGCGCGACCAACATCGGAAAGACAACGATTGCTCCCGCGGCGACCCACAGGTTTCCAGACGAAGCATATGCCACCGTACCGGCGACAAACTGCACTAGGAACACTATCGCGTTCCACTTCCATAAGAGATACATCGTCGTCTCCTTTTCTCAAAAAACATTCCGATGAAAAACTCATCGGCTTCTGTTCTGGGCTTTAATTTGTGCTTACCAACCCATCTTGTCAAGACCGGCTTCAGCGGCTTTCTGCTCCGCTTCCTGTTTGCTCTGCCCTTCTCCCCGCGCAATCTCTTTTTCGCCGATGAACACACCGACAGTAAATACTTTTGCATGGTCCGGACCGACTTCAGAGAGCGTCTCGTAGCTCGGAGTGATGCCGCGCTTCTCCTGAGCGACCTCCTGGAAGCGACTCTTGGCGTCTTGATAGCTGCGCTTCGCAATCACGTCGTCAATCTTACTGCACAGGTTTTTCGTAATGAACGCTTCTGCGGCGCCGTATCCCGCATCGAGATAGATTGCACCGATAATCGCTTCAAACGCATCGGCGAGTATCACGTCCCGGGCGCGCCCCGTGTCTTTCGATTCGCCTTTTGAAAGGAGGAGGAACTCGTTTACTCCGAGCGCGCTCGACGTCTCGGCGAGCGAGACGGTATTCACGAGGGCGGCACGATAGCTCGTAAGCTCGCCTTCCGGCTTTGCCGGGAACTTCCCAAAAAGGAAGTTGGTGACGACGAGCTCGAGGACAGCATCTCCAAGGAACTCAAGCCGCTCGTTGTGACTCCCGGTGTAGTCGCGATGCTCGTTCAGGTAGGAACGATGCGTCAAAGCCTCGACCAGGAGGTCGGGGTTTGTAAAAGTATGCCCAAGACGAGTCTGCAGGGGTGAGAAATCTGGCATGACACCAGAATAGCATGAGTGTAGACAGAAGGTACTGTCCTCGCTACCGGCCTTGCGAGGCCGGTAGCAAACAAGACACCTGCTTCCCCTACTTTCCTGCCGAAGAGTGATCGAGGAGTTTCTGCACGGCGGCCGTCACGATAGGCAACATGTCGTCATAGAAATTAAGGTCGATGATGTCCTGCAGACGGAACCACTTGGCGTCATCGAGCCCGCCGCTCTTCTTGAGTACGAGCGGCTCGAAACTGCTCGAAGCGAGGAAGAACCATACATGCTTCCTGACCTTCCCTTTCTCCGGATGGCTAGCCACGTACTCGTTCTCGCCGACCTGACTCTCGACTTTTGCATCGAGACCGAGCTCTTCCTTAATGATGCGCGTGACGCCTGCCTCGGGCGATGCGTCTGACTCGATGTGCCCCTTTGAGAGCGTCCAGCGTCCGAAGACGTCGTGCACCAGTGCGAGGTAGTACTGTCCATCGTGCTTGGCATACACGATAGCGCCGCCCATCTTCTCAAGCGGAAGTTCTTCGCGCTTCACTTTCTTGGCCCCCTGCTCGTCTTTGCCCGGTTCGCCGAGCTCTTTATACACAGCACCGAGGACGCCGTTCACGAACCGGCCGGAGGAATCGCCTCCGAAAGTCTTTGCAAGTTCAATGGCTTCGTTGATGGCGACCTTTGCAGGCACCTGGGAGCGATCGGCGAAGAGGAGCTCGTAGAGCCCGAGACGCAGGATGTTGCGGTCGACCGGTGCGATACGCTCAAGCGGCCACTCAGGAGCGGCTTTTTCGATGACCATATCGATATCGGCTTTCTTCGCGAGCACACCATCGAGCAAACCTTCCATGAACGGGGAGTCGATGTCATCGCCTCCGAACTCGGCAACATTGCGCGCAAGAATCGCCTCTGATTCTTTCTTTGATACACCAGTGGTATCCCACTCGAAGAGCGTTTGGAGAACAACTGAGCGTGCAAGATGTCGGTTAGCCATGGAAAGATCTAATGAGTACTCCTGCAGTATACCAAACAACACGGCCGCGCAAGCGCGGCCGTGTTGATAGAACGAAAACGTTAGTTAGACGCCGCCGCCGAAACCGCTTCGTGCCTTCGGGCGACCGCCAGTCGCAACTTTACCTGCAACACCCTTCGAGGCCTTCACCTCGGCGTTTGAGTGCTCCTCTGCCGCATGCTCGTGGACGTGCTTCACAGCCGGTTCTGTCGAAGGACCCTTCTCTTTCGACTTCGAGACGCGCACGGCCTTTGCCGGAGCAATCTGCTTGCCGCGGTACATGCCCGTAATCTCATCCATGTGGTGAGGAAGGCGGAGGTTGCCGGTCTCTTTATCGGTGACGACTTGGGTAGCCTCAAGCGCGTGGTGCGACCGGCGATTGCCGGTGTGACCTCGGGTGTGGCGCATTCGGATTGACATATGCTCAGTACCCTACCATGTCCCGTATAAAAAATCAAAAGCGCCGGCCTCCTGGGTCAGCGCTCTGTCTTTGGGGCCGCTAGGTTCGCTAGGCGGCGTTCTTCTTTTCGGTAAAGGAACGACACCAAGCTGCCGCTCCGGCACCCTCGCACCCGACATTCGGGCACAACATGGTGCTCCCGCGATTGGCGCATGCATCGCAGTTTTTACCTGCTGACGCGCCGCTCGTAAATTTGCCTTTCTGAATCAACCTGATGACTCGAGACAATCCCCCTTGTTGGGGTTTTTGCGTTTCCATAATCTCTCCAAAGATCTTTTGCGCCAGACCATACCGGACACAAGCTGATAGTATACCCCAATTTCATCAGAAAAGCAAGAGGTCGAAAGAGATGGTGGATAAGCCAAAAAATCAAAAGCGCCGGGTTCCAGGACCGGCGCTTCCGTACCTATATCGGAGAAGTTCAAGTCTGCTCTTTGCAGACTTTCGCCACATCGGGCGAAATGTTGCTGTTGCATCTGGTGCACATCAATGTCCGGCAAGCATGTTGTCCATCGTACCCGATGCTCGTCACAGAACGGCACGGTCGCTCTCGCATCTCGATTGTGACGACACAATTCGCGAAACCACCAACCATCAAGTTATTCACGGTCACTGGTAATGCGCCGCTCTTAACATGACGTCGTACATCCGAAACCGGCGCGCCAACACCCTGCATTGCGCCCGGAAGGGTTAGGTTTGAGTCAGTCATCTTCTCCACTCCTTACGTAAAGACCATCCATTTCGCATTCAGCCGCCCGGCTGGACACAAGCGAGGAGTATAGTCCTATTTCTCGTCAGAATCAAGATGTATGAATGAGCGACGGTGGATAGCACACAGGCCGTATTTTAGGAGCGCTTCGTAGTGCGCTTTCGTCCCGTAGCCCTTGTGCGCTTCGAAACCGTACTCGGGATACTCCTTGGCGAACTCACACATTAAGCGGTCGCGCTCGACCTTCGCCGCGATAGACGCGAGCGAGATGAGCGGAATGAGCACATCGCCGTGAATGATGGTTTCCTGAGAATACTCAGCCGGCGCGCGAAGCGCGCCGTCGAGCCGTACGTGCACGAGTGCGGCGTCGGGCGCGAGCGCGTTCACGCCGCGCGCAAGCGCGCGGCGGACCGCAGGCACGATGCCTTCCCTATCTATCGTCAGAGCGTCTTCAAACTCGACCGTGAAGCGCACATCGCCGAGCATGTTGCGCACCACGAGCATGTGGTAAATCTTTTCCCGCTTCGCCTCAGAAAGCGCTTTCGAGTCTGCGACGCCCGGGAACGCCTTTGCCACATCAAACCCCTCGGGGACCGAGACCACGCCGACCGCGACTGGCCCCGCGAGCGGGCCCCGCCCCGCCTCATCGACCCCCAGAGTGAATCTCATGAGAAAAGTATATACCCCATTAGATAGGACCGCCCGATCGCCTACAAAGTGAAGCAAAGTATCGAACGGGGTATACTGAAGCACATGTCGAGTCGCTTTATTCATTTACACACCCACAGCCACTACAGCTTCTTGCAGGCACTCCCCAAGATAGACGAGCTGGTCGCAAAAGCGAAAAAGGAGGGTATGGACGCGCTCGCGCTCACCGACACCGGCAACATGCACGGCGCAATCGAGTTCTACAAAGCCGCTCTGAAGGCGGGCGTGAAACCGATCCTCGGCGTTGACATGTATCTCGCTCCTCGCTCGCGCTTCGAGAAAGACCCGACGCTCGATGCAAAGCGGTCTCGCATTGTCCTGCTTGCTGAGAATAACGAAGGATACAAAAACCTTCTCGCGCTCGTCACGAAGTCGTGGGTCGAGGGATTCTTCGAGCGGCCGCGTATCGACAAAGAACTCCTGCGTGCGCACCACGCAGGACTCATCGCGATTATCCCGTCGTTTGCCGGCGACATCGCACAATCACTCCGCGCGGGCAACATTGAGAGCGCCGGAGCCGCCCTCGACGAGTTCAAACATATCTTCAACGGTTCACTTGGCGGTGAAACCGCCAAGTCTGACTTGGGTGTTTCGCTCCCAAGTAATGTCTTTCTCGAAATTACCCACCACCCCCACGTTGCCGGACACGAAGCGCTTATGGAGAAAATAGTCGAGATGGCGCGCGGGACCGACACACCGCTCGTCGCCCAGCATGACGTGTATTATCTCGACCCTGATGATCGCGAAGCGACCGAAATCCTGCGCCGCATCGGGCAGGGCGGACGCGGAAAAAACGAGCAAGAAGATTTCTCATTCACGAGCGAGAAGCAGGCGCTTGCATCTTTCAAAGACACGCTCGATGCGGTTGATAACACCCGCACCATTGCTGACCGTTGCAACATCGACATCATGCTCGATCAGTGGGTTTTCCCCGCCGTGCCTATTTCCCCCGGCTTCGCCTCACACGAAGAAGAGCTCCGTGCAAAGACCTACGCCGGTATTGAAACGAGAAAACTCGAGAAGACGCAAGAAGTCGTCGACCGTATCGAATACGAACTCAAAGTCATCATCGACAAAGGCTTCGCCGTGTATTTCCTCATGGTTGCCGACCTGCTCACCTTCGCCAAGAGCGCCGGCATCGTGACCACCACCCGCGGCTCAGCCGCCGGTTCGTTTGTGGGCTACCTCACCGGCATCACGAACGTGAATCCGCTGTTCTACAAACTCCCCTTCGAGCGATTCCTGAACCCTGAACGCCCGAAGGCGCCGGACATCGACATGGACATGGCCGACAACCGCCGCGACGACATGATTGCCTATGCGAAACGCAAATACGGCGATGATCACGTCGCGCAGGTCGGCACGTTCGGTACCATGATGGCGCGTGCGGCGGTGCGCGATGTGTGCCGCGCGCTCGGCCACTCCTACAACACCGGCGACCGCATCGCGAAAATGATTCCGATGGGTTCGCAAGGATTCCCGATGACCATTGAGCGGGCGCTCGAGCTTGAACCCGACCTGAAGTCCTACTACGACGAAGACGACGATGCGAAAGAGATCATAGACCTCGCGAAGCGCATTGAGGGCGGTGTGCGCCACGTCGGCGTCCACGCCGCCGGCGTCGTCGTTTCTCCGACACCGCTTATCGAGTGGGTACCGGTCCAGCCCGACCCGAAAGGCACGGGTAAAATGATCACGCAGTACGACATGTACTCCGTGACGGACGACGGCGGAGTCGGTCTCCTCAAGTTCGACTTCCTCGGCATCAAGAACCTTGCGATTCTCGCTGACGCTGTTGCTATAGTGAAAGAGACGCGCGGTATCGACATCGACATCGAGAACGTCCCAATCGACGACGAGAAGACCTACCAGATGCTCGCACGCGGCGAGACGGAAGGCGTCTTCCAGCTGAACGGCTCCGGCATGACCCGTTGGCTCAAAGAGCTGAAGCCGACCACCATTCACGACATCAACGCGATGGTCGCGCTCTACCGCCCGGGCCCGATGGAAACCATCCCTTCGTATATCGAACGCAAGCACAATCCGAAGCTCATCCGCTACCTGGACCCGCGCATGCAGGAGTATCTCGATTTCTCATACGGCATTCTCGTGTACCAAGACGATGTGCTCCTTACCTCCATTAAGCTCGCCGGTTACTCGTGGCTCGAAGCCGACAAGCTCCGCAAAGCGATGGGCAAGAAGATTCCGGCGGTCATGCAGGCGGAAAAAGAGAAATTGCTCAAAGGATTTATCGAGTACGGCAAACTCTCCAAGAACCTTGCTGAAAAGCTGTGGGAGCTCATCGAACCGTTTGCCGCCTACGGCTTCAACAAAGCGCACGCCGCGAGTTACGGCAAAGTCGCGTACCAGACCGCCTACTTGAAAGCGAATTATCCGGTCGAATACATGACGGCAGTCCTCACTGCCGACTCAGGCGACACCGAATCGGTTGCAATCTTTGTCGCCGAAGCGAAGCGCATGCACATCCCCGTCCTCCCGCCAGACGTGAACGAGAGCGGTTCTGTGTTTACTGTCGTGCACACAGACCTAGCTCGTGAAGACATGCCGCGAGAAGGGACTCCCGCAGGACGACGGTCCGAGGGCGAGGATATAGCCCAAATGCCAGCAGACTTTTACAATGGTCATTTTCCCCATGGGGAAAATGACACTCCGTGCCCTTCGAGCGACATGTCAAACGAGCACATTCCCGGAAACGCTGTTCGGTTCGGGCTCTCTTCCATCAAGAACTTCGGCGAGGGCATTTCAGAAGCGATTATCTCCGAACGGAAAGCGCACGGTCCGTTCGCTTCCCTTTCTGAATTCCTTTCTCGTGTCGGCTCAAAGAATCTCAATCGGAAGTCGCTTGAGTCGCTCATCAAGTGCGGCGCACTCGACTCGCTCTGCTCCTCTGAGCACAAGCGCGGCACGATGCTCGAAAACATAGACACCATGCTCGCCTACCACCGCGAAGCGACCGC
>JBAQEU010000033.1:0-8587 GCA_049286905.1 Minisyncoccia bacterium
TATGTCGAGCACGACCCTCACAGGGGGTAGGCTAACGAGACAGGATGGCGTATATGTCGCTCCAGGAAAATATTATATAAACATCAGACCAGCGTTGTTTGAGGGGACTGATGCTTTTGGTAACCGACTACTCGTTCGCCCAATACAGGATGCAGTCATGTGTGGAGACGGACAGCCGCGACATGCAGGTTCCCCATGCAATGTGTACGTGAACGGTCTTGGACTAGCCCCCGACTTCACCCCGTTTGGCACTGTGAGTGGCGGTACGACCCCTGGATCGTATACCTGCTCAAACGGTACTGTCGTCGCAAACGCTTCTCTCTGCCCCTCCTCTTCTACTCCTCCGGCACAGACTGGCGGCCCGGTACAACTGAGCCCATCACAAACTCCAGGATGGGGAGAGGGCCCTGGACGGTGGTCATTTACCCCTGGCCCTATGCAATCCAGTCCGCCGCCGCCCGGTTGCAACAGTCTTGTTCACGAAGGAGGAAGCTGTGCTATCGGAGGGCTCTGTGTCACCCAAGACTTCCTGAACCGGTACGTGTGTCGTTAAATCCTAACGGGGAAGGCCGAGTGCTAGAGCGGTAATCCCAACCGCAATCGCATCCAGCTCATCATCAAGACGTTTCTTTTCAGAGAGAGAAAGCAGTCGCGGCACCATGCTCGCGACTGCTTTTTTGTCTGCGCCGCCATGCCCGGCAACCGCGAGCTTCACTTGTTGGGGGGCGCACTCGATAATAGGAATGCCGGCGATACCTGCCACAGCAAGTACAACCCCGCGTGCCTCAGCGACTCCAAGCGCGGTGTTTTTGTTTACATTAAAAAAAAGAGTTTCAATACCGAGAGCATCAGGCGTGTGCTCGCTTATAGCGGCACTGACCGCACGGGAAATATGGGCGAGACGTTTTTCTATCGAACCCTTCTCCGGCAACACACAATCACTCCAGACAAGTGTCGGGCGGGAAGCGTTGCCTTCTACAACAGCGATGCCGAGCCGGTCGTAGCCCGGGTCAATCGCTAGAATCCTCATCGTTCGTACTCTCGTATCCGCGCGCATTCGTGAACACCTGCTGTACGTCTTCGTGTTCATCAAGTGTTTCGAGGATTGCGCCAAGCTTCTCTTCATCATCTCCTTCAATATCGGTCAAAGGCTCGTTCGGGATATATTTTGCGCCGACTTTCGTGAACGCCCAGCTTGCGGCTCCAGGTGCGGCGACTTCGAAACCTGCTTTTGAGAAAATGTGTTTGATCTCGGGGGTCGTGCGGTTTTTATTATCGGTGAGGGCATCGATGATGATAGCAACACCAGCGGGGCCATAGGCTTCATACACCACCTGCTCGAGGTTTCCGGAATCTTTTGAGGCTCCTTTTGCGACTGCACGCTCGATGTTGTCTTTCGGCATGTTCTCGGCCTTGGCGCGCGCGATAGCAGTAGAGAGCCCAGGTGCGGTGAGGACGCCGTTTGCTTTCTTCGACTCCATGGTGATAAGACGCGCGTAGCGCGAGAAGACACGGCTTCGTGCGGCATCAGTTACGCCCTTCTGCCTTTTAATCTGTGACCATTTACTATGTCCTGACATAGGTAAATCATACCAGTGTCGCTCGTGAGTCGCAAAACGAGTAGCGCACCACCCCGAGTACTTCCATTTTCCTAGTCTGAGTACAGGCAACGAAAATTGGTCGCTCCGGGCCGCTAGGCCAAGTCTAACTACTCGTTTCCCGACTCACTTCGCTCCTAAATATTCACGACCCTTTTTAGAGAGCATGCGGCCGCGCGGGGAACGCTCGATGAAGCCGAGGCGCAGAAGGTAGGGCTCATAGACGCTCTCAATCGTGTCGGGTTCTTCGTGGAGGGCGGCCGCGAGAGCGCGAACGCCGGCTGGCCCGCCATGGAAACTGTCTTGAAGTGCTTTTAAATACCGACGATCATCCTTCGTGAGACCGAGTGCGTCGATACCAAAGAGCTCGCAAGCTTCGTCACAGAGTGCAAGCGAAAGAGGGCGCTCATGCACCTCTGAGAAGTCGCGAACGCGCTTCAAGAGAGCGTTTGCCACGCGCGGCGTTGCGCGGCTCCGTGCCGCGATAGTGTCGATGACGTCAGTAGGAGCAGAGAGTCCGAGCAGGTCTGCCGAACGACGGATGATGTCGCGCAGATCTTCATCACCATAGAAATCGAGCTGGAAGATACCGCCGCCGAAGCGTGAGCGGAGCGGAGCGGAGAGCTCTGCGATACGGGTAGTTGCACCGACGAGTGTGAAAGGAGGGAGCGCAAGCTCGACAGTTCGAGCCGAAGGACCCTTACCGAGAATGATGTCGAGATGACCTGATTCGAGTGCAGGATAAAGGAGCTCTTCAATCTTGTGTGAGAGACGGTGGATTTCGTCTATAAAAAGCACGGTGTTCGGTTCGAGATTGGTGAGGATTGCCGCGAGGTCGCCTGCGCGCTCTATCGCCACACCTGAAGTGCTTTTGAGTGGGGACTCAAGCGTCGTCGCGACGAGGTAGGCGAGGGTCGTCTTGCCGACACCCGGCGGACCATAGAAGAGGATGTGTTCAGGCATCGTGCCGCGCTTCTTTGCGGCATCTATGGCGACACGCACATTCGCTTTTATCTGTTTCTGGCCGACATAGTCATCCCAGTGACCTGGGCGGAGCGCCGCATCGAGCACATGAGGAAGGGGAATGAGGTCTTCGGGGGCTCTTGACATAAAAATAGGAAGGTGCTATATATATTAGCACAGTTTCCGGGCCGCAGGATAGCGGCATAAGTGTTCCCTTAATCCTGTTCATACTCCTCTAGGCAAGGCTTGACGGCTTCGGGCGTTTCCCCAAGGACCTTCTGGTTCGCTACTTCGGTTGCGACACTGGGAGACTCCTCAGGTGTCTCGTCCACCCGGCATTTATGCCGGTTTTGCCTTGAGGACTATGGACGGGATTTTTTGTTTTTAATGGAGATTAGCGCGGGAGGTCGACGGTGGCGATGACTTCAGAGAGGGAAGTAATGCCATTCAGAGCTTTGATAATGCCGTCTTGTGCCATGGTGAGGTAGCCCTGTTTTGCCGCGAGTTTTGCGATTTCGTTTGAAGGCGGGTTGTCTCGAAGGAAGCTCGCCATTTCATCGTCCATGAAGATTGCTTCGTAGAGGCCGATGCGTCCTTTGTAGCCGGTCTCGTCGGGACTCTCGGGTGCCGGCTCCCATACGGTCTCTATCTTTTCAGGGATGAGAGACTTGTCAGTAAGCGGCTCGAACACTTTTGTAATCATCAGCTTCTCATCGTCAGAGAGCGGACGCTCTTTCTTCTTGTCCGGGTCGAGTGTGCGCATGAGTCGCTGAGCCATTGAGACTGTGACGGCAGAGCCGAAAGACCGAGAATCAACGCCGAGGTCGGCGAGGCGGGGGAACGTGCCGGCGGCATCGTTCGTGTGGAGGGTGGAGAAGACGAAGTGCCCGGTGAGTGCCGCTTGTATGGCGATGTCGGCAGTCTCGCCGTCGCGTATTTCACCGACCATGATGATGTCTGGGTCCTGACGGACAATGGAGCGGAGTCCTTCAGCAAACGTGTATTTGTTTTCCTCCACTTGGGTCTGCACGATGCCGTCGAGATGGTATTCGATTGGGTCTTCAATCGTAATAATCTTTATCTCTGGAGTGTGGAGTTCGCGGAGGAATGAGTAAAGCGTCGTCGTCTTACCAGAGCCAGTTGGGCCGGTGGTGAGAAGCATACCGTTTGCTCGCCGGATCTCGGTCTCAAGGCGAGCAAGGAGTTTTGGGTGGATACCAAGTTCTTTGTAGGAGACTTTCGTCGACTCAGGGTCGAGGATACGCATCACGATAGACTCGCCATAGTTCCCAGGGATGAACGAAACGCGCATTTCGATAGCTCCTTTCGCTCGCGTGATGCTGAAACGTCCGTCCTGAGCGCGATTCGTGATGTTCAGCTTGATGCCGGAAAGGAGTTTAATGCGAGCATTCAACTGATGGTAGGTCGCAGGATCGAAATGGTAGATGTCGGTGAGGAGTCCGTCGATGCGTAGGCGCAGAAGCGTCGAATCCTCTCTCGGCTCAAAGTGGATGTCAGACGCGCGGAGTGCAAAAGCCCCGGCGAGAAGGAATTCGAAGATACGTGACACACGTGTGAGTGACTTCTCGTTTACTGCAGTATCAAGCTCTTGTATGAGCACGGTTTTCGTCGTGCCTTTCTCGGTCAACTGAGCGAGCGTCTCGTCTATGACTGAGACGACACCAGCTTTGGACTCAGTAGAGGAGGCGAGCTCGCTATAACGCGCGAAAGCGCGCTCAAGGCTTTTTTCTGAAACGAGAAATTGCTGTACCTCGAATCCACGGCCGGCGAGATCCTCAATGACTTTTGCAAGCGCAGGATTGTTCGGGTTATGAACAGCGACAGAGAGTGTCTTCGATATCTTCGCGAAAGCGATGATTTCGGCTCGGCGGGCATCTTCTTCTTTGATGGTGCGGAGCGCGTCGCTGTCTATTTCTCTCAAGGAGAGGTCGAGATACGGCATGCCGTACTTCTCAGAGAGGATGTTCGCGACATCTTCTTCTTCTCGCTCGCGCACTTCTGCAAGCTTCCGGTCAGTGTGTTTCGTATCGAATGGCAAATCCATAGCGTGAATCATACCATCCGCGGCGAGGGAGAGTAGCAGGGGCTTGACAAATAGCCATAAATAGTGCTATTATATATCTAGTTCCGCTAGCTGTTTCGGCGGGTAATCACTCACAGGAGAATTGCCATGAATTTCGCTAAGACACTAGTTTCAGCCCTTTTTGCCGTTTTGCTTGTCGGATGCGGCACAATGCCGAAAGTGGTATTCGTTCCCGTGCCGGCGACGTGGGGGTATATGTCCCCGCCGGTACCGGACTGCAAATACCCAAGCTACCCGATGTGGAGCGGTTCGTCCTGGACCTGTGTCACTGGGGCACCGTTCCCTACGTATTTCGGGTACCCCTATGGGTGGGGGATTCGGTACTGAAAAGTACCAAACCAAGTGCGCTCGATCTCTTCGGAGCTCGGGCGCATTTTCATTTTCGGCGGTACAATTAGTCCTTATGGAGAAGACTCTCGCTACCTTTGCTGATTTTGAAGCAGAAGCAGGGCGTTTCGTGGACGCCCTCTTAAGAGGTACGCAGGGTGCGACTCTTGTGACGCTCTCGGGCGAGCTCGGCGCAGGGAAGACAGCCTTTACGAAAGCAGTAGCGAGCAAGCTCGGAGTCGGAGAGGTTGTTACGAGCCCCACATTTGTCCTCGAAAAAATCTACCTACTTGGCGGTGAAACCGCCAAGTTCGGGCGGCTGGTGCACATCGACGCCTATCGGCTTGAGTCGGGGAAAGATCTTGCGGCGCTCGGGTTCGACGAACTCATGCAGGACTCGGGGAATCTTATTCTGCTCGAATGGCCCGAGAAAGTCGCAGAGGCTCTTCCAGAACCGGCAGTGCACATTTCAATTGTTGCGAATCCAGACGAGTCACGAACTATTGTGTATGGCTAAGAAATCTTCCGGCAAGAAGTGCATCGTGCTCCTCGATACCCACGCGATTATTCATCGCGCCTACCACGCGCTACCGGAGTTCATGAGTCCGACCGGCGTTCCGACGGGCGCGCTCTATGGGCTTGTCGCGATGCTCCTGAAGATTATTACCGATTTGAAGCCGGACTACATCGCCGCATGCTATGACTTGCCGAAGCCGACTATTCGCCACGAAGCATACGAAGGATACAAAGGCACTCGAGGGCCCACTGATGAAGCACTTGTAACGCAGATTAAAGAATCACGAAAAGTGTTTGAAGCTTTTTCAATACCGATGTACGAACGCGAAGGATTTGAGGCGGATGACTTGCTCGGCACTATTGCGCATGAATTAAAAGAAGAAAAAGACATTGAAGTGATTATCGCCTCGGGCGACATGGACACTCTGCAGTGTGTGGATGATAAGCGCGTGCAGGTCTACACCCTCAAGAAGGGAATACAAGACACGATTCTCTATGATGAAAAAGCGGTGGTGGATCGCTTTGGTTTCAAACCAGCACTCATTCCTGACTTCAAAGGTCTTCGCGGCGACCCGTCAGACAACATCAAGGGTGTGCCGGGCATCGGCGAGAAGACGGCGACCGAACTCATCACCGGTTTCGGCTCTATAGAAAAGATATATACCGCTCTCAAGAAGGGCGATGAGGCGTTCTTAGCAAAAGGAATAAAGGCACGTATGATCGGACTGCTTCGAGAACACGAAGAGGATGCGCGGCTTTCAAAGTCGATTGCGACTATTCGTACTGATGCACCGATAGCATTTGCGATACCGGAGCACACCTGGCGCGAAAACATCGATACACAAAAGATGCTCTTAATGTGTGATGAATATGGATTCAGAACGCTGAAAGACAGAATCAAGACGACACTTGTCGCGCACAACCCTTCAGGCGTGGAAGAGCCAGAGGAGGGGGAGACGATAGAGCTCTCGCCGGAAGAAGAAATCGATGACACGAAGTTTGCCGAAGCACAGGTGATGCTTTGGCTCATCTCGTCGGAGTTCACGAACCCTTCGCTCGATGACATCCTCGCGTTCACGAAAGAGCGCACTTTTGATGCCGCACATGCGGCACTGGAAAAGCAGATAGCAGAGCTCGGGCGTGTGCGTGATGTCTACGAGCAGATAGAGAAGCCACTCATCCCTGTGATACGGAAGATGGAGGAATCTGGCATACTCGTCGACCCGAAAGTGCTTGATGTCCTTGCGAAGAAATACCGTGCTGATCTGGAACAGATTGAAAAGAGTATCTATAAAGCGGCCGGACATGAGTTTAATGTGAGCTCGCCCAAACAGCTTGGGGAGGTGCTTTTCGATGAACTGAAGATTGTTCCTGAGAAACAAAAAAAGACGGCGGGAGGACAGCGCTCCACTCGCGAAAGCGAGCTTGAGAAAATCCGCGATGAACACCCTGTTGTGGCGAATATACTCGAATATCGAGAATTGAAGAAACTCCTTTCGACCTATATTGAGAACTTGCCGCCGATGCTTGATGCGGGGAATCGCCTGCATGCCGAGTTCCTCCAGACCGGCACGACAACCGGCCGCATGGCGTCGCAGAATCCGAACCTGCAGAACATCCCGCTCCACTCGGTGCGCGGGCAGGCGATTCGCCATGCATTTGTCGCACCCGAGGGCTTCTCGCTCGTGTCGCTCGATTACTCGCAGGTGGAGCTCCGTCTCGCCGCCATCCTCTCGGGAGACGAGAAGCTCTGTGCGATATTCAAGAGCGGTCGCGACGTACACCAGGAAGTTGCCGCGTTTGTGTTTAATGTCGCCCCTGAGAACGTTGACATTGAAATGCGTCGGAGGGCAAAGGTCATAAACTTCGGCATCCTCTACGGCATGGGGGTGAATGCGCTCCGTGCCCAGCTCGGGAGCACGACCGCCGAGGCGCACCGGTACCTCGAGGAATACTTCAGTACGTTCAAGACCCTCTCAGAATACCTGGAGAGCACGCGCGGTTTCGCACGCAAACACGGCTACACCGAGACGCTCTTCGGTCGCCGCCGACAATTCCCCGAGATGAAGTCATCGCTTCCGTATGTGCGTGCGCAGGCCGAGCGCATGGCAATAAATGCGCCGATACAAGGCACGCAGGCAGACATCATCAAGCTCGCGATGGTCCGTGTGGACGAGATGCTGAAAAAAGAAAATTCGCTCGAAGACGCCCGACTGCTCCTCCAAGTGCATGACGAATTGGTATATGAGATTCGTACCGAGCGTGTGGAAACGCTCGCTCAGAAGATAGAAGAAATCATGGAAACAGTTCTATCGAAAGACGAGACACACGAAGTACCAATCATTGCGACGATGAAGGCAGGTAGTGACTGGGGCGCGATGCACTCTACCTAACCATGTTGTACCTCTTTCACGGAAGCGATGTGGCGAAAGTACGCGAGAAAGCGTTTGCGTGGGTGGCCGCGGCTCGCGCGAAAGAGCCGAACCTCGCCTATGTGCGGCTTACGCGCGAGGAGCTCACCGACGCGGCGCTCGAAGACGCCGCCCTCTCAGGCGGGCTCTTCGTGTCGCGACTCCTGATACTTATCGACGACCCGTTCCCAACTGCTCGCGCAGTGAATGATGAAGAATCCTACTCCGCTGAAGCTACGCAGGACAAGGAGGGAAGCAGTGAAACTATATTCGAAGAACATATCGATGCGCTTGCCGCGTCTGATAACGCGATAGTCATTCTGGCTCCGAAACTCACATCTGCGAAGGTGAAGAAGCTCGTGGCGAAGGCGAAGATTGAATACAAATTTGACGCTCCCGCTACGCTTGAAGCCAAGCGAGGATTCAACGCAAGTCTGGTTGACGCGCTCAGTGCACGGAACAGAGAGAAGCTTTGGCTCGAAGTGAATCGCGCACTTGTCGCGGGCGACGCACCCGAAATGCTCCACGGCCTCTTGCACTGGAAAGTACGCGACATCCTAGAGAAGGGCAGTCGTGTGTGGAAACCGTCTGAAGCGCGCTCGCTGTCGCTCGCGCTCATCGAGCTCCTCCAATCCTCCCGTCGCGGCGGTCTCGGACTTGGTTTGGCG
>JBAQEU010000034.1:0-16120 GCA_049286905.1 Minisyncoccia bacterium
TCGCGGATCAAAAGGCATCGAGAAGTCACATTTTTCTTTGGAAATAGAGACTATATTTTCTATTCCTGAATACGTAGCGGAATCAATTCTCAGTGTGTAGTTTCCTGGTTTTGTAGGATTGTTCGGATCGTATGCATCAACGGTTATAGGGAACACGAGAGCTTGATTCCTTTCGAATCCATATATTTGGAACGACTTACTAGGAACCTGACCCGGACTGGTGAGGACTTCAGAGAACACGCCGATTCCTAGTGGGAGGTTCGGCTGTTGCCCGGCCGCATTGGTGAGCCCTTGCTGAGCACACAGATTTACTGGAGTTGTGCCGAGGACTGGGGGAGTTCCAATAACAGGAGAAACGCCTTCGGTTGCCGAACGCTTGAACACTATTGTGGCACGAGCTATTTCGGACTGACCCGTCGCACTGGTAGCAGTATAGGTTGCCGCAATAGTACAACCATAGAAAGCCGTCCCCAGAACCGTGGTGTTTGAGCCTTGTGCCGATTCTCCAGCCTCCCATGGTGTCCAAGGATTCGTTGTGCCGTTTTGAGATGGATTCACGCAACCCGACCTGGTGACTGATGCTGAGGCTGTTGTTCCTGCCGGGGAGGACCACGTCCAAGTACGTGGAAGGAGTGGGTCTCCATTTGAAACAGTCGACTGTCCGTTTATTGTAAGTGATGTGGAGTTCCCTCCTCCTATAGAAGAAGCGGCGCCTCCGAGTGATGTTTGAAGATTGTTGATAACTGTCTGGTCTACACCGAAAGACTGGAGGAGTTGAACGATTATGTTTATCTGGACTTGTGAAAGAGAAGCCGCAGTTGCTTCGCGCACGAAGACGGGAGAGACGAGGATGAGAAATACAAAACTGAATTGGAGAAGATTTTTTGTCATGAGAGCGTGTGGATCTGATAATAGAAGTATTATACAACAGTTACCTAGGGTGGTATGGACACTTCTGGTATTTCCGAATAATCCACAAGTGAACCATAATCTGCTTGCATTAAAAATAATTTTTGTTCAAATAGAGCGATCCCCGCCCGGGGTTAACCGGTAATGTAGAAAAGCGTCTATATGGATGATGAATTTGAAGAAAAGGAACTGCCGCTCGATGGGGATGAAATTCTCATAAGCGGAGAAGACGATACTGAAGAAGAGGGAGAGGAAGATCCTCTTTCTATGGGATTCCATGAGGTGGATAGTTTCGATTCCGAAGAAAAAGAAACGTTCTAGTCGAGTGCACTAACAGCGCGTCTCTGCCCCATCGGCAGAGACGCGCTTTGTGCTAGCATACGAAACATGACCCTACGAAAGCCTGCCTCCTGGCGCCACACCATCATTGCCTCTCTGCTCGTCCTTGTTGGGATAGCCTGCATTGTGGCTGGTGGCATACTCCTCGCAGTTACTTCTGCCGCGGTTCCGGATATTAATTCTTTTTCTTCTCGACAGGTTGACCAGTCGACAAAAATCTATGATCGCACGGGTCAGGTCCTGCTTTATGATTACAACCGCGATGCGAAGCGTGAGGTCGTCTCTCTTTCCGCGATATCACCGAATGCTATACAAGCAACAATCGCTATCGAGGATTCGAGTTTCTACGAGCACGGCGGTATCCGTATCACCTCGATTATCCGTTCGATGATTATCGACGCGCTTGGCGGTGCGCTTGCACAAGGCGGCTCGACCATCACTCAGCAAGTTGTGAAGAATACTTTGCTTACGAGCAGGAAAAGTATTATCCGAAAGATTCATGAGTGGGTGCTCGCTATCAAACTCGAGCAGATATATTCAAAAGACCAGATACTCGAAGCATATATGAACAACATCCCGTATGGCGGTACGCTCTACGGGATTGAGGCTGCTTCTGAAGCATATTTCGGTACTCCCGCAAAAGATCTCTCTGTCGCCGAATCAGCATATCTCGCGGCAATGACCCAAGCTCCTTCGTATTACTCCCCGTATGGCTCACATCGAGATCTTTTGGATGCACGAAAAGATCTTGTTATTGAGCGCATGCAAACTCTAGGATTTATAGATAATGAAGTTTCTGCTCGTGCAAAAAGCGAACAAGTATCATTCATTACAACAGGCCGCAATTCCATCATCGCTCCCCATTTCGTGTTCTATATCCTCAACCAGCTCGAAACTATGTATGGCACCGAAGCACTTACCTCTGGACTGAAAGTCACGACTACACTCGACGCTGACCTTCAAACAAAAGCTGAATCCACTCTGAACACGTATGCTCTAGAAAATGTGAAGAAATTTAATGCCTCAAATGCGGCTCTGACTGCTGTAGATCCTTCCACCGGACAGATACTCGCTATGGTCGGTTCACGAGATTTCTTCGATAAAGATATCGATGGGCAGTACAACGCTTCTCTCTCGCTCCGTCAGCCAGGATCGACCATGAAGCCTTTTGTGTATTCTCTCGCACTTCTGCGTGGCTATACTCGTAATACTGTCATGTTCGATACTCCTACTCAATTCTCGACTTCGTGTCAGCCATCAGATACCACAAACAACACTTCGCCTTGTTATGCTCCGGAAAATTACGATGGGAAGTTCCGTGGGCCGATGACATTCGAGACGGCGCTCGCTCAATCTATTAACATCCCAGCTATCAAGACTTTGTATTTGGTTGGTGTCACAAATGCCATTAATCTCGCAAAAGCATTTGGACTTACAACACTTGGCGATGCGGCTCAGTATGGGCTCACGGTCGTGCTTGGCGGCGGTGAAGTACGTCTACTCGACCTCACCGGCGCCTATGCCACATTTGCAAACGATGGTGTGAAGAATACCCCGACCGGCCTCTTAGAAGTCGCTGATGCAAAAGGAAGTTCTCTCATAAAGTTTTCTACTCAGTCTTCGCAAGTACTCCCGACAAACATTGCACGCGATGTTTCTGGTATGCTCTCAGACGCTCAAGCACGTCTACCGGAATATCCTCTCGATTCTCCTCTCTCTTTTGCCGGGTATGATGTCGCCGTAAAGACCGGTACGACCGATGATACCCGCGATGCATGGATCGTCGGGTATACTCCCTCTATCGCAATAGGGGTATGGGCGGGTAATAACGACAACTCGCCGATGGTGAAGTCTGTCGCCGGATTTATTGCGGCACCGATGTGGCACGAGGTAATGGCCTATGCACTCTCGAAGTACCCTGTTGCTTATTTTGGAGAGCCGAGCCCTATACTGGCTTCTGTCCCGCCAATGCTCCAGGGTAACTGGCGTATCCCAGATGCTGGAGGGAATATCACCCCACACGACCTACTCTATTGGACTGACAAGACTAACCCCCAAGGCCCCGCTCCTACGAACCCTGCTCAAGATCCTCAATTCGCATATTGGGAATATGGTGTCCAAACATGGTACAACCTTCACCCAGAACTCTTTCAGGGTGGTGTGATGCTTCCTGTGCCTCTTTCTTACCAAACCACCTCAAACACTCTTCAGTGAGCACTACTATTGATTGACATTGTAACTACAATATCATACTATTACATATATGACTTCAACCATCCAAGTGCGTGTTGATAGCAAGATGAAGAAGCGTGCTGATACTGCTTTCAAAAACATGGGGCTCGATATGTCCTCTGGTGTGAAGCTTTTTCTTCATCAAGTCGTGCATACTGGATCTATCCCCTTCCCTATCAGAACTGAAAACGGATTTACTCCCGAACAAGAACGCCAGATGATACAAGAAACAAAAACAGCCCTGGCTCGTGGAAAGAGTTACAAAAACGCAAAAGAAATGATATTTGATATTGCCGGGAAGTAGCTATTCTTATATGCTTTCTATCCGAACGGCTACGAAATTCAGAAAGTCATTAAAGAAGCTTCTGAAATCTGGCTCGTTTGAGTCTAAAAAACTTGAAGAAGTTGTCGATCTTCTTTCTTGTGAAGAAAAATTAGATAAAAACCATAAAGACCATTCACTGACTGGTGACATGTCTGATTACCGAGAGTGCCATTTAGAATTTGATTTGTTACTTATTTATAAAACAGAAGATGATTGTTTAGTTTTGGTAAATATCGGCACTCATTCTGATCTGTTTGGATAAAATACATAGGGTAACCCTATGTATTTTACTGATTCATTGGGGAGACGAGGTAGAGGAGAGAGGTATCTCCTACTCCTTTAATAATGAGTGGGCGACCAATACCAGCGGCGGTAAGTGAAAGTGATTCAGCTGAAGTAAGTGAGAGAACCGCTGAAAGGTATCGGTGATTAAATGAGAGTTCTAGTTCGCTTCCTGAGATGCGCCCGGTGAGTGACTCAGATGATTCGCCTATATCAGCGTTTTTTGCAAAGAATGAAAATATATTCTTTTTTGGGTCGAAACTAACACGCACTTTCTGGAAGGTATCTGAGAAGATAGTTGTGCGTTTCAAAGCAGTTTCAAAATCCCTTCGGAGGAGTATGGCTTCGACAATAGATTCTTTAGGAATTATCTGTCGGTAATCAGGATATGTCGCATTTGTGAGACGAGAAACAAGCATTCCCATTTCCCCCACAAATGCACATTGGTGTTCATCAAACGACATAATCACATCATCGTCTGGGAGTGCTGCCGCTATATCAAGTGCATTCTTCGCTGGAATGAGAAACTTTCCTTGGGTACCTTTATTTGAAAGAGGTACTTTCTTTTCTGCGAGACGGAAAGAATCAGTTGCAACAGCAGTCAAAACACCTCCTTCAATAGAAAGATAAATACTTGAAAGCTCTGGTCGAACAGTAGAAGTAGAAGCACAAGAAGCTATTCCTGTAAAAAGATTTTTAAGAAGAATCCCAGGAATCACTATTCTATTTTTAGGATTCTCTGGAAATGGTATAGATGGGAAATCATCATAAGGAACAGTCTTTATAGAGCTTTTACCTGTACCACTCTTTATAAAGACAATATCTCCTGTTTGTTCAAGAGTTATATCCCCTTCTTGAGTGAAAGAACTCGCTATTTGCTGGAGAATAGTCGCAGGTATTGCAACAACACCATCACTCACTACTTTTCCTGAGAGTTTTAGATCGATTCCTGTCTCAAGATTCGTTGCTCGAAGTTTTATACCATCATCACCAGCAATAAGAAGTATAGAAGAGAGAGCAGGAAGTGTTGCGCTCTTTCGTTCAGCAAATCGAGCGACTTTATGCACTGCTTCAGAGAATTCTTTCTTTTCTATTGAAATATTCATACAATTCCTATTAAGGGTGTTAATACTGGGGATAGGCTGAAAAAGCTATATGGTAATTGTATATTTTTTATCTCGGTAAAACCAGAAGCTGTGTATAAGGGTTGAAAATAGGTCATACAAGTAGGGTTCGTATGTTTTGAATCTCCTTTAAGAGCTCACTATCCACAACTACTTCACGCTTTATCTTCTCACAGGAGTGGATAACTGTCGTATGGTCGCGACCACCGAGTTTTGCACCAATAGTTGGGTAGGAAATATTAAAATCTTCCCGAAGAAGGTACATAATTATCTGCCGAGGACGTACTACTTCCCTTCTACGAGTCTTTTCATAGATACTTTCCTCATCAATACCATAGAATTCCGCTACTTTATCGACAACATTCTTCACAGATATGTTTTTTTGTGGGCGAGTGAAGGAACGGAGGGATTGTCGTACTTCTGCGATATTTGGCGCAGATCCCTTCACTTGCGCATGGCACACAATACTATTCACCATTCCTTCAAGCTCTCGTATGGAGCCTGAAAGGGTTGTAGCGATGTACTCAATAACTTCATCAGAGAGCATCACTCCATGAAGGGCCGCTTTTTTCTGCACGATGGCCATACGGCTCTCTGGGTCAGGTTCACTAATATCGACAGCCATACCGCTCGCAAGACGACCTTTCAGACGCTCAGCGATGTCTGGAATAGAGGCTGGTGAGCGATCTGAAGAAAAGATAATCTGTTTGTTTGTGTCGTGCAGGGCGTTGAAAAGGTGGAAAAGCTCCTCTTGCGTCTTATCTTTCTTCGAGAGGAACTGCACATCATCCATAATAAGGAGGTCATACTGGCGGTATTTATCCTTAAAACGGTTCGCCGTACCTGCCTGGACGGAGTCGGTGTAATCAACTGCGAACTTCTCAGAAGTGAGGTAAAACACTTTTCTTCCTTGGTACTGCTTCTTAAACTGGTTACCAATAGCTTGAATAAGGTGCGTCTTCCCTCGCCCAGTGTCGCCATAGATAAAAAGAGGGTTGTAGGTGATACCAGGGCGGTTCAGAGCCGCTTGTGCCGCCACATACGCGAGATTATTGAACGAACCTATAACGAAGGTGTCGAAGGTGTAGCGCGGATTCAAATTATCGCTCTTGTTTATATAGAATTCTTCAAGTGGGAGCTCAAGAGCGCCTTTAGTGTTCTTGTTTTCTTTGGGAACCTTTCGGTGTTCGTCTTTTACAATAAGGTACTCGATGTTACGGAACTCATAAGAGACCTCCCGAACGATCTTGAGGAGGAGGGTGTGGAACTTCTTCAGGTACCAATCCTTAAAGAACTGGCTCGGCACGCCAATATACACCACACCATCCTCCCCTATTTTCACAATGAAGCTGTTTCGGAACCAAGTATTGAAATTTGCCGACGAGATTGAAAGCTCGACCTGGGTGAGGACATGTTCCCAGAGTTCTTTTGGATTACCTTTATCCATACGTATCAAGGAGTATACGCTCATTCGGAAAGTGTCGCACACTGGCGTTTCGCCTAGAACCTGTTAGTATCATGTGTACAACCTAATTCCATCCCGTATGGCCACGAAACGAACCTATCAGCCGAAGAAAAAGAAGCGTGCCACCACGCACGGGTTCCTCGCGCGCACCGAGACCGCCTCAGGGCGAAAAATCCTCCAGGCGCGCCGCCGCGTAGGCCGAGCCAAGCTCGCCGCCTAACCCCTTGTGTTTTCCCGTCGAGAACGGCTCCCGCGTGCGCAGTTCGGGGCGGCACTCAAAGCCGGCCATCGAATCTCCTCCCCCCACTTTGTGGTAGTTATTCCTGAAGAAGTCCGGGGATATGCGGTTGTGATACCAAAAAAAATAGTTCGGCTCTCTTCGACAAGACACCGTCTGAAGCGTCAGATACTTGAGGCACTTCGGACCATTCCCCTCCCTCCTGCTCTTATCGTATTTCCCCGAGCGATAACCGGTAGTGTAAACTATCAAGACATCCAGGCAGAATTGAGTGCTCTTCTATCAAAAATACACCCGTAATCCTATTCTTTCGTGATCTCAACCTTCTTTAACGCCGCTTTCTATAATCCGATCTATAACGCGCTCGTTGCGCTCGTTGCGCTCGTGCCGGGGTCTGATGTGGGTGTCGCTATCATCATCCTCACTATCATCATCCGTCTCGTCCTCCTCCCTTTCTCTCTCTCAGCGGCTCGCACTCAGCGCACCATGAAGCTTCTTGAGCCGAAGATTAAAGAGTTAAAAGAGAAACACAAAGGAAACAAAGAGCAGGAAGCTCTCGATACTCTTGCTCTCTACAAGGAGTCGAAGGTGAATCCTTTTGCAAGCATCCTCATCGCGCTCATCCAGATCCCTATTCTTCTTGCACTCTACTGGGTTTTCACAGCGGAACCATTCCCGGCGATTAACCTGGCGCGACTCTACGCTCTCACCCCGGTTCCGGACATCGCCTCTCTCGAGTTCCTAGGACTCATTTCTGTAGCAGGAAAGAGCATCTTCCTTGCGGTGCTAGCTGGCGCTACGCAATTCCTCCAGGCTCATGTGGCACTCTCAGGCACGATGAAACCATCGTCTACCGGCATGCAGGGTGATTTCCAGAAGATAATCGGTCTTCAGCTCAAATACGTCTTCCCGTTCCTCATCGCTATTATTTCGTACACGACTTCCGGCGCAGTGGCTCTCTATTTCATTGCGACAAACCTCGCAGGAGTGGCACAAGAGTGGCACGTACTACGAACCCTCAATCGGGAGACAGAAACCAAACCAGCATAATCGGCACTATTTTTACTCTCTAGCTTTAGAGTGAGTAGCCCCAGAGCGAGCCGTCATTCTTGTTTATAAATACCAACATCGTGCGGGAAGGGTTTATTGCAAACGCGGTAGCATCGAGAGCACCTTTCCCTGCTTGAGAGAAGTCGAGGACGAGTTGTGCATAGCGGCCAGCGACATCTATCTTCCATATACGATCAGAGAAATGGGCGGCTCCTTGGTACCAATCATCAGGATAGGTGGCAGAGGTATTCGGGCTTACCGGAACTCCGCAGTAAATAGAGGAATTATCGGAGGTCCATACGCACTTGTCGGTGAGGCTCGATACAGGCAAAGGGAGCGTCGTGTTCGTGACCGTGTCTACAAGTTGCATTTGCATCGTAGCACCCTGGATGTAACTCACCAACAACCACTTCCCTGACGGACTCGCGAGAGCAGAAAGTCCGGAAAGCGGCCCGGCGACATGAGAGAAGAATCCATTACTATCAACAAGAAAAGCATCACCAGTGAGCGTCGCGGACGGTTTTGTGTAGACGAGATACTGTCCTTTCCCAGCAAAAGACGCCCGGAGCGAAGTAAGGGGTGTTGTGAATATCGTCGTGGAACGAGTGCCGTCGGTGCGCGCGGCTGATATCGCCGACCCATTTACCCCAGAGGCGAGCGAGAGAACGCTCGTGGAAGACACACTGATGTCGAGAAGGTTCTGGGGAAGGAAGAATCCGCTCGTACTTGTAGCAGAGAGAGAGTAGGTGTTGATAGTGGAGAGATCCTCTCCCGAGAGATAACGCACGAAGGCGGCAGAAGCATCAGGAAGCCATGATGCCGACTGTATGCCCGGTATTGTCTTATTATTTATACGGGTGATTGTCTTGCTCCCCACGGTATATGAGAAGACATTGCCACTTCCCCGTTCGATGTAGCTCACCATGACTTCTGGCGTTGAGCTCGCGTTTCTCGGCTTTTTGTCAGTCACGACCATACCAGGCACGACTGGTCCGGCGCTTATCTGCACCAAACGGCCAGAGACGGCCACCGGAGCATTTGTGATACCCGTACCTGAGCCTCCGGGCTCAGAGGACCCGTTGCCAGTTCCAGTGCTCTGAGTCACCTGCCCTGCTGATGGCAAGCTAGAGCCAGTGGGCGCGACCGAGACACTCGGCTTCCCTTCGAAGAAAAGGAAGTATGCTCCTGTCCCGAGCCCGAGGATGACGACAAGTGCGATTGCGGCAATGATGAGGTTTCGTTGCATAGTTATTGTTGGGGAGGTCTACAAGACAGTACCGCGCTATAGCACACCATCCCTGAGTATTGAGAAGGAACAGTGACCCCCACATCAGCCGGGCACCCGTTACTTACCTGGTAAGCACGAGAAAGGAGGAATGCTGTAGCCGCCGCTGTAGGCTCGCCAACCGGCGTTCCTCCTTGGGCAGAACAACCACTCGTGAAAGCGGTCGATTTTGCACTATCGCTCGGTATCGCAACCGCAGATCCGGTAGTTCCAGAAATTGTGTTGTAGTACTTGTAGACCGTCAGGTCTGTGCTACTCGTGCAGTAGGCGTTCACTGAAGTGTCTGCACAAGCTCCAGTTGTAGGATTGTATTCCTTACAAGTAGAAGACGGGAGAATATATAGTGTCAATGAACTGTTCTTACATTGGTATGAATTTGCATCATTCAGGCTGGCACATACTGCAGTTTCAAAATACTGACCACTGTTGCTAGTAGTCGTACAAGCAGCGGCAAGAGGAGTACTGCAAGTGGCTCTTATTTTGTTCGTGAACCAGTCATTTGAAATTTCTCCCGTTCCACCCTTAGCTATACAAGCATCAACAAAAGCTTGTGCCGCCGCTGATGCTGATGCGGGACAGTACAGCTCTAGGGGTGTGGCAGTGAGCACCTCGCACCCGGCGGCAAGAGCGGCGGCGAGTACAGGGTCTTGTGCCGGAGGAGGAGTTGGTGTTCCCGGTGTTCCGGCGACCGGAGTGAGGAGCTTTATTTCAGGAAGATTGAGTGAGAGGTTGAGGATGCTCGGGTTAATGATAGAGAACACCAACACCGGAGAGAGTACCAGCACAAGCCCGAAGAGGGCGTTGTATATCTTCCCTTTATCTTCGGTAATCGCACTCACGGCGTCTTTGTGCCAGAAAGCGATATCGAGACCGGCCCAAATTATCTGTATAACCGCGAGGGTTGCGGCAAGCCCAATGAGGTATTTGTAGAGGTTGTTGAAGAAATCGGCGAGCCCTGCTGAGTTTGCAACGACGCCCTGGGTAAGGCCAGGGATAGGAGCGATAGGAACGAACCCTTGGGCGAGCACATGCGGCGCGAACCCGACAAAAGCAAGGAGACTAAACAAGAAAGCTTTTTTCATAGGCCAAAGAAGTTAGAGCTCGATTTCGCGCCAAAAGAGAGCGGAATGTTTGTTGTTGCCATAGCAGAGGTGCCGGCAGAAGCAGTAAGAGAGAGCGAGGCACTTCCCTGCCCGCTCCCTGAAGGGCGCAGAGTTATCAGATTTCCTATCTGCGCCGCCGCCCCGTTCAAGAACCACTGAATACTAGGAGCCCCACTCGACATCGGTAGGGAGTACGGGGCCGCATAGAGGCTCGCCTCTGAGTCCTGTATTGCATAGGTCTCGAGTGCGCGGTCGAATCGTATGCCAAGCAGGGGGTCATTCTCATACACTCGGAGCGAAGGAGCTATAGGAGCGAGGGAGAGCGAGGCACCGCTCGTGAGACTCCCTACCTGGCTTCGAACGACGACCGAGACGGTTCGGGTGCGATACTGAAGCGGCGAAGCGACAATGACAGCTTGCTTCCCGATGCCGGAAGAGTTGGCTATCTGCGTGCCGTCGACCGTCCAAGTGTAGGAAAGGGTTGTCGGGTCTATGGTTCTGCCGCCGGCGTCTTTCATACTGGCCACGGCGACAACACGAGTACTCCCTTCAAGAGGGACAAGAGGCTTCCCCAGGTACAGCACTGGAGCTGAAGAAATAGGCTCTGCAATAAGAGAGACGTCTTGCGGTTGTATAGAAAGCGACTGTTTGTAAGGAATGTTTGCCGAGGTGACGGTCACCGTAACAGCGGCGACACTCCCTGCGCGCCCGAGAGGGATTGCGACAGGCCGTACACTCCCTTGGTAGATTTGCTTGCCGCCTACTGAGACAGTCAGCACGGCGTTTGCGAGATCGATAGTGGCAGAAAGGAATGAAAGTGTCGCCTGGCTGAATGATGCCGGATATTGAGGAGAGACTGATACCGAGAAAGTATCAGTGCTTCCGAGCGACTCGATTGACTGAGCGGATACGACTCCCGGAAGAAAGAGGGCGAGAGCAAGAACCGTAGTGAGAGTGCGGTGCATGTTCCTAGTATATACCGAACACGGGGCGGCTACGCTGATTTCTGATTGTCTTGGGGGATATATGAGTCGTCATTTGCCGCTTCGGCGTTTATTTCATAGGCAGGTTTTCGGGTATCGCCTTGGACTTGATCATACTGCTCATCATTTGCAGGCTCTTCAGCGTATTGCGTGTAGTCAGAGATTTCTTGATTTTGTGCTTCTGCGATTTGGGCGTTACGGGCCTGTGTAGCTCGGGCGGCCTGTTCTTGGCGCTCTTTGACTTGGCGATCGGCTTCTTCTTTCTGATACGCACGGAAGACCGCTTTCTCTTTCTTGATTTGCACACTATAGAGGCGTGCAAGCGAGCCGGTCAGCGCTGGTACGGCGCCAAGGAGTGGGGTTTCGCTCACAAGGAGGCTCCCCACAAACCAAAGTGTATTTCCTGCATTTTCCTTAAACATACGGGCATTGGTCATGATAAGGATGAGTCCGAGCGTCATCCACCCGATAAGTCCCACCGCTATAGCCATAACGACTCCGAAGGCAGTAGTGGCAGGAGACGCATACGCACCGGCAAGCGCGGCGACCGTGGTGCACGCCGCCGCGGTCAGTCCCCACAAAGAACCAACCCAACTACTCGCGGCATCAGTGCAGTACAGAGCCGCTATGGCCGGGCCGAAGAACCAGAACATCTCGAAAAAAAGTCTGAGAGCATCAAATACAAGAGCCAGGACAAGGACAGGAACGGCCTTAGCCCAGGTCATTACAAGCGGCGGAGCGCTAGGTCTGCTTTGTGGCATAACGACCCTTCTCCTGCTTTATCGCAAGAAGTTGTGATGGGTCAGACGTGATGATCTGATCCTCGGTGTAGCTCGCAACGACTTTGATGGCGACGTGCTTTAGACCCGCGAAGAAGAGCCCCTCCCCCACTCCGGCTTCAAGCAAGAGATATTTTTCTTCATCCGTTAGGTTGAATGTTTGTTGCAGGACATCAATCGTTGTAGGCGATTGCTTCAAAAGGAGTTGGAGCGACGAGTTTGTGAGAATCGGCCGGCCATACGGACTCTTCAGGAAGTCTTCCACGTCTTGCGTAATGGTGCAGACACCGAGGTAGTATTTGCGGCCGCGCTTTGCGAGAGAGTAGAGGAACGATGCTGTGTCTTCGCTCTTCATCATCCACCACGCCTCATCGACGATGAGAAGGCGCTTTTTGAGCTCGTGGCGCACGGCATTCCAGATGTAGTGCGTGATGACGTACATGGCGATAGGCTTCAGCTCATCCTCCATGTCGCGTACCGAGAAGACGGCGAACTGCTGTTTCAAGTCGATATTGGTCGGCTGGTTCATGAACCCAGCCCACGTGCCGCGAGTGTATTTAGAAAGTCTCTCAATCAGAGATTCACTCCCTTCCATACCGGAGAGCACTTGCTCGAAGTCAGAGAGGAGCGGACTCTCAGCGCCAGAGAAGTCAGAATCGCCGGTTATGTCTTTCAGAGCGTAGGTTTCGCTGATAGCACGGTCCACGATAGCGTCTTCTTCAGGTGAGAGGCCGCCGAGCATGATGCGGAAGAGCCCAACGAGCGAGATGATGTTTGAGCGAAGGATGTCTTTTGGGTCTTCGTCTTCCCGCACCGGCGGCAAGTCAAACGGGTTGATGTGGTTTTCAGACGAGAGCGAGATGTTGAATGATCGTCCGCCAGTCGCTTCAGCAAGCTGTTCGTATTCGCGCTCAGGGTCGATGACGATGACATCAGTACCGAACATGAGGGAACGGAGAATCTCGAGTTTCGTTGCATAGCTCTTGCCGGAACCGGATTTCGCGAAGACGACGGAGTTGTAGTTTTCAAGAGAGAAGCGGTCAAAAAGGATGAGCGAGGAGTTGTGGCGGTTGATGCCGTAGAGAATGCCGCGATCGCTTGTGAGGTCGAACGACACGAACGGGAATATCGAGGAGAGCGGCGAGGAGTTGAGCTTAGAGTTGACCAGAAGTTCATCAGTCCCTATCGGCAGACAGGAACGGAACCCTTGTTCTTGTTGGAACAGGGCGGGCTTGGTGTATACGAGCTTGGCGTCGAGAATGCCGCGTATCTCCCCTTCTGTCTTCGCTATCTCTTCTTTTGTATCACCATAGAGAGCGAGGTAGAGCCCGACATCAAAAAGCTTCTCTTGGGCTTGTTGCAGGTTGTCACGCAGGTTCTCCAGGTCTTGGTAGGCAGTGTCGAGGAGAGGATCGCGGACGAGTCCTTTCGACTCACGTTCGTTTATCTGGCTCTGCACCTCGGCGACTTTCTTTTGGAAACCGCGGAGCGCTGTTTCGGTCTCGATAGGGTGGATGAATATAGAGACATCGAGCACTTTGTCGAGATCAATAACTGGAGAGAACCAGCTATCGGAGAGGAATCGCGGATAAGAGACGGTATAAAACGTGCGGACGAATTTCTCGCCAAGCTCGAGCTCGCGCGAGCCGATCTTGAGCGCGGTAGGGGCGATGGTGTCGACGAGGTCGAGCGAGCTCTGTTTGTAGATGTCGCGCGGCAAGACTGGGACTATCTCAGGAGCCTCTTCGGCAGTCTTGCGATTGAAAAAGTCGAGTAAAGCCATGATTAAAAGTGTAAATAGGTAAAGTTCATACTCATGCGTCGAGACGGATAGGGTTCTCAAGCTCGCCCGGGTTGAAGGAGCGATAGAGGAGCTCGATAGTCTCCTCAGTGCCGAGAGGGACTGCGCGCACGCCAGTACCGGCGAGTCCGGCGGTCACGAGCGACAAACGTTGTTCGAGCTGAGCACGATCCTCTTCAAAAGAGGTTGCGCTTGCCGCACTCTTCTTCGCCGCGCTGTCGCCGCGAAGGAAACTGACCGCACTTGCCGCACTGGTGTGCGGCGCATAGGAGACAACGACATAGAAGGACTTCGTCATGATGTTCGTCTGGTCAGCGAATGAGCGCACGAACTCGACGTATTCTCGGAGCTGGATTCGCATGAGCTCGGATTTTTGTTCTGCGGCCTTGTCTTCGAGGAATGCGAGGTAGGGGCGCAAATCCATGCGGCGTGAGTTGATAACAATCTGAATTGAGAAGTCGAGGGTGTTAAGGAAGTTCTGAAATCCGAGCGTGATTGCATGCTGTTCATCGGCTGACTTGAGTCCGAAGTTGATTGCAGAACAGATGAGGACACCTCGGTATCCGCCGTCTTTGAGGACGATAATACCGTTCCGTATCTCTTTGACGGGAACGAATTGCTGGGTTTTTCCGGCTTGGGTGGTATCCATAGTCTATGAATTTGATTTTCTGACAGCGACTGACTCCCCTCCTGTGGGCACATCGAGCGACCATGCGAGCTCTGAGAGCTTCCCGCGAGTGAGTCTCGGTGCACCACGCACAGGCCGCGCGGCGGCTTCTGCGGCCGCCGTAGCCGCGGCGGCGGCCTGCCCCGCCTCAGCAGTCGGTGCGGTGTATTTCCACAACATGAGCTTCTTGCTTGTGAGGTAGTTGAATCCTGCTTCAAGAACTTCAATAAACGGCTTCCCGTTTATTTTATAGAACGAGAGAGCGACCGAGAGAGCGACGACAGGAATTGCGAGCATGGCGGCGACAATAGTCGGCAGATACGCAAAAACGACAACCGTAAGACCCGCGGCTCCCGCGAGGTAGAGGAATTGTTTCAAGGTCAGAGGACCGATGAGTTTGTCTTCGACCTCGATGAACTGCGGTACTTGGTACTCCATACCAATTTAGTATAGCAGTTGCTCGCACGCTCTACGCGGATGTACTGGTGTAAAACCTATTCCCCGCTCCCTTTGATGTCTTTGGATTGAATCGGGCTCTCGATACCAGGAGACCACTTTGCTTGGATAGGGCCGAACTTCTTTTCATATTCTTCTACCTGGTGGGAGAGGCTCTGCACGAGACGCTTCATGTGCGCCGGGGTAAGCGCGTAGGCGTGCGCCGCTTCCCCGACACTGAGTACCATGACGAAATTCTCCTCGGTGTGCCCCGCGAACACGTTTTCACAGAACTGTTTCGGTATTTTGTTGAAGTCCATATATCCCTACTATAGTCTGACTCCGACAATGAGTCCAAAGGTCCAGGACACGAGCGAAATGAACGGCGTCGCAAGGAAGTAGTAGAAGATGAAGATAAACAGAATGAGCGAGAGGACTCCGGTAGTACGCAGGTGGTGTTCAAAACGGTTCAGGCCGGAAGCGAGATGCCATGGGAGCGCCGATCGGAGCGCAGTGAAGCCGTCGAGCGGCGGGAACGGTATGAGGTTGAAGAGTCCGAGGAAGAGGTTGGTGGAGGAAATGATGAAGGCAATGAGGAGCATTTCTTGCGAGAGGATGTTCGCGCCGAAACGGACGATGAGCCCGAAAATGACAGCCAAGAACAGGTTTGTTGCCACTCCTGCCAGGGCGACGATCGTCTCGCCCCAGCGGTGATTCTTGAGGTTGTAGGGGTTATACGGGACTGGCTTCGCCCAGCCGAAGAGCAGTGTCGAGTGCGAAAGCACGAGGAGCGCCGGAATGATGACGGAGCCCATTGTGTCGATATGAGGGAGAGGGTTCATGGTCAGGCGCCCGGCTAGGCGAGCGGTAGGGTCGCCGAGGGCGTCTGCGGCGTAGCCGTGGGCTACCTCGTGGGCGATGATGGAAATGATAAGTATGACGAAAGAAAGGGTGACGACCATATAAGTTGCTCGTTTAGTATCTTATGCTACCATGACCTGACTATGGCACGAGCCTGCGAAATCACCGGAAAAAGCACCCAAGTAGGAGGGCGCTATTCGAACCGTGTCCGCGCGACGCAGTTTAACCCTACGGGCAAGGTC
>JBAQEU010000035.1:0-59500 GCA_049286905.1 Minisyncoccia bacterium
GCTCTCCTTGAACTTCACGATGAGCTCTACTGTCTCGGCTGCGGGCTCTTCGACGAGTACCGTATCGACCGAAGATATCTCTGCTACAGGAGCCTCTTCAGGGGTGCTGGTTGCCGCCGCTGCCTCAGGCGTCGTTGACGCAGTCTCTTCCTCGGGAGCCGGTTCCTGGATTGCCGGAGACTCTGGAAGCACGATCTGCTCGCCCGTTTCCTGGGCGAGTGCGGGGATAAACATGCCGAACGCGAGGACGGCCATGAGGACGCCGGAAAGTAGCCTTTTCATGGGGAAACTATACACCTTCGAGATAGAGAAAAGATAAAGTCCCCTTTCGGGGACCATATCTCTATCTTGGTGCGCCGGGTTGGATTCGAACCAACGAAGGCCGAAGCCGACAGGTTTACAGCCTGTTGTAATTGACCACTCTACCACCGATGCGCTTCGGCCAGTATAGCCGATTTCGGCCGTTATTTCAAAACGAGAATCAGCACCCCTTGCTTGCCTTTACGGATGAGGGCGTAGCCGCCGGGGAGGTCGTGAGTGTGGAGTTCCTGACTCGGGTTCTCGATCGGGAGACCGGAGAGCGTAACTCCCTTCCCTTCGATCAGTCGTCGCGCGTCGCTCTTGCTTGACGCAAGACCGCCGGTGACGATCGTCTCCGCGAGCGAGACGCCTGCTTCAAGATCTTTCTTTGCGAGTGTGACTGAAGGTGCTTCGGCGAGGGCGACCTGTCGCGCTTCGCGCGAGAGCTCGGCAAAAGAGGTGTCGCCGAAGAGTGCGTCGGTTGCGGCCACCACCTGTGCGGTTACTGCCGGGCCGTGCACAATCTCGGTCACGAGTCGCGCGAGCGTCTCTTGGGCTTGGCGGTTGCCAGGCTTACGATGATGGAGCTCTATGAGCGCGTCTATCTCGGCGACCGGGAGGAATGTGTAGACCCGCAGATACGTTTCGAGTCCGTCGTCAGGGAGGTTAATCCAGAATTGGTAGAACTTGAATGGCGAAGTCTTCTTGGGGTCGAGCCAGATAGCATTCCCCTCGCTCTTGCCGAATTTCTTGCCGGTAGAATCAGTAACGAGCGGTACGGTAAAACCGTACACCTCGTCCCCAGCTTTCTTGCGAGTGAGGTCAACGCCTGAGAGGATGTTTGTCCACTGGTCGGTCGCGCCGATTTGCAGGTCACAGCCGTGCTCTTTGTGGAGCGTGAGGTAGTCGAACCCCTGGAGGAGCGAGTACGTGAACTCCGTGTACGAGATGCTGTCGTCTGGGTTGTCGAGACGCTTCTTGATTATTTCGCGCTTCACGAGCTCGTTGACTGTGAAATGCTTGCCGATGTCGCGCAGAAACGGCACGAGCTTCACCCCCATGAGCCAATCGGCATTATCTACCATTTTGAACGGAGTGCGGCCGAGCAGGTTCTTGAACTGGCCTTTCAGCGCGCGCGTATTCGCCGCGACGGTCTTCTCATCGAGCATCGGGCGCTCGCCTTTCTCCTTGGGGTCGCCAATCATACCGGTGCCGCCGCCGACGAGGAACAGGAGCTTGTTGCCTGCGTCACCGAGGCGCTTCATCGCGAGCACAGGGACCAGATGCCCGACGTGGAGCGAGTCGGCGGTCGGGTCGATGCCGAGGTAGGCGGTACGTGGCTTGTCGAATATCCGCTCAGGAGCGGCAGACGACTGCTCAATCAGTCCGCGGGCTTTCAGTTCGCTCGCGAGCGTCGCTCCGCCTGCGCCGTGCCGGATGTCACCAGTGACTGAGGAATGAGATGAGAAGAGTGCCATGGAGAAACTATATCACCTCTTCGTCGACGTCGATAAACCCGCCAGCCTGGATTTCCCAGAGCTTCTTGTAGAGGTTACTCTCCTGTGCGAGGAGTTCATCGTGTGTGCCCGAGAGGATAGCTTTTCCGTTTTCCATCACAATAATGCGATCCATCTTCATGACGGTCGAGAGACGGTGTGCAATCGCGATGACGGTCTTGCCCTGCATCAGTTTGGCAAGGGCGTCCTGAATAAGAGCTTCAGACTCAGAGTCGAGACTTGATGTCGCTTCATCGAGGATGAGTATCGGTGCGTTTTTGAGGATCGCGCGGGCGATAGCAATGCGCTGGCGTTCGCCACCCGAGAGTTTGATACCGCGCTCGCCGACGAAGGTGTCATAGCCTTCTGGTAATTTCGAGATGAATTCATGGCAGTGGGCACTCTTTGCGGCCGCAATAATCTCTTCCTCGGTCGCATCTTGTTTCCCATAGCGGATGTTGTCGCGCAGAGTGCGATGAAAGAGTATCGACTCTTGCGGAACGAACGAAATCAGTCTGCGCAAGCTTTCTTTCGTTACCTTGCTGATGTCTTGATTGTCGATAGTTATCACCCCAACACTCGGGTCATAGAGACGCAAGAGAAGTTTTGTAATGGTCGTCTTTCCTGCTCCTGAAGGGCCGACAAGCGCGACTTTTTCTCCGCCACGGATGTCGAGCGAGAAGTGATCGAGCACCGGCCGGTCAGGGGTGAAGTAGAACGAAGTGTCTCCAAACTCGATTTTGCCGTCAGTGAGTTCGAGTGCCTTCGCGCTTTCTGCGTCTTGGATGGCGTGTGGCATCTCCATGATGTCCACCATTTCTGAAGCATCGGCGAACGCGTCGTAGAGCTGTCGAAGCGCGTTGCCCATATTCCATATCTGATCAATGAGTCCAAGTATGTACACTTGAATCAAGACGAAATCGCCAACCGTGAGAAGGCCCTTCTGCCAGAGGAGTACGGCGCCGCCAAGAAGCCCGACCTCGACTACTATCGCGAGTGCATGCTGGATACCGTTTATCCACATGTTTGAATTCCATGATCGGAGCGTTATCGTTTGCCACGAATGCACTATTGAGCCGAGAATCGACTGTTCTGTTTTCTCTGTTGCGAAAAATGCAATAGTCGAATGGTTTCCGATTGCATCTGAGAGAGCACCGGTCATGCGGCTGTCTTCGGCCGCACGTGCGACGCGAATCGGATGTCGCCATCGTGTAAGTAATACTTGAATCGTTACGAAAAGGATGACCCAAACAAGCAGACCGAGACCGAGCCATATATTTCGTGTGTAGAGAATATAGATACTTCCCGCGGCGAAGAGGAATGTCTGAAAGAAGCTAAACACAAGGCCGTCGAACACTTGCTCATATGCTCTCGCATATCGAGTCACGCGGCGCGTGAGTGTGCCGGCGAAGTTAGAAATAAAGAAGTCGTGGCCGTGACGAATCAGGTGAGAGAAGGCAGAGTTCGTAAGGTCTGCCATCACTCGGGCCTCGATTTGCACAATCGCAGCTATTTGGATGCGTCGAGATGTCCAATTTGCTGCACCGACACCGGCGTATACAAGCAGAACTCCGAAAAGAGAGGAAACAACGACTGAGGGAGCCTCTCCGGACGAGAGAATGTTTATGAATTCTCGTAAATACAGCGGAGCAACAACCGAGGCAATCAGGGCGCAGATTGTACCAAGCAATACGAAAGTAAGTGCGACTGGATATTTCGCAGACGCCATAAGATAAACCCGCAAAACGGGCCAGACACGAACATTTTTCTTCGGTTCTTGGGGCATGCTGAAAGTATAGCGCAAAACCAAAGTTCGACCCTAACCCGGCTTTCCGAGGACGAACCGTGGGTGTATTTAGCGGGCGAGGAAGAAGAGGCCGACGGCTGGGGCGACGAACCACCAGAAGAAGAATTGCTCAGGCGAGAATATCGCGGCGATAGGTGCCGTGAAGGTGTACACGGTGGTCACATCGAACACATGGTATGCGAGCGCGATGAGAAATGCGGTGGCGAGAAAGGCAAGGATGATAAGCCCGATATTGCCGACATAGAGGAAGTCAGAGACGACGACGCGTCGCAAAATGACATAGAACACGAACGAGAGAGCCAGGTAGAGACCGGCGTGCGCGAGGAATGCTGTTATCGCGGGAGCGGTTGGGAGGAGCGACATGAACGGGAACGCCGCGTAGAGCGCGTAGGAGCAGTAGAACGCTATGAGGATGGCGACAAACGGTCCCCGCCCCACGTACCACGCGAAGAGGAAGAACACGACTATCGGCACAATGATGATGAGGAAATCGCCTACAGAGCTCCATGCGTTAAACGCCGAGCGGGTGAGCTCGGTCACTTGCGTGAGTCCCTGGGTGGCGTCCATGCTGGGTAGTATACACCGCAGAGAGACAGCCGCCGACCAGTCGGTGGGTGAAAAAACAAAAGCCCCGAAAATCGGGGCTTTTTGTATCACTTGAACAAATCAATCGCACGAACTGCATCCACTGCTGGTACCGCCACAGCAGTGGCAACAGTTGCCGCAGTAGCACCGGGTTGGTTCGACTGTGAGGCAGTTCATGCAGACGTCACGACCTTCGTCTGCTGCCTCCTCTGCTAGCCGGAGTTGTTCTTCTCGTAGCCGGATTTGGCGCTCCCGAGCATCCTCGTTCGCGATTCTTTCCAATCTTTTCCTTTCAGCGTCGGCTTCTTCTTCGTTCTTTTTATAGACGACTTTCATTGCGACGCCTAGTATTATGGCCCCTACTACCAAGGCGACAATATCGTCACCATCTTTGCCTTTGCTCATGATTCTTCTCCTGTGTGCAATTAACCAATCCGAAATATACCAACTCCCGAAAGGAAGTCAATTTTTTAAAAACCAAAGACTTTTAGAGGCCCTCGGATTTGAGTTCGTCGACGACCTTTTTCGCTTTGCCGGAGAGTTTGTTTGGCATGGCGACTTCGAGGCGGATGATGAGGTCGCCTCGAGAGCTGCCCTCGGGGATGCCCTTACCGCGCACGCGCAGGAGCTCTTCGGCGCGTTTCATCACGGGGATTTTCACTTCGAGCATCTTCCCTTCTATGGACTCGATAGAGACTGTCGCGCCAAGGAGCGCGTCAGTGAGCTTCACCGGGAGGCTCATGATCAGGTTTGATCCATCGCGGCGGAAGGTCGCATGCGGCTTCACATGTATCTTCACGTAGAGGTCGCCGGCAGTGCCTGCCTTGATAGCTTCGCCTTGCTGCGGCAGACGTATCATCTCGCCGTTGTCGATGCCGGCAGGGATGGTGATCTTCATCTCGACTTCTTTGCGATGCACGCCATGACCCTTACACTCTGGGCACTTTTCCTTCGGTATCTTGCCGGTGCCGTCGCAGGCGGCGCAGACGCGCGAGCTCGCCATCTGACCGAAGACGGTGTTGCGCACTTCTTGGACTTGGCCTTTGCCGTTGCAGGTCTTGCAGGTCTCAAGTTCGGTGCCGGGCTTCGCGCCGTTGCCCTTGCAGAGGTCGCAGGTCGAGACTTTGCCGATGAGCACCGTGCGCTCGGTACCGAAGACTGCGTCTTTGAACGGTATCTCGAGGTCGATGGAGATGTCGCGGCCACGCGGCGTGCGCTGTTGCTGACCTCGACCACCATTGAAGATATCGCCAAAGATGTCGTTGAAGTCGAACTCGACGCCGCCATTGCCGAATCCCTGCTGGAATTGGGAGAAGTCGAACCCGCCAAAAGGATTGCCGCTCGGCTGACCCGGATTCCCTCCTGGGAATGACTGCCCATAGGTGTCGTATTCTCGGCGCTTCTTCTCGTCGCTCAAGACCGAGTATGCCTCGGTAATCTCTTTGAACTTGTCGTCAGAACCGCCCTTGTCGGGGTGGTGTTTGTGCGCGAGCGTCCGAAACGCCTTCTTGATGTCGTCCTGAGTCGCCTTCTTGTCGACGCCGAGGGTGTTGTAGTAGTCTTTCGCCATGTTTTTGTCATTATACGCTTTTGTGTTTCTGTATGCAAAATAAAAAAGCGAAGCCGGAGCCTCGCTTTTTTGTACGAAAGGTGCAAAACAAGTTACCAATGTTTCATCGCGTCGCCGACCAAAGCAACGCCCGCTTTGATGTATTTCGTGGTTGCAGGAACACTGAGTTGATCCGAAGATTCACCAATTCCCTTCGGGGTCCGCAAGCGTCCTTCGGCGTCGATATTTATCGGGCCGAGTCGGCGCATGAGACCTTTAAGCTCGTGCACGTTACTTGCTTCGCGGCCGCCGGCGACACCTGGTTGCATGCCGGATGGAATCTCGCTATCGGCAATGCAAGCAAATGCATGCCAGATATTGAGCTCCAGACTATTGCCGCCACTCGGGTCAACCAAGAAGTCATCCACTACGTCTCGATATGCCCCGAGCGCTTCGCCCATAAAGATCTCGCCAGGTTCGGCGACGTCTTCGAGTGCGCCTGCACCGATCTGCAGAATGATGCGGAGGTCAGGGTATTTACGCCGGACACGTTGCATCTTGACCGGGTTCACCCAACGGATGTTGAGTTGAATCGCATCGATCTCGCCCGGTGCGATGCTCATGAGCTGATCCACTTGTTCGTCGATTGTCGACGCGTCTTTTGTGTTGTAGTGGATTGTGCGGAGCAAATGCTCCGAGTTAAGCGATAGGAGCTCGGGAATACGATCAATCGGTGGATATCGATGCAACCACGAGTTCGCTTCGCCCGCGAGCGTTTTCGCACTCATTAATATGCCCGCCATGAACTTCAGATTCTTGGCGACATGCTCGCCTTGGGCGTGTGCGGCTTCGCGGAATGTGTTGTCACAAGCCACGAGTTCTCCAAGGGTCATAAACCCGGTAACGCCGACATACGGGCCGATTTTCTTTGCCATGACAAGTACCTCTCTTTGGTTGTGGCCGAAATGGCCGGTTGGTCAAAACAACTCTCTGATTGGACAGTAATACACAGACTGAGGGAGGTCAACAAAACAGAAAGGCCCACAGTTCCCGCGAGCCGAAGGCGAGCGGGGGTTGTGCTGTTACATAGGGTTACCCTATGTATTATTCTTTCTCTTTGAACTCGGCGTCGGTTGGGCCGGCTGATTCGGGTGGTTTTTCATCGCTTCCCTGCCCTCCCGTAGCCTCTGGCGAAGGAGGGGCCGATTTTGCCATGGCTTCCCCAATTTTTGAAAGAGTTGCTGAGAGTGCTTCGGTAGCGGATTTGATAGTGCCCGCGTCTTCGCTCTCGCGAGCGACCTTGAGCGCATCAATCTTGTCTTGTACCTCTTTCACCACCTCAGCACCGGCCTTTTCGCCGTTGTCTTTGATAGCTTTCTCTGCGGCGTAGACTGCTTGATCGGCGATATTGCGAGCCTCGACGAGTTCTTTCCGCTTCTCGTCGTCAGCGGCATGCGCTTCAGCGTCTTTCTGCATCTTCTCGATGTCTTCTTTGGAGAGACCGGTCGAACCTTCGATGCGGATACTCTGTTCTTTACCAGTCGTCTTCTCTTTTGCTTTGACCGTAAGAATGCCTGAAGCGTCGACATCGAAGGTCACCTCCACTTGCGGGAGCCCTCGCGGAGCCGGTGGGATACCGTCGAGCATGAACTTACCGAGCGACTTGTTGTCGGCGCTCATCGCGCGCTCACCCTGGGTGATATGAATCTCGACCGATGCCTGATTGTCGGCGGCAGTGGAGAACGTCTGTGAGCGGCTGGTCGGGATCGCGGTGTTGCGCTCAACAAGCTTCGTTGCGACCCCGCCCATCGTCTCGATAGCGAGCGAGAGCGGGATCACGTCGACGAGCAGGATGTCGTGCACATCGCCCTGGAGGATGCCCGCCTGGATAGCCGCGCCCACTGCGACGACTTCGTCCGGGTTCACGGTCATGTTCGGCTTCTTGCCGAAGAACTGCTCGACAGCCGCCTGGATAGCCGGCATGCGTGTCTGACCGCCCACGAGGATGACCTCGTTGATGTCAGCAACCTTGAACGGCGATGCTTCCATCGCACGCTTGGTGATGCCCATCGCGCGCTCGATGAATTCGGCTGAGAGCTCTTCGAGTTTCGCGCGCGTCATCTTGATGAGTAGGTGGCGCGGGCCGGTGGCGTCTGAGGTGAGGAATGGAATGTTGATCTCGGTTTCCATCGCGCTTGAGAGCTCAATCTTCGCTTTCTCAGCGGCTTCGTCGAGGCGCTGGCGCGCGAGCGCGTCGGTACGCACGTCGATACCACTCTCTTTCTTGAATTCGTCTGCGAGCCAGTTGATGATTTTCTGATCGACATCCTTACCGCCCAAGTGCGCGTCGCCGTCGGTACTCTTCACCTCGATCACGTCGCCACCCACTTCGAGCACCGAGATGTCGAAGGTACCGCCGCCAAAGTCGAACACGGCAATCTTCTCGTCTTTCTTCTTATTAAATCCATAGGCGAGCGCGGCGGCTGTCGGCTCGTTGATGATGCGGAGCACTTCGAGACCGGCAATCTGACCTGCGGCCTTGGTCGCACTGCGCTGGTCGTCGTTGAAATATGCTGGAACCGTGATGACCGCCTGGGTAATCTTCTCGCCAAGCTTCGCTTCTGCATCGGCCTTGAGCTTGCCGAGTATCATCGCTGAGAGTTCCTCGGGGCGATACCACTTGTCGTTCATCTTGACCTCGATGCCGCCGTTGTCGGCCTTCTTCATCTCGAAAGGCACAGCCGCTTTATCCTTCTGTACGTCAGCTTCGTCAAAGGTGTGGCCGATGAAGCGCTTGATCTGGAAGATAGTGTTGAGAGGATTCGTCACCGACTGGCGCTTAGCAAGCGTGCCGACGATGCGCTCCCCGGTCTTCCCTACGGCGACGATAGATGGCGTGGTGCGTGCGCCCTCGGCATTCTCGAGAATGCGCGGCTCGCCACCCTCGACGATAGCCATCGCCGAGTTCGTCGTTCCCAAATCGATACCAAGTATTTTTGCCATATATATTAATTAAATTACGAACAATAATTCTACAGAAAACACTGTCTTGTATGCAAGTTAGGACATCGGATGTCCTAACTTTGGAAGTGCGCAACTCGCACTTTCGCCGGGCGGATGACTGTGTCGCCCACCTTCCATCCCTTCTCTAATACACCGGTAATCGTATCATCTTTCTCTTTTTCGTCGGTCGGGTCTTGGCCGAGCGCTTCGTGAAGCGCGGGGTTGAACTGCTCGCCGACTACCCCTACTTCTGCGAGCCCGAGCGAAGTGAAGGCACTCTCAAGCTGGCGAGCGATAGCGGTGAAGCCCTCGGGAATCTCGCCGTGCTCCTTGGCGCGCTCAAGCGCATCAAATGCCGGAAGGAGCGTCTCGACTGCGCCTACCTTACCCCGTAACTCAGAAATCTTGGTCTCGGTTTCAAACCGTTTGAGGAGGTTCACATAGTCGGCTTTGGCCCTCTGCCAGCCGTCCATGTATTCCTGCTTCTCCTTGCGGCAGGTGGCGAGCTCGTCACGTGACTTGGCGAACTGCCGGTCAGCACCCCCTTCAAACGCCTCCTCGTCTTCGAGCACGTTGGTGTCAGGCACATTGACCCCAGCTTCTGGCTCCAGTACTACGTCTTCCTCGTGTTCATCCATTTCTTCATTATAACCGAAATGCCGCCCCGGGTCAAAAATAAAACGGGAAGGCGCGAGCCTTCCCGTTGTCTCGTTTCGTTCGTCCTTTCAAGCGAACGTGGCGAGACTGATTTCTTCCATCGCTTTTGCAACCCGTGCCTTGACCGGGAATTCGCCGTTCGCGACGCGGTTCAGGGCTTCCGAGAAACCACTGGCCCCTTCGTATACCGTCCCTTCCATCTCGTTCATCACGACCGGCTGGCCGGGCAGTTGCGAGATCGAGAGCTTGGCCGCTTCGAGGTCGATACTGCCCTTCTCGCCAAGCGCGACACCAATGACCGGAATTTCCTGGTTGCCGGTGCTGTGGATGACGGCATCCAGGATTCCAGGAAGCGCAAAGGCTTTCCCGCCAACGGCGATTACGGCATTAGCGCCCCGGCAGCCATGCGTCGCGAAGTAGAACATCTCCTTCGGGTTACGATGGCAACTCAGGACGAAGAAACTCCGTGTGTCGAGGATGCCGGAAGAGAACATGCCGTTTTCAAGTGCTTTCAGTACGGCATCCACCTTCGGGATGTCGCTCGTGCTCCCGAACACTATGGCGAGCGAGCGCTTCTTGTTTTCCACGGCGATGCCCATCACTTCGCGCTGGTACTGTTCAAGGCGCATCCCGGTTAGCCGCCAGAAAATATAGCGGTAGATCTGGGTCGTGGCCGCGATGAGCTTGGCCGGCACCTGGAGCGCCTGCACCAGTGCGATGTCTTCCGAAGACTTGGCATCGAGCTGGTCGATGCCTTGCTCCTTACCCCACTCCCGCACGAATTGCTTGTCGTACGAAGGCGGCGCTTTGCGCTTTTCGACGAGCGACCGCGATGCCCGCCATGCGGAGTGTTCCCAGAACCGGCTGGAGTCTGGAGTCAGAGCTTCGTCGGCGAGAAAGACGTTGCCGCTTTCGTCGCGTCCGAATTCGAACTTCGTGTCGGCAGTGATGATACCGCGACCCCGGGCTACCTTGCGACCGTACTCGAAGATTTCGAGCGTCAGCGCCGTCTCTTCAGGGAAATTTTCCTGCGTGAAAGCGGCGTCGACGTGCTCATCGTGGCCTTCCGCGGCTTTCGTCGTGGGGGTCGCGATTGTTTGCGGGAGCTTGTCGCCGTCCTGAAGGCCAGGCGGGAGCGAGATGCCGCAGACAGTGCCAGTTTTCAAATAACTTTTCCAGCCAGTGCCGGTCAGGTATTTGCGAGCGACGAACTCGCGGTCGGTCATTGAGAGCTTGCGTACCACCATCGCCTGCATTTGCAGTTGAGGGTTCTTCCGCAGGGCCGCAGGCAGATACGGGTCGATAGCCGGCCCGGCCGCGACGAGGTGCGTCGGGATGCCGAGCTCTTTTTCGATACGGGTGAGCCAGAAGTGGCTCATGGCCGTGAGTATCGCGCCTTTTTCGGGCACAAGCGCATTCAACACGAAATCGAAAATGCTGATGCCGTTGGTGGCGACGATGAGCAAGAGACCGTTCGGCAGTCTGTAGGTATCGCGGACTTTGCCGCGGTTAAGCAGTTCAAGATCCGGGAGTACCGGGACGCTTTGACGCAGAGGCGAGAGTGCTGGCATGACTGTTCTCCATATGGTTCAAGGTTCGTCGCTACGTGAGTGACTTGGAAGTCGGACTTCCAAGTCGTAGCGTTTGGGGAGAATCCCCTTTTCTTTACTTCCTCCGTAACACTATTTCAAAACGTCAACAAATGCAACAGTACGAACATCGCGACTAAAAAACAAAAGGCGCCGGTCGGGGCGCCTTTTAAAGACTTCATACATTGAAGTCAAATCTCACCACATCCATGCACAAATCGTGAATGCATACCTGAATGAGTATGAGCTTCAGTAGATAGTCAAAAAGATTGTCACGGCCGTAGCCGTCACCAAAGTCGCGAGTTATGGCGTCGATGGACCAATCGGGCCGAATAATAAAGCCGGCTTGTATTAGTTGGTTCTTTTCGTCGGAAGATTGTGTCTGACGCACGAACTCCCAGAAAGCGAGCGAACACAGTTTGGAGATAGTGCCGCGTGCCAAAGCGCCCATTACTCTACTCGCATCCGAAGCATGGCGAAAATCGCGAGGAAACAACGGGTCAGGGAGTGATTTGCAAAACATTTCGCTCAAAGCCCACAACAGTTGAAGGTCTTTGTTCACATGACCGACCTCGCGTCCTTCTTCTTTGCAGATCTCAGGTACATTTTCGGCTATGAACTTCGCACGTCTCCCTTTGATTTGTTGTGTGTAGAGATCGGGAAACTGCACCTTCACGATCTGCAACACCCCGTTTACGAATGCTTTCTGCCGTTTCGTGCTCATCATTGATCTCCTTCTTGAAGGTGCATCTGTTACGGGACAATTCCCATTTCTATATCTCTGGCCGCAATGCTATTTCAAAACGTCAACAAACGCAACTACATAGGGTTATCCTATGTATCTAGGGACTTACGATGTCCCTAAAATATAAAACAAAAGGCGCCGGGTCAGGGCGCCTTTTGGCGAATGCGAGATTCAGACTTCCAGAGCGGGCCGAACGAATTTAGTGCCGCGACTCATTTCCAAGTCCAAGATGGATTCGACAAGGACGCCTGGTACACGCTCCCACCAGCCGTGGGAAGAGTCGTACACGTCATTTGTCTCTAGCCTGTCGCCGACTATCAGAATCATTCCGAAAATCGTTTGTTCCCGATCCATCTTGTGCGCATGATGGATGTTGTGTCGGGCCGAGGGGTCGATGTCTGGGACATCGGTTTGTGCAGTTTGTGCGCTTTGCATGGTGTCGCCTTTCCATTCCAAGTTGTCGCTATGAGAATCATAGCGTTTGGGGCCAATCCCCATGTGGTTCATCTGCGGCAATGCTATTTGATGTGGTGAACAAAAGCAAACCTATATGTAACAAGGTCGAACTTTGCTTCAGAACAAAAGCAGATGCGGAAGGATTTTTTTAGTCGCTAAAATCCAAAAGAGATGTGGATAACGAATAAAAACACTCTTGCGTGTGCTATACTTTGTGGTAAAGGCACGAGAGAATCTCCTTGTAGAAGAACTCGTTAGCCACTGACGAGTTCTTTTTTGTTGAGTGACAAACAGTTTTGGGGCCAATTGGGGCCGCCGTGGTGGAATTGGTAGACACAGTAGTTTTCCAAATTACCTTCCTAGCGGGAATACGAGTTCGAATCTCGTCGGCGGCACCAATTGTTCCCAAAACTATCAATCACCTAATTTATTATAGCGGCAGCTCGCCATGACTAGCATGTATTGCACGCAAAAATGTGGATAACTTAACTTGCAGTATTGTAAGCTGTTGACATAACTTTGTCAAATTACGTTCTTTGATTCCGATAATGGCCGTCTCGGAAGAATAAATCTTGGTGCTAGAAAACCTCTATTGCTAGACAACAGGGCATGCGAAGTCTTTCGTATGTGCCATGATTTATTAGCTAACCCGATTGTTTATGTCTAAACAAAAACACGTCGTTCATCGCGACAGTGAGACTGGGCAGTTCGTTACTGAAAGGTACGCGGACCGACACCCTAAGACCACTGAGCGTGAGATAGTGCCGTAAGGCATGATGGTTGCCCCTTCAGGGGCGGCCATTATCGGAATTAAATTAAAACCACTGGTCTGAAGTTGAACTTTAAACAGATATTTTTTCTTTTTTGATTAAATTCTCAATTTTGTGATAGGCGTGTACTATCGTCGTATGATCTCTTCCGCCCAGTATCGCTCCTATCCTCGGGAAAGAAAGTCGAAGTTTCTTGCGCATTAAATACATTGCTATATGGCGTGGGAATACAAGATGAGCTCTTCTGCTTTTCCCCACCAATTCTTCGTTGGATATCCCATAAGTTAAACAGACACTGGAAATAAGATTTTGAACGGCTACTTCGCTATAGGGAGCGAGTTTACGCATTTTTTTAACTTCAATATGGACAGGAGTCACTACAGGATGGATAAGGGTTGCTACGGGCGCGGCAAGAACCTTCAATAAAGCTCCGTTTAAGAGTTGGCGGATACGTTCTCTTGTAAGTCCGTATTTTTTTGCAATTGTGTCGTAAGTCCGACCTTGAAATCTGAGAGTTAATATTTCATTTTCTCTTTCTGTAATTTGATTAGTGTTTGATTGGTGATGTTTTATAACTCCATCGCTTTGTTTTTCAATCAGACCGAAGAACTGATCGGTGACTGAGAATTCGGTTAGAGAAATAATTTCTACCCCATCTTTATAAACTTCCTGCATTTCATTTTCAAAGTCCTTCGTCCTTATTTGCCGAAGTAAATCATGCAGAACTTTGTTTCTTTTTGTTCGATACCGATCCAATAAACTTTTCTTTTCACTCGGAAGCCATCCACAGGAAATTAAGAACTTAGTAAGTTCGTTCAAGCTATAGTTGTCAGTCTTAGTTTTTAAAGACTGTATTACTTTTGGCTCGGATGTCTTTATTGAAATTCTCAATTTAATATCCGCGAACAGTTTTATTAGACTCTCAATATAAGCACTTTGTAATACAAAAGCCTCGAGAATATTTCCTTCATCTCGGTACCTCTCTATCCTACCCATTAGTTCATCTTTTTTCATTAATCTTTATTCAAACAAACAAAAACCGCCCATGGGGACGGTTTTTGTAAGTGCTTAGCGCTTGCTCCACTGCTTGGCCTTGCGAGCCTTCACGAGGCCTGGCTTCTTGCGCTCTTTGGCACGAGGGTCGCGCTTCATGAGGCCGGCGGCCTTGAGCACCGTGCGAGTCTTCGGCTCTACCTTGGTAAGCGCGCGGCTGATAGCGTGGCGGAGTGCGTCTGCCTGGCCGGCGATGCCGCCTCCCTCGACGTGTGCGACGACTTCGTAGTTGTCGGCGCTGTCGGCGATGGTGAGGGCTTCCTCAGCGACCTTGGTGCGGAGATCAGTCTTGAAGTAATCCTTAGCAGTCTTGCCGTTGACCATAACGCTCGACTTAGCGGCCTTCAGCATGCGTACTGACGCGATAGCGGTCTTGCGGCGTCCGACGGCGGTGATGTAAATTGTTGATGCCATACTATTATGCTTTAACCACGAGATTCTTCATGCGGGGTGCGCGCAAACGGTTGCGCGGAATCATGCCGTCAACGGTTTTCTTCACGACCTCTTCGATGCCCTTCTTCGTAATCATCTCTTCCATGGTCATCTCGCGGAGACCGTCTGGGTAGCCGGTGTAGCGGGTGTACACCTTGCCTTTCGTGCGGGTGCTCGGGAGGTGCATCTTGCTCGCATTCTCGACGACGACCGTCATCGGAATCGCCATGTTCTTGGTGAAGTGCACGGAGAGCTTACCCAAGAGGGCGTGTGCGGCCTCGCTCGCGACGCGTCCGAGCGTGCGATCGGTCGCATTGATCGTGTGCGTTACTGCCTCTGGTTTGATAATACGTGTGGTCATGGAATAGGTAATGAATACTAGACAAATGCGATATACGCAAGCTTGCGGGCGTCGTTAGAGCCGCGGAGCGTACGCTTCACGATGCGGGTGTAGCCACCGGCACGGTCTGCATAGCGCGGGCCGATAGACTCGAAGAGCTTCTTCACTGCTTCGTCATCGCCGAGGCGAGCCTTGGTGAGGCGGCGGCTCGCGAGAGTACCCGTCTTCGCATGGGTGACGAGGCGCTCGATGAGCGGGCGAAGCGCTTTGGCCTTGGCCTCAGTGGTCGAGATGCGCTCCTCGAGGACGAGTGATCGCGCAAGCGACTTCATGAGCGCGGCGCGAGGGCCTGCCTTTCGTGCGAACGTCTGTGCTTTTTTAGTAAACGCCATATGAATTATTCGCCTTTAAGCGTGAGCCCGAAGCTCGCGAGTGCTCCTGATATCTCCTCGATTGCCTTCTCGCCGATGCCGTCGATCTCCTTGAGCGCGGTTGCGGTCTTGCGGGCAAGGCCTGCGGCGCTCTTGATGCCCGCCTCCTCGAGCGCACCCTGGATGCGCGCGGAGAGCTCGAGCTCGGAAATCTTCACCTTTGCGGCGTCGATGTCGCCGACCTCCTTTGCAGAAGCGGTAGGCATGTCGCCATGCGAGACAGTCTCAGACTCCTGGAAGCCGATAATGGCCTTCAGCTGGTGAATCATCGTCTCAATGGACTGCTCGAGCGCCTGGCGCGGCGAAACAGTACCGTTGGTCTCGATGAGGATGCGCAGGCGGTTGAAGTCGGTGCGGTCGCCAACGCGCATGTTCTCTACCTCGTAGTTCACACGGCGAATCGGGGTGAAGGTCGCATCAAGTGCGATAGTACCGATGTCTACTTTGTCCTTGGTGAGGACTTCGCGAGGAACGTAGCCGAGGCCGCGCTCGATAGTAGCCTCGATTTCGATGACCGACTTGCCCGAGAGGTCAGCGAGGTGCTGTTCTGGGTTCTTGATCTCAACCTGGCTTGGGAGGTTGAAGTTCTTTGCAGTAACTTCTCCGGCGCCCTTGAAGGAGAGCGAAATGGTCTGTGGCTCATCGCCGTGAAGCACGAAGTGTACGCGCTTGAGGTTGAGGAGAATCTCCATGACGGTCTCGCGAGAGCCCTCGATGGTAGCGAACTCGTGCGGCACGCCGTCAATCTTCACCTGAGTGATAGCGGCGCCCGGGAGGGACGAGAGGATGATGCGGCGAAGCGAGTTGCCGAGGGTGTGACCGTAGCCCGGATAGAGCGAGTCTATTTCATAAACGCCCTGCATGCCTTCTTCAGACACGATTCGGGGCTTACTCGGAAGTGTGATGTGGTATTCCATAACGCAATCGTAATTACCAATTAAATAATCTATCTCGTGTAGAACGAGAGCACCGCGGCGAGGTCGCCAGCGACATCGGCCGAGGCCGTGGTCGGGCGCTCAGTGATGCTCCCTTCCATCGACTTCGGATTCCACGAGAGCCACGACGGAAGCTTGCGATCCATGAAGCGCTCGCTGAAGCCGACGAGGCTACCGTGCTCTTTCGAGCCCTCGCGCACGCTGATCTTCTCGCCCACCGAGAGCATCTGCGATGGGACGCGGCTCTTCTTGGCGCCGACCATCACGTGGCCGTGGGCCACCATCTGGCGAGCGGCGCGGCGGGTCGATGCGAGGCCGAGGCGCCATACGACGTTGTCGAGGCGCATCTCGAGGAGCTCATGGAGGCGGTCGGTCGGCTTGGTGCTGTGCACCGCGAGAGATTTCTTCACGTAGGAGCTGAACTGGCGCTCAGTGATGCCGTAGGTGACGCGCACTTTCTGCTTCTCGAGCATCTGCTTGCCGTACTCGCTCTGGCGGCCGCGTCCGCGCTTCTTGTTCTTGGCGGTGCGCTCAGCAGAAATAGCAAACTTCTGCGTTTGCGCTTTCTCGAAGACAGTCGCGCCGAGGCGCTTCGCTATTTTGTATCGTGGGCCAGTGATCATATGGTTATTAAAATATTAGATGCGACGAGCTTTTGGCGGACGAGGACCGTTGTGCGGCACCGGAGTCGCGTCCTTGATGGAACGGATCTGGATGCCCTTGCCGGAGAAGGCGCGGAGCACCGACTCGCGACCAGCACCGACACCGCGGATGATGACCGACGCCTCCTTGAGACCGATCATCATGCCCTTCTCGCCGAGGAACTCACCGACCTTCGCGGCGGCATACGGCGTGGACTTGCGAGCGCCAGCGAAGCCGAGTGCGCCAGCAGACGACGAGATGACTGCATTGCCCTTCTCGTCGGTAATGATGGCCTTGGTATTGTTGAAAGTCGCCTCGATGTGCAGGATGCCTTTCTCGAGGTGGCGCTTCGTGACTTTCGACATGGCGCGTTCCTTCCGGCCCTGGTCCATGCCTCGTCCGCTTTTCTTGATGATACGTTTCTTTCCCATAGGTAATCAGTAGTAAATTAGGTCTTCTCGAGCGTACGGCGACCAGAGGTCATCGTCTTGCGCACGTTGCCACGGCGCGTACGCGAGTTCGTCTTCGTGCGCTGTCCGCGTACTGGAAGACCCTTCGCGTGACGATCGCCGCGAATCGAACGGATGTCCTTCAATCGCTTGATGTTGTTGCCGATCTCGCGGCGAAGCTCGCCTTCGATGAGGTACGCCTCTGAGAGGGAGCGAATCTTCTGCTCCTCTTCAGCCGTGAGCTCACTGCCCTTCTTGGTCTCCGGAATGCCCGCAGTCTTCAGGATGTCTTTGGCGCGGGTGCGGCCAATACCGAAAATGATCGGGAGTGAGTACCCGAGTTGCTTGTTATCTGGAATGGTGACGCCGGCGATACGCATATGAAAATATTATCCCTGACGCGCCTTGCGACGAGGGTTCTTCTTGTTAATACGATAAAGGCGCCCGCCTCGTCTTACGAGCTGGTCTCCTGGTTGCTGGACTCTGATCGAGGCACGAACTTTCATCGTAGATGTCGGGAATTATAATTACGTTAATCGGCGCACGATCCTCGCTCGACCCCCGTAGGGATCAAGCACCATATCTACCTGATCACCCATCAGGACGCGGATACGATGCAAGCGCATCTTGCCTGCTAGATAAGCGAGCAAAAGCTCGCCCTCACCCCCCTCCTCTTTTGGGGAAAGGCGAACACGAAAAAGTGAGTTGGGCAACACCTCTTCAACGGTTCCGACCGTTGTCGATTTGGTTTCTTCGCCGTCGCTCATTTACTCATTCGTTTATCCATGCAGATACCTAGACAATCTAGCAGGTGTCTTAGGAATCGTCAAATAGGGACTAGGGATTAGCCACCGTCACGGTGATGGTGGAAGGGTCCTGGGGGAACATCTGGCGCCAGAACGGGCGCAGAATGATGATAGCCCGCTTGACTTCTGGGTAATTCGTCAGTGCTACTTGAGCCGCCGAGCGAGTCTTCCCCGCCACTGCCGCCGCAATGCGGGTAGGGTCTACCACGTACCCGAGCGAAGCTGTCCCGGCGAGCGTGAAGGAGAACGAAGAAGCATCAACGTCAGGGAGACCTGTCGAGGAAAGCTTTAGACTGCTTGCGGGCAGGAGCGAAATCGGTTCGCCCTGGTAGCCGAGCCCTGCAACCGAGGTCGCAACCGCTTCGGCGAGAGCGGTGTTCGGGAACACGATTGCCGTGATAGTGCCCTGCTCTTTTACGTCCACCTGACCGGTCGTAGAGGAAGGTACCGGAGAGAGGTTTTCAAATGTCGTCGTTGCGGCGCCGGGGAGGAGGATGTATCCGGCAGGGATCTGAGCCTCAAGCGCGGCGTCAAGCTCAGGCGCGAGCGCACTGATGAGCGCCATGCGTGCCTGCTCTTCGACGGCAGCTTCTATGACCGGTATCGTGCCTGACGCGCCGCCGGTCATAGCCGCAGACGAGCGTGCGTACACCTGGCTCGCTTGCGGCGTACCTGCGAACCCGGGGATGGTGAAGGACGTCGCGGCGACGTTATACGAATCACCCGACTTGTCGGCATAGACGGTCACTTTGGTGCTCCCCGGCTTATCACTTGTGCCGGCAGGGATAGTTACCGCCTGGTGAGTACGGAAGATGAGTCCAGCGGTCGTCGCGAAGCGGGTATTCGTGATGAGTTTCTGAGCTTTCGACTGGGTATTGTAGATAGTGATAGGACCAGACGCAGACGAGCTGACGGTCTTTGTACCGCTCCCCTTCACGCCCTGAGAAGCGATCTTCTGAGCAGTGATGATTTCGTAGGGCAGGTCGCCCGTGCTCTTAGTTGCAGTGAATGAGCTCTGGACTGCCGCCGAGACGGTCGCCGGAGTGATGTCGACTTTTGCGCTTGAGAAATAGTAGAGCGCGCCGAGAGATGCGGCGACTACAAGCAGTACGGCAAAAAGCGTTTTGTGGGGGAATTTCGGGGGGCGTTCGGAGTAACGCGGAGAGTTCTGATAAGAGGATTCGTTAGTAAGAGGTTCTGCCTCACGGCGCCGAGACGGCGGGATAATGTCATTAATTTTACGCATGGGTGGAGTATACCACTCTCAAAATCTTCCCACTGCCGGCTGTGTGCATTACGAAGCCTCCTTGGCAGGAGTACGGTGGCGGTTCTGGAAATACAGAGCCATAAGGAGGAGCACGATGTCGGGCGGATTGGTAGACAACTGTCGTATCGACACGCCGAGGGAGCTTCGCAGGACGGAGACGATCTTCGGCGGATTATCAGACAGCCAGAGCGGACCGAAGTTCGCCGTGTCGAGCACCCCTTTGAACGAGTCTATTTCGGGTTCTCGCGCAAGCAGGAAAATAGTCCGTGGAAGCGGATAGCGCTCTGCAATCTTCGTGAGCTCGCTTGCGACGGCTTTTGCCCACACTTCTTTGTCGGAAGGGATTTCTATCTGATCGAGAGAAACGAAAGTTCCTCGGCGCACGAGAGAGATAGCGAGGAGCGCACCGCCGGTCGCGTCGAGGATAATCGAATCATGTTCGTGCGGAAATGCTTCGTGAATTGCCTGATAGCGAAGTGAGCTCCCTGCAATCGGGAGAATCTCTTTTGTATGATACAAACCCCGAAGCGTGGAGATGATGTTGTCGGCGACTTCTCGTTCGATAAACGATGTCATGACGATGACCGAAGCCCGGCGTACTGAGTTGCCGTATGGGTTACGCGTCTCGTACCCGTTTAGAATCGTACCGATGATGCTTTCGTCAACAATCATCTTTTCTCCGGGTTCGCCCGAGGTCTCGGCAAGCTTCTTATCAACGAGGGCTTTTGTGAAGATGAAGGGGTCTGCAGATTCAAAATGCTCTTTGCGCACTTTGGTCTCCTGCCAGGGAGCATCTATCGAAACGAGAATAGTATCGGCGCTTCCGCTCCCGGTCGTACGAGCGAGCGCGGGCACGCCCTCGCGGATGAGGTCGTTGCCGAGCACGGTCAGTGCGCGGAGCATCGCGCGCTCACGCGGTTCGTCGGGGCGGACTTCTATCGGGAGGCGTCGAGTGTAGAGGATTGCCGGAGATTCAGTATTTTCGTAGCGCACATACGCACCCGCGACGCTTTCAGCGCCGATATCAATTACTACGACTGATTCCCCGCTCTTTTTCTTGTGAAGAAAATTCTCAAAGAAACTCATTCACTTATTCTAACACTGCTTTGATGCGACGAACGCCAGCGGATGATGCTTCTTCTTTCAGAATCTTAAATGTGCCAGTGAGCTCGCTCGTATTGCTCACGTGCGGACCGCCACAGAACTCTATCGAGAATGCTGAGGAGAACTTCGGGTCTTCAGGGGTCGCGTCTTTCGGCCCTATCGAATACACCGTTACTTGGCCAGGGTAGTTCGCACCGAATTCATGCTCGGCACCGAGCTTCTCGGCATCTTCTTTATTCATAACGGTGCGCATGACCGGGAGTGCCTCTGCAATCTTCTCGTTTACAATCTTTACCACCTCAGCGAGCTGTTCAGGAGTCGTTTTAGTGCCATAGGCGAAGTCGAGGCGCAAACGCTCAGTGGTGATATTACTCCCGCGCTGGTGCACCTCGGGGCCAAGCACCATCTGGAGCGCCTTGAGGAGTAGGTGGTGGGTGGTGTGGTAGCGGATGGTCTGCTCAGCATGATCAGCGAGGCCGCCTGCGAACTTCTGCGCCGCACCCGCGCGCGAGAGCGCCTGGTGCTCTGCCATCTTCGCCTTCACATCTGTCATATCGAGCGTGATGCCGCGTTCTTTTGCTATCTCTTCAGTGAGCTCCACTGGGAAGCCATAGGTCGTGAAGAGCATGAATGCGTCAACGTCGCTTCCCATCTTCTCAAGCTCGCGGAGCCCCGCGGAAAGCGTCTTGCGGAACTGCTCCTCTTCGTCGGCGATGACTTTCTCGATAGCGGCTATCTTCTGCTTTATTTCCGGATACGCGTCTTTATACATTTCTGCGACCGGCTCGACGATACCTGCAAAGGAACTCTGCTTGATGCCGAGCGTGTCAGCGTGCTGGACACTGCGACGAATAAGTCTGCGGACGAAATATCCCTGGTCGCTCTTCGCCGGGTATACGCCGTCGGCTATCAGGAAGACCGCGGCCTTCATGTGGTCGGCCACAATGCGGAACGAACGTATCTCCTCCTTATTCTCGCCGTACTTCTTGCCCGAGAGCTGTTCCAGGCGGTCGAGAATGGGGCGATGACAGACGGCAATGATGTCGGGACTATTGGTTGCGGCCATCGTGATGCGCTCGAGCCCGCCCCCGAAGTCCACGTTCTGCTTCGGAAGCAGTCCGAACGTGCCGTCAGCTTGCTTTATGTACTGCATGAAGACCGAGTTACCGATCTCGAGGAAGCGGCCGCAGTCGCAGTTTGGGTGGCAGTGCTTGCCGAACTTCTCGTCGTGCACGACGTCAGTGAATTCATAAAAGATTTCTGAGTCTGGGCCGCCCGGCTCCCCTGCCGGCATCTTGTCTGGCGTACCGGCGCGGCTCCACCAGTTCTTGCGAGCTTCGTAGTAGAAAATGCGCTCGCCTTCTTTCATGCCGCGCTCGTAGCCGTCGGCTTCTGAGCCGATGACTGCCGCTTCGGCCGTGATACCCTTCTCGCTAAAGAGTCTTTTCCATATCTCTACCGACTCAGTGTCGCGTGGGAGATTGTTCTTTTCATCGCCAAGAAACGCAGTGACGTAGATCCGCTTCGGGTCGAGCTTGATGTCGGTAGTGAGGAATTCAAACACCCACGGAAGCTGTTCCTGCTTGAAGTAGTCGCCAAGCGACCAGTTGCCGAGCATCTCAAAGAGCGTCGTGTGGCGGTTGTCGCCCACTTCTTCGATGTCGTCTGAGCGGAACGCCTTCTGGGAGTCGGTAATGCGCGTGCCCTCGGGGTGGTCCTCGCCGAGCAGGTACGGGATCATCGGTTGCATGCCGGAGCCGGTGAAAAGGGTCGTTGGGTCGTTCTGCGGCACGAGCGAAGACGACGGAATAATGGCGTGCCCGCGTGCCTTGTAAAAAGCGAGGTACGCACTGCGAATCTCGTTCGGGGTCATATGGAGAAAAGATAGCATGACTCTCGGCTGTATAAAAACGAAAACCGCCCGGTATATTGGGCGGCCTGGTTTCGCACCGACTGCTACTGCCGGCGGAGAAGGGCGTCTACGATTTGCACGGAATCCGTTTCGTCGAGCGCTTTTTGAAGCAACGTTGCGGCTATTCTAGCCGCTGCCTCGGAACTATAAACACTCACGGGTTTCTGTGCCTGGATTCCTATCCGATAAGCATTAGCTGCCATTATTTCCAGTTCCTCGTAAGTTAAGGGTCTTGCCACGATTTTCTCCTTTTGGTGGGTTGTCCTACAGAAGTCCGAATGATTCGGTCTGTGTGGTTTATATAGTTATTGGACGGGTGTGTCAACTCGCTCGTAGTGCTTAATTTCCCAGAAGATAGCAGGCGGTATATTATTCGAACATGAACAAAAAAGGATGGGGATTTGATACGAAAGATATAGACAAGAAGGTACGGCCGCAGGATGACTTCTTCCACTACGCGAGCGGTGGGTGGATGCAGAAGAACCCGATACCGAAAGAGGAAGCGCGCTGGGGCTCGTTTACCATGCTCCGCCACACGACCGACAAACAGCTGAATGTTCTGTTGAAAAAAGTCGTGGGGAAAAAGAGTGCGGCGAAAGGCAGTCCTGAACAAATGATTCGTGATTTGTACGCATCCGGAATGGACTTGCCGGCTCGTCGTGCACTCGGTGTCGCTCCCCTCGCCCCGCTCATGAAGCGCATCGAGAGCATCAAGTCGCCGCAAGACATCGTAACCACGGTCGCGCACCTAGAGCGCGTCGGCTCTGGCGGTATCTGGGGCGCAGGTATTGACCAAGACATGAAAGACAGCGAGAAGTACATCATGTACCTCGGCCAGGGCGGGCTGGGGATGCCTGATCGCGACTACTATTTGAAGAACGACGACGAGATGAAGCGCGTGCGCGAGGCATATGAGAAGCACTTGGTGCGACTCCTCGAGCTAGCAGGGCGGAAAGCTACAGCAAAAGAAGAGGCCGCGCTCGTGCTCAAGATCGAGACCGCGATTGCGAAAGTCTCTATGACGAAAGAGGACCTGCGCGACGTGGACAAGACCTACCACAAGAAGTCGCTCGCACAGCTGACCAAGCTCACGCACACTATCGACTGGAAAAACTACTTCAAGATACTCGGCACTGAGCCGAAAAACGTCGTCGTGATGCAACCGAAGTTCTTCGAGGCGGCAGAAAAGATGCTCAAGACGTTTTCGATTGTCGAATGGCAGACGTATCTCCGCACCCATGTGATTGGCGACTTCGCGTCGTTCCTCACACCTGAGCTCGAGAAAGAAAACTTCGCATTCTACGCCACAGTGCTTACAGGAACTAAGGACATGAAGCCACTCTGGCGACGCATCCTCCGCGTCGTGAATGGCGGATTGAACGAGGTGTTTGGCGAGCTCTACGTGAAGGAATACTTCCCCGCCGCGGCGAAGCACAAGGTCGCCGTCGTGGTGGCTGATCTCTTCCGTGCGTATGAAGCACGCATCAAGAACCTCGACTGGATGAGTCCTGCGACAAAGAAGAAAGCTATCGTGAAGCTGAAGCAGATGAATCGCAAGCTCGGCTACCCGGACAAATGGAAGAGCTACAAGGGACTCGTCATAAAGGCCGACGACTACGTGGGCAACGTGCTCCGCGTGAGCGAGTTCGAACACAAGCGCGCGATGCGCCGCCTCAGCAAGCCTGTCGACCACAAGGAGTGGTTCATGAGCCCGCAGACCGTAAACGCGTACTGCAGTTTCGGCATGAACGACATCGTCTTCCCTGCCGCTATCCTTCAGCACCCGTTCTTCGAGGTCTCGGCCGACGACGCATTCAACTATGGCGCGATAGGCTCGGTCATCGGTCATGAAATAACACACGGCTTCGACGACCAGGGATGCAAGTTCGATGGTAAGGGCAACAGAAAGACGTGGTGGACACCTACCGACACAAAGCGCTTCACCGAGAAGTCGAAGAAAGTCGTAAAAGAGTTCAACGGCTACGAAGTCGATGGCGGCTTGAAGGTGAACGGCCAGCTCACACTCGGCGAAAACATCGCTGATCTCGGCGGGCTCTCTATCGCCTTTGACGCGTACCAGCTCCGTCTCAAGGAGACCGGCCGTAAAGACCTCGACGGCTTTACTCCCGAACAGCGATTCTTCTTGGGCTATGCCTGCACCGAGCGCGAGCAGGAGCGGCCCGAGTTCCGCAAGACGCAGGTGATGACCGACCCTCACTCACCGTCGAAGTTCCGGGTGAATGGCCCACTCTCAAACCTCCCCGAGTTCTACGAGGCGTTCGGTGTGCAGAAAGGCGACAAGCTGTACCGCGCTCCCTCTGACCGCGCAAAGATTTGGTAAGTCAAAATATCAGACATCCGATGTCTGATATTTGTCACTTAGCGGCGAAACCCCTAAGTAATTTCTGAGCTCAAAGTTACGCAAAGACTTCCTTTTCGCGTGCGTGCACTTGGGCGAGGCGCTTCGTGAGTCGGTGCTCAGGCAGACGCCTCTGAGCAATCTTGAGCGCTTCGCTGTGATACCAGACATACTCGCTGGACGGTTGTTTCCAACGAGCGAAAATCTCTGCACCTTCTTTCTCAAAAGCTTCGAGCTTGCTCTCGATGTTGTCTATTTTGTCAGCCACCGCGATGAGTATCGCCTCGTCGTTCGCGTTCCCGAGATTCTCGAGATACGCGACTTTTCGTTCTTTCCACTCGAGCCCTTTGGGTTCAGACACCGCCTCGACGAGTTCCGCGACGTGTTCGTTGAACGTCTGTGCAATCTCTTCACGGGTCGTCGCAGTATCTTCGAGCGTATCGTGCAGGAGCGCCGCCGTGACGACGTCGTCGCTCGCGCCGTCTTCGGCGACAAGAAGCGCGACTGAGAAGAGGTGGGTGATGTACGGCAGAGGTTCTACCTCGATGCGCATCTGTCCGTGATGCTTCCTGGCGGCGAACTGCAGTGCCTTCTTTATCTGCGGGGTGTGGTTCATGAATAAGAGCGTATCACATTGTTCCGGGCGTATAAAAAACTACCGCGAGGATTCCTCGCGGCGGTGCTACAAATATATCGTATAGCTGGCAATATAGCCGACGGTACTTGTTTGAAAGAAAAACCGTCCATTTGGGAACATTATCGGCAAGGCAATTCCATCCCTTCTGATATACACCGGCTCGATATCGAGATCCGACGATGACATACAGAGCTTGGATTTGCTTATGTATATTCCAATCAGGGTTCCCGGAAGAAATTCGGCATATCCTTTTCCGTATCTGGTCGTAATCTCAATAAGTTTTGAATCTTCTTTGAGTTCATCGCTCAGTTTCGTCACCATTGTTTCCCATGAGATGGTGAATCCCGGAACTGAATATTTATACTGGTATGCCAACTCGGTTGGCAGGTCTACGACATTCAAAATTCCCACAATGATGCTCCTCACACGTGCTCCCGGCTGACTGCGGAAACTTCAGTCTGCTGCAGTATTTCAAGCAATTCCAATGGGGATTATACCACTATCCGACCACCCAGTCTATGTATAAAAAAGCGGTCGCGAGGGGGAAATCCTCGCGACATTGAAACTACAGTGTCCGTATCGTGCAATTGTAGCCATTCGCACTGAAGAAGAAACTGCCGTTCGGGAATCTCGTGACAGAAAAGAGTTCCAGGTGCCAGATGTCAATCGGACTGATTGCAAGCCGCGGTCCGAGCAGGTAGAGGTCTGTCCCTGCCAGGTAGATTTCATCCAGCTCACCTTCTTCAACTTGGTCATACCCGTCCGGACTCTTCTCCATTGTTATCTCGAGGATTCTCGGAAGGATGTCGATGTCTTCGTTTATTTCTGCAACCATTTCTTCTATCAAGACCGTGGTGCAGGGCTGTTGGTACTGCGGCGAAGCGAACTCGCCTTTCCCTGATGAAAGGTGCATAGCGGTCCTCCTTTTAGGAACTGCGTGTTTCCGATTGACTGCGGAAACTTCAGCCGACTCCGGATATAGTGTACCACTGCATTTGGAAAAGAAACGCGCCCGCTGGGAAACTCCAGCGAGCGCAATGCCTTATTTGGATGGCACAAAACCATCTTCTGGTGTCAGAAGCGCGAGCGGGAGCCGTGACGCAACTTCAATCCAGTGTCCATTGACTCCACCCGAGAGGTGAATGAGAACTGAGCTGTTGTACCCCCGGCGAGGTGTGGACAACACACGGTCGCCTGTTGCAAGCGTATCGCCAACGAAAAGCGTACGCGGTTGGGAGACACGAGGAGTCCTCAGACGGTTCTCTCCATTCCCATAGCGTTCTCGATGTTCAACGAACCCATAGGGTCGGCGTTCATGTTCTGACAAAGGCCATCCGGGTGGCGCGTTTTTGTCTCGGGCGAAGACAAGATTCAAACCTTCCTCTTGTCTGCCGACAATCTTCTCATGTGTCGCTCTGTCCATGTTTCCGGTAAACGCGGCACAATTGACGACAAATTCCCGTGGTTCAGGAATATTGACCACACCGAAACGCCCTTCCAGAAACACTGTCGCAATCCGGACTGTAAGCGACAGCACCCCCGGCTTGAGATTGATCACAAGATGAAGGTCGTGATCTTTGAGTTTGTAGTCGGTAATTTCGAATGTTGGCGGTTTGTCGGTGAACCATGTTTGTTCCACCACATGCCACCCCCCTTGATCGAGAGCCGCGACCAGTCTCTCAAGTCTCTGTTGTGTGTTCATACTCACTTCTCCTCACAGACGTTAATGAAAATAACTTCTTGTACCCTCGAGGTACTCTATGGTTTTTCTGTGTGTACGTCAATTACAGCCAGTTTATGGGAGTTTCTCCGTGCGCGATGAGATAGTCATTCGTCTTACTGAAGTGTTTGCAACCGAAGAAGCCGGAGGCGGCAGAAAACGGCGACGGGTGCGGTGCTTCGAGCACGAGATGCTTGGTGCGGTCTATGTGAGCGCCTTTTGCTCTAGCATAGTTTCCCCACAACAGAAAGACGAGATTCTCCCGTTCATTTGAAAGCCTGTGGATAACCTCGTCGGTGAACTGTTCCCACCCACGGTCCTGGTGCGAGCCAGCCGTGTGCGCACGAACGGTAAGCGTGGCGTTCAGAAGCAAGACGCCCTGCTCTGCCCACCGTGAGAGGTCACCATCGGTGTGCGTGAGCGGCTTCCCCAAGTCGCTCTCAATTTCTTTGAAGATGTTTTGTAGAGATGGTGGTATTTTTGTGTGCTCGTCTACAGCAAATGCGAGACCGTTGGCCTGTCCGTCGCCGTGGTAGGGGTCCTGTCCGAGTATCACCACCTTTACCTTGTCGAAAGGACACAGGTCGAAAGCGCGAAAGATGTTTTTCGGCGCAGGGTACACTGCGCCGTCTCGGTACTCTTTCTTAACGAATGAGGTGAGTTCTTTGAAATATTCTTTCTCAGATTCCCCCGAGAGGTGCTCTTTCCATGACGGTTCTATCTTCACGTTCATTTCTTTTTGTTTTTATTATGAAGTGAAAGAAGGATCTTCCCGGCGCTCTCTCGGTACGTGCAGTACTCGCACGGGCCGCCGCCAAACGAAGTGCCGACTGCGGGTATCTCGTCGCTCATGAGCATCTTCTTCAGACCCACGACCGCTGGTTCGACCCATTCGTCGCTTCCCGTATAGGGGATAAGTTTGATGTCGAACTCAAGCTTCCCATCAAATGCTTTTGCATCGGCTTTGCCGTTTACATAGACGAAATACACCGTCGGCGATACGGCGAAACCATTCTTACGGAAAAGCCACTGATAAATCTCGAGCTGGCGTTTGTAGGAGTCGTATAAATCGTCTTCGGTGCTCGGTCCGACGTTCTTGCTCGTCGCTTTGTAGTCAACAATGATGAGCTCCCCGGCAGGGTTCACCCATACGTCGTCGATGCCGCCTCGAACGAGAATATTGGTCGGCTCATGCAGATACGCGATGCCGCGACGGAGCGCATCGCGCCACTCCTCCATACGCTCGTCATTAAGCGGTATCGCGTCGAGACCATACGCTTCGACGAGTGGGTGCTTACTGCCTTTTGCGCGGTGGATGTCGAACTCACGCTTCAAGAGCTCGTCGACAGCGTTATTGAGAGTGAACGAGGGCATGGACGGACGCTTTACACCGAGCCGCATATCGAGGTAGGCGCACCGCGGACACTCGGTGAAGAGGTCGAGCTTGGAACGGCTCACCTTGTAGGGCGCTTGTGAAGACGGATCAAATGGTCCGTAGCTCGCTTTATAGCTTTTCACTGCCATAGCTAGTCGGTGGTCGTGAAGCGAGCGATAACCGGTGCACCCGTTGCGAAGTCGACATAGACGCTGTCGGTCGCGAGATCAAAAGTGTTGTTGCCGTCATCGCGATAGAGCTCGATTGCATACGGCAGACCAGGCTCAGTCGCGCGCAAGAGCGGAATGGAGACATTACTTCTCGGGCCGTCGACGCGCACCGCCCCGAGCACGTTCCCAAGATCGTTCCCGTTTACCTCGCGTACCGCGACCCAGACTCCCGGGGGCGGCACCGTGACTGTTTCAACGACGACTTCCGAGCTGGCTTTCTGGTTCGTGACAGAAACTGCTCCGCTTTCAGGAACAGTCTGTTTGGTGTCGGAGACGGAAAGAGATGATGCTGGTGCGAAAGGCAGAAGCGAAGAATCGCTCTCGAAAAGCCACGCGCCCGTAAAAAGCACCCCGAGCATGAATCCCGAGACGAATGACCCCATGGAAAAGTTCTTCATCATAGGAATACAGTATCACGTGTCGCTTCCGGAAGAGAGAGGAGCCCTTCCGCCTCGGCGAGGATGTCCCCCACACGGTCGGCAGGAAGCCGGAGGACGTCAAGGCGACGGCGATTGCGAATTATTTCATCGACAGCGATGGTGCCATCGTCAACCAAAAGCGTTTTCTCTGAATGGGAAAGCCGGGTCAAGGTTGTAATCGGATATATCTTCGCACGGCTCATGCGCATGAAGAGTGAGTCAGCAACCGGGTAGCCCCAACCCAAGAGCTCGACCCCCGCACACTCGGCATACGCAATCGCTTCGGAAGTGAACTTCGTATTGGTGACCAAGAGACCGCGGTCGATGGGACACTCGCGAGTCTTCGGATCGCAAGCGAAGATGTCGTCGAAGCGACTTTTCACATAAAGAGCGACTTTCAAATCGGTTTTATAGTTCGGATCATTGTGGTATTTGAGCTCTGCGGCGAGATGCGTCGCCTGCCCTTCGTGCGAGGCGTAGAAGTCTACCTCGTGCGAAACGCACTTCCCTTTTATTATCTTGCGAGTCTCGACCTGCCAGCCTTCGCTGGTGTAGAGATGAGAGACGAAATCCTCAAACGGGTGGCCCGTGGGCCCAAGTTCGAGAAGCGCGCGACGGAGTGCATACCGAGCGGCGACCGGACGCGACTCTTTGCGCAGAAGTGCAAAAGCCCTTGCATATACTTCTCGGGACGACATCCCAGGCACAACCATATCGGTCACGATGCGCGAGATACGTTCTGCCGCATGTTCGCCTGCACCGGCGCGCTCCAGAGAGGCGATAAGGCGCGATGGGTCGAACTCTTCGCTTACACCGCCTGCCTTGATAATGACAGGAAGCGGGCTCATAGGTCGGTTGTCGTTGCTTGTTCCCCATTCACCGTCACCACAATCGGCAGACGGGCGGGAGCAGTGAGCGTCGTGGAGAACGGAATCGTAGCAGTACGTTCGAGGCAGATACCCTCACTCTCGGGCATAGTAATCGCCACGAGAATACTCTCGGTGCTCGACGCAGAGCCCAGGAGAGTCGCCTGTGCACTCAAAGAGGTGCACGGATTCGGTGCGAGAACCGTGCCGGTGATGGTGTGGAGACCTTTCTTAAACGAGTCGCGAATCGCTACTGATGGTATGACCGCCGCTTTCTCTTCGGCGATCGGCTCGGGGCTGATATCTCGAGTGCGGGGTACGGAGATGACGAAACTCGCGACGAGAATGGTCGCCAGGATAGTCGCGAGAAGCCAGAGATTCGTATGTCTCATGCACTCATGATACCACCCCCCACAAGCTCGTCACCTTGATAGAAGACAATGGATTGTCCAGGAGTGGGGATCTCGGGAAGTGCGGTAGCGCTCACGAAACGACCATCGTCAATGTGTCCGGCTATGCGCGGACCCCGATATCGGTACTGTGCTTCTGTCACTCGTACTGGTTCATCGAACCAGTTTGCATCTGTGAAGGAGATACTCTCGTGTTCGACCTGGTTCTTCGGCATTCTCGTCTTCCCTACCGTAAGCACATTCTTTGCAACATCTTTTGCCAGAACGAACCAAGGACCCGCTTCTCGCATCCCCCAGGGAGCGATGCGCTCACCAAGCGTGTAGAGGAGCGCCCCGTCATGTTCGCCAACGACGCGCCCTTGTTCATCCATAGCCTCTCCCGACAGGGTCCCGAACTCACTCCGGAGGAACTCTTCTACCGAAATGTTCCCAAGGAAACACACTCCCTGACTATCTCGCTTCTCTGCTACCGGCAGGCTGAATCGCTCTGCAAGTTTGCGCACTGCGCTCTTATCCATGTGCCCGACCGGAAATATAGTCGCTTCCAACACTTCTTTCGGAATTGCCCAGAGGAAATACCTTTGATCTTTTTCTCCGCTCTCATAGTGCCCAGTTGCGATAGCGTCGGCTCCGGATTCTTTCGCATAACGATAGAATGCGCCGAACTTCACTTCGCGATTACACATCACGTCTGGGTTCGGGGTGCGCCCGGCACGATACTCAGCAAGCAGGTAGTCAATGACGCCCTTCTTGTATTCAGCACTAGCATCAAGTGTATGAAATGGGATATGCAGGCGCGCCGCCACCCGCATCGCGTCGCGGCGGTCTGCCGCCCAGGTGCACGGCATACCCGGCGGGTACCAGCCCTTGATGAATACGCCCGTCACCTCGGCTCCCGCACGCTGTAGAAGCGCCGCTGACACAGCGGAGTCCACGCCTCCCGAGAGGCCTACAAATATCTTCTTCCCGCGTACGTTCTTCATGCGCCTAGCATACCAAAAACAAAATCCCGCGCTCGCGCGGGATTTTTCCTATTCATCTAGGGTTTATTGGCTTGGTACATCACCCGAACTAGAAAGAACTTTGTTTAGTGGCGCAAAAGGAATCTGCATATTTTCTGGTACATCATGCATACCGTGGCGCCAAAGTGCCCAGAGCAAGTCTCCCAGCTGTGCGCTTGGAAGCCAGTTCTGATCCTCTTCAAGTCCGTGCTTCATCCCGAGAATTATCCGGTGCACGACATCTGGACGTTTCTCTGCCAAATGAGCGATTTCCTTACCGAGACTGTACAACTCCTCCCCGTTCTTGCCGATAATATTCATAGTTCCTCCGAAAGTAGTCCAAGAGTATATGTATCATCTAGACAGCCTCCCGCCAAGTACCGAAGTCAGACTTCGACACTTGTGAATCCACGTATTTAGTACAAATACTTGCGGAGGTTAGCTTGATGCCCGGGATAGGTCGTGGCGTAGTGCATGAGGCCATCATGGCCGGTGAGGTAGTAGAGATAGCTTGTCTTCGCCGGATTTGCGGCGGCGAGGAGAGCATCGAGCCCCGGGTTGGCTATAGGTCCTGGCGGCAGACCTCGGTGCGTGTACGTATTGTATGGAGAATCGACTTTCAAATCTGCTGGCGAGGGCGAGTACGTCCCTCTGTTGAAGATATAGCCGAACACGGCGTCAACCTGGAGCGGCATGCCGAGCCGGATGCGATTCCACAAAATGCCAGCGACGAGCCGACGATCCACGTCCGTGCTTGCTTCCCGTTCAACCAAGGAAGCCATGGTGACGACCTCAGAAATCGAACGTCCTTGCATGTCGACTTCGCGTATCTTGACGTTGAAGTTCGCACGCAGTGTCTCGACTATCGAAGCGGCATCTGCCGAGGGTTCAAAGAAATACGTGTCGGGGAAAAGATACCCTTCCTGCCCTTGTGCCGCGTCACGAACGTCGTCTGCAGATATATCTGGGAATGCATCTGCCACACGATCAGCGATTTCACGAATGGTCATACCTTCGAAGAAGGTGATGCGTACGGGCGGCAGTCCATAGTCGCCGACAACGAGCCGGTACGCGACCACGAGCATGCTTTCCGGCACCGCGAATTTATATGCACCAGTCTGCACCGCATCGCTCGTCCCCGACAAGCGTAATACGGCACGCAAGAACACAGGATGCCTGATCACCCGCGCGTCTGTAAGCTGTTGTGCAATTTCCGGCACCGCAGAGCCGCGCGCGACGCGCACGATAGTGCCCGGAGAGAAGTCGGCAGGAGGCGCAAACGCGTACAGGTAACCCCCAAGAATCACGAGCACCGATGCAACCATGATGACTCCCCGATGCGCACACGCCGAACGGACTACCTGGAGATAGTGAGTGAGAAAGTCCATGCGAGCTTAGGTCGGCAGGTTAGCCGGAGCTTCGCCGGTAGCTGACTGGATACGTCCGAGGCTCGGTGTCTCGATTGACGCTGAAGGAATGTGGTAGATCGTCGCGAGCTCTTCGGTGCTCATCACCATAATCTCGTCGCGCGAGATGCCGAAGCCGAACGGTTCAAAGAAGAATTGTCGACGACGAAAAGCCTGCACGAGCTCTCTGCGATAATGATTCTTCAGCTTCTCCGGACGGAACTCCCATGGGTAATCGTCGAAGCGCTTCAGCCAGCCAGCTGAGTTTATGTCATTCCACCCTTCAGTATTGAACGGTTTGAAGAGCGCAATCATGTGGGTAATCATAATTGGGTCGAACGCCTCCTTCTTAGCGAAGTAAATGCATCGCCCACCCACGTCGAACGCGAGCTTTGATACGTTGCGCTCTATAGCTGACATCATTTCCATCTGCCCTTTGGTCGGATTCGGGAAGCCAGGCATTTCTTTACCCGTGATCGGGTCGACATAGGAGCTCCGCGTTTCCTTACGGATTGTCTCAACCATTTCTTTCGCCTCGTCTTTCCAGGTATAGCCCTTCCCGTGCTCTTTCAGATACTTCTCACCTTTGTGCACGCGGAAGACGAACTGGAGCCACAAATATTCGCCCTTACCTATCGAAGCCATGTATTCGATGACGTTCGCGAGCGGGTCGATCTGCTCGGGTTCTTTCTGCACTTTGTCGAGTCCGTACTCCACGTAGGTTTTGATGGGAAGTGGGTCAGGTTTTGACTGTTTGTAGTCACAGCCCCAGATGTCCCACTCCTCGGGCTTGCCCGAAATGAATCGCGTGTAATCAGGAGCCTCGACTATCTGCACGCCCGGATACTGCGCATAGAGCTGAGACTCGATGATACGGCGATAGTTGTCGTCGCGGCTCCATATGAAGAAATGCACCTGTCCCTCAAATGAAGCAATCTCAAGCGACCACCACGGCCGCATGCGGCCCAGCCAGCGTGCATACCAATTCGACTCGCCGGGGGAGAAATGCATGCTTGAGAGAAACGCTTCCATCGCGAGCGGCGTCTTCACGAGGTTCCGTGGCGGTTTAATTTCGAGAAGGATGTTCTTGCGAGTGGAAATGAACTCTGACTGTTTCAAGATAAGACGAATGCTGAGCGCTCCGCCGACGAGGAGGATGGGCAACCATACCGGTGCCATGAAGAGCGTGAGTGAGAGCGCAAATGACACAACGCTCGGCATAAACATGAACGCGATGATGAAAAACGCGAGGCCGAGTATAAAAAGCACCCATGAATGAAGCCGCACGCCGAAGTTGTTTTTCAGGAATTCTGCGAAGCCTTCGACTGTGTGAGCGAATGGGAGCATACGATAGAGAAAGTATACCCCGTGAGATAGCAATTCGTCATCACTATCTACAACGAACACAGGAGTATCTCACGGGGTATAGCAATAAAAACGGGCGACACCGTGGGGTGTCGCCCGTTTTTCTGTGTATTGCTTTACTGCAAAGCTTAGACTGCCGAGTAGCGGCCGTCTTTCATCCGCTTGAAATAGCGGGAGTCGTTCAGATTCACCAGGATGGTGTTGTCTTTGACGAAACGTGCAGTCTTCACCTGCTTGATGATTTCTTCTTTCTTCATAGGGCCCTTCTCCTCAAGCGTCTCGCGAATGACATCGCGCACAACGCCCGGCTTGTAGCCCCACTCAGTAAGCGCGTAGAGGCCGCGACCCACGAGTACGAAACGCGGATCCTTGATGAGCTCGTTGTGGGTGGTCGCGACGTGCGCCTTCTTGGTGAAGAGCGTGCCGATAGCTTTCGCAACTGCCGAGAAGTGCATTGGCTCGCCATAGCGCTTGATAGCGAGGTACGCGTAATCGCGGATGCCTTTGATACGGATAGCCGGCGCGGTAGCACGACCCCACTCGGTGAGCGGGTTACTGCCGATATGCTTCGACAGCGAGAGCCAACGCTTGAGAACTTCTTCGTTCTTGTACGCATCGTTCACACCCTTGAGCTCGTCGAGGAATCGGTCGAGCAGGTCGGCTTCAGACACAACGTCTTCGTCAGGAAGCGAGGAGTAGAGGCGCGAAAGAGCGTCATGGATGTTTTTCGCAGTTGATACGTCGACGTGCCAGCGTGCGAGGAAGTCGTTCGTCTCGCGTTCACGGAAAAATGCTGAATCGAGCACGAGGAGGAAACGGAAGCGGTTGCGAGCCTTCTCGTCTTTGCCGAGAACTGCGAGAAGCTCGTCTTCAGGGACGATTGCTCCGATTGAGCTGATGAAGTCAGCCAGCTCCTCGAAGGCACCTTTGTTCTCCTTGAATGCGGCACTTGCGCGCACTGCGTCGAGTCCGGCGGCTTCGATTTGGCGGACGCGCTCACGGGTGATGCTCGAACGATCGCCGATAGCCTCGAGCGTCTCGCGCGCCGAAGCGGTACCGAGGCCGAAACGGCGAGTAAGGACTTCGCGGGCGCGCTCTGGCGCCGCCGCAAGGAGGCGCTTTACGAGGACGGCACTGTCGAATGAAAACGAAGCGGCACCAGCCGCCTTTCCTGAGGTAGTCTTCTTTTTCGCCCCGGTCTTTGTGCCCTTGTTCATGTGGTTTAGTTTATAACAAATGCCTTGTAAATAGTCAATAGACGCTATTATACCACAAGATTCAGAATCTTGCCCGGTACGTAGATGACCCGTTTTGGCTCATTCCCGCCCATGGCCGCAACGACAGCCGAGAGCGCCCGCGCCGCCGTGATAGCCGTCTCTTCTGAGGCATCGACTGGAATCGTAATCGACCCGCGGCGCTTGCCGTTCACTTGTACCGTAACTTCTTGCTCAGCAGAAACCACGAACACGGTCTCCGGCCAGGACTGTGCGTGCACACTTCCCTCTCCGCCGAGCTTCTCCCAGAGGTGCTCGGCCAGGTGCGGTGCAAACGGTGCAAGCATAATGACAAGAGACGAGAGCGCCTGAAGAGACACTTCTTCTGCGGCCTCGAGATCGTTCATAAGTATCATGAGTGCCGCCACTCCGGTGTTGAACTTGAACCGGTCGCCATCCTCGGCTATCTTCGCGCTCGCCCGAGCGATGGATTGCTGTATCTTCTCTGACACTCCATTTGATGGTTCGAGCGCTACATTCGCGGAATGCTTCGTAGCGAGGCGAGAGACGCGGTCGAGGAACTTATACATCGAGGCGACGCCGTCGAGATTCCACGGATAGCTTCCCGGCTCGTTATAGGGGCCGATGAAGGCCAGATAGAGACGCACCGCATCGGCACCGTATTTCTGCACGAACTCGTCGGGATTCACGACATTCCCCTTCGACTTGCTCATCTTCGTGCCGTCAGGACCCATGATGAGACCGCGGTTGAAGCGCTCAGTGAACGGCTCGTCTACCGGCACGAGCGCGAGGTCGTAGAGCGCTTTCATGAAGAATCGCGCATAGAGGAGGTGCATGGTCGTGTGCTCGCTCCCGCCCGAGTAACGGTTAATCGGCAACCACTTCTTCATGAGCGCCGCATCGGAGAACTTATGTGCGTCCTTCGGATCGAGGTAGCGGAGGAAGTACCACGATGAATCAACAAACGTGTCGAACGTATCGTATTCCGGCGTCCAACCCTCGCCAAAGATACGCGTTACACGCTCGCGAAGCTCTTCAGAGGACGCGAGCGGTGCCTTCCCTGTCGGAGTGAAGTCAACATCGGTCGGCAAGACCCACGGCAAGTGTTCCGCAGGAACCGTATGCGGATGCCCTTCTGGGTCGTACACAATCGGTATCGGGCAACCCCAATACCGCTGGCGGCTTATGAGCCAATCGCGGATGCGATACTGCGTCGTCTTCTCACCACCCACGCTTGCGACGATGTCCCACTTCGCCTCAAGATTTCCTCTGCCGGTAAACTCACCTGAGTTCGCAAGGACTCCATCACCTGTGTAGATATCGTTTTCAAACAGCGCGACGACTGTCTGGTGGGATAGAGGGGTCAGGAACTTCTTGAGTTCGGCGAGCGAGAGCCACTTGAGCACATGCTTCTTCTCCTCGTCTGGAGCGACCTCAGTATGATCGCCATCCTGAAGCTCCACATAGAAGGCCGGCGCATGCCCGAAGCGATTAGCGTTTTTCGGTACATGAAAATATTTCCCGTGCACGGAACCGAGTGACCTCACGATACGCGCATGAGTGTATCCGGTCTCTTCGGTAATCTCCTTCAGAGCGGTCGCCTCAGGAGTCATCCCCTCGTCGATACTCCCGGTGAGCAGCGTTCCCCAATCAGGAGCATCATTCCACCCGAGCGCCAGATATTTCTCTTCTGACCAGTGCTTGAGAAGGACTATCACGCCACTATGATCGACATAGGGCTCGTCCGCCTTGAAAGCGGATGAACCGACAGTCTGTACGAGAGAAGGCTCGATGACTCGCCGGATAGGAAGATTATATTTCCTCGCGAACTCATAGTCGCGCTCGTCGTGCGCAGGGACAGCCATGAGCGAGCCGGTGCCGTACGAAGCGAGGACGAAGTCGGCGACGAAAGCGGGTATCTCTTCTTTGGTCGCAGGGTTCACCACCCTGACACCATCAAGCTTCACGCCGGTCTTCTCTTTGTTCTCGCTGCGCTCACGTTCGGTCTTCTTGGTCGTCGCAGTGATATAGTCCTGCACTTCTTTCTTATTTGAAACAGAGTCGAGGAGTACCGCGACAAGCGGGTGCTCCGGTGCGAGGACTACGCAAGTCGCACCAAAGACCGTATCAGGTCGCGTGGTAAAGACTTTTACTTTCTCGTCGTGACCAGAGATAGACATGTCGAGATTCTCCAAAACGTCAGGTTCTTCTTTCCCGGTATAATGTTCTCTCTTGGATGTTCCTGTGACAAGTCTGGCGTCGAGGTTCGCGGCCATCTTTTCCAAGTAGACAATCCGACTCTCCTCCTTGAGATCTGAAAGTATGAGACGTTTAGATGCCAGCTTTCTTAGTGCTTCAAAATCAAATTTCCATGAGAATGTGGTGTGGAAATTTTTATCTTCATCGCTATGCTCTGGATCTTTTGCGGCGGCAACAAGTATAAGTTCGCGAATAGGCTTACCGTGCTTTATCAGTGCTTTCATCGCCACTATCGCGCCTAGGCTGTGCCCAATGAGGACAGTGTTTTCATCCATTCGACAATTTTCTAGCACATAGGCGACTTGATCCTTTTCTGTCGGGCTGTTGGTATCCGGCAGTTGTGGTGCCTGTACCTCATATCCTTTGCTCTCCAATATTTCTTTAAGCCATGGGATGAAGTTTTTGTCAGCACGGCCAGTCCAGCCATGCAAAATTATGAAGTTAGGTTTTCCTTTTTGCACAATCGGGAACTCGAGGTGCGCGCCTTCGCTTTTGCCGATCCACGCCCGTTGAGCCTCTTTTATCTCCTCGCGCCACGGGAGCGCGTTCAGTCCATCGAGCAATCGCTCCGCATAGTCAGTAATCTTGAAGAACCATTGGGTGAGTCGCTTCTCCTCTATCGCCGTGCCGCACCGCTCACAGCAGCCGTCGATGACCTGCTCGTTAGCGAGCACGGTCTGGTCTTTGGGACACCACTTCACTGCCGCCTCGCGGCGCTCGGCGAGCTTGTGCTCGAAGAGCTTCGTGAAGAGCCATTGCGTCCACTGATAGTAGTCGGCATCGCACGCGACGACTTCTTTGCTCCAGTCGAATGACGCACCCATGCTCTTCAGCTGGCCGCGCATGCGCTCGATATTCTTATAGGTCCACTCTTTCGGGTCGACGCCGTTCTTGATAGCCGCGTTCTCAGCTGGAAGACCGAACGCGTCGAACCCTATCGGGAAGAGCACGTTCTTCCCGCGCATGCGGAGCAGACGCGCATAGATGTCGGTCACCGCAAAGGCGTACCAGTGGCCGATGTGGAGATCGCCGGACGGGTACGGGAACTCGACGAGGAGGTAATACGGGTCTTTCGACTCGTCCGAGAGGTCTGCGCGGTAGAGATCGAGCCCTGACCACTTCTCCTGAGCCTTCTTCTCTATGTCGCGATGATCGTATGCCATGGAACGAACCTTACTGTATCGGGCGGTAGAAGTCAGGGTCGATAGTGCGATCGAAGCACACCTGCCCTGCCCCATGCTGCCAGTTATCCGGCAATCTGCCCTTGCCGCCCATCGGCGAAGCAGAAATGGTTTCGCTATAGACGTTTCGGCTCACGCGACTCTCCGCATTGAACTCTGCACAGAGCTTGAACGAGAGGTCGCTCGTCGCCTCGTAGCTGTACGATTTGCCCGACTCTGCGTCTACCGGGAGCGGACCATACGAGAGAGAGTCGTTGAGGTCGGTAAGCGCTTCAGGCAGTTTCTGCTTCGCCTGCCAGTAGCTCACGACCTGCGACTGTATGACCTGGAGATCGTTCACTTTCTGAGAATCGAAGCGTGCGCGACGCGCATCGGCCGGTGTACCGACAATGAAGAACCCAGCGACAATCGTCCCGACCGCGAGGACGACGACCCCTGCGCTCACTGCGCGCTTACGGAGTGGGAACAGCTCCCAGTATCCCTTGAGATCAGCTATGAAGTGCATGAACACCCCCGCCGCCACGAGAAGGATGATGAGCACCTTCAGAAGGAAGGCTGTCGTAAGCTCTTCGCCATTGAGGAAGGTAGTGAGAAGCGTAATCAAGTCTACGGCTATCGCGACCCCTGCGACGAAGAGCGTCAGGATGAGCGCCCAGCGACGGACCCAGATCTCTTTGCGGGAAGCATCGCGTGCGATATCGCCGCGAATGAGCTTCATGAGGAACATGTAGAGCGGGAGGAGGACGATGATAGACGCCATCTCATAGCTGATGCCGCCCTGGTACGGATCTATCGGATAATAGGAAAGAGGATTAGGGAATACGAAGTTAATGTAATCGAACGTAAGGAGGATGAATGCGATGACACTCCAATAAAAAGTCACTACCGCCCCCGCCCACAAGAAGAAATCTTTCGGTGTTGTCTTGGGTTTGTCCATAGACGCGCATTATACCACGCAAAATAAAAAGGCCGCATCTCTTCCCGGAGGAAGTGATGCGGCCCTTGCGGAGCGCGGAGGCGGTCAGTCGATGACCGGGTCGAGGCGCTCAATCCGGCTCAGGAACGAAATTGTCTCGTACGCTGAACCGCTTGCACACTCAATGGGTTCCGCGAGATTGAAGAGCGCGGACACGGTGTACTCGCCGAGGTACCGATTCATTCTGTTCCCTTTCCCGCACCGTACGACATGTGCAAGTTTTTCCTTCGGGTCAACGATTTCGAAAATGTACTTCTGACCTTCGCGCGTAGTAACGCGGATACGCATCCCCGGCATCTGAAGGGGAATCATCAGGTTGTTTACGGGCACACCCTTGAAGCTGAGCAACTGGGCAAGACCTGTGGAGTTCAAATCTGCAACGGAAGACATAGCACTTCTCCGGTTAGTTGGGACGACCTGCAAGATATGCAGGAACTTCTGAAGAAATACTACTCTGTATGAGAAAAATCGGCTAGCCGTGGAGGAAAACCATCACATCGCCGTCTTGAACAACGTATTCCTTCCCTTCCACACGCACCATCCCTTTCTCGCGGGCGGCGGCGTAGGATCCAAGGTCGAGGAGTTTCTTCCAGTCGATGACTTCGGCGCGGATAAACTTCTCCAAGAAGTCGTTATGAATGGCGGCTCCTGCCACGGGCGCCGTACTCCCGCGTTTGATAGTCCACGCACGTGTCTCGTCGGTGCCGGTCGTGAAGAATGAAATGAGATTGAGGGTCGCATATGCCCCGCGAATGAGGTCAGTAAGACCGTCTTCAGACACGCCGAGCTCCTGACGGAAACCGGCACGATCGTCATCAGCCACATCATTTAGCTCTCGCTCGGTCGCCGCGTCCACAAACACGTAGCGTCCGCCGAGTGCGGCAATGAGGTCATATGCGCGCTGTGCGCGCCCATCCGCGAGTTCATCGAGGTTGTGCCCGCCGCTCTTTTTATTGAGCGCATAGAGAATCGGCTTCAGCGTGAGGAGATTCAGAGTTCCAACGAGTTTCTTCTCTTCGTCGGAGAGACCGGCATTAAGCGCGAGCTTCCCTTCTGCGAAGCCCTGAGCAAGCTTGGCGAGTGCGGCGTCTTCGGCCAACGCTTCTTTCATTCCTGCCTTGATGTCTCGCGCGAGCTTGTCTCGGCGCTTCCGTACCTGCTCTGCGTCAGCAAGAGAGAGTTCGAGATTGATGATCTCGATGTCCTTGTACGGCTCGATTTCCTGCTCAACATGCAGGATATTCGAATCGTCGAAGAAACGGACGACCTGGAGAATTGCGTCGGTCTCGCGGATGTTCGCGAGGAACTGATTGCCGAGCCCCTCGCCCTCGGCGGCACCCTTCACGAGACCGGCGATGTCGACGAACTCTATTGCCGCTGGGACTACCTTCTCGCTCTTGGAGAACTCAACGAGCGATCCCAGGCGTTCGTCGGGCACGCCGACGACACCGACTGAGGGATCGATGGTGCAGAACGGATAATTCTCTGCCGGAACACACGCTTTCGTGAGCGCATTAAATAACGTCGATTTACCGACGTTGGGCAGTCCAACGATACCTATCTTCAACATACTCTCAACCTACCGTGTCTAGGTACAAAAGGAAAGAGCCGGCATCACGGGTGATGCTCGGCTCTCGGTGTCGACTTTCGCCGAAGTTCAAATCGGCAGGACGATGCTTTGGAGCACCAGAACCGTCGCTATGAATATCCAGAGCGGAACGAGTGTCCATACCCAGCTCTGCGGCGTACCCGCCAAGTGGTGCTGGAACGGCACGACGAGTCGGACGAAGTCGGGCTTGTGGGATATCCTCACAAGACCAAGGCCGAACGGCACCGTCACCAGATTTGCCACCACCGTGAAGATGCTGGCGAGAAGCCACAGGCCTCCCACATATAGAGCTTTCATGATTCCTCCGATATCAACGGCCTAGCCCGATGCCAGACCCTCATCTGAGAATAGAGTACAAACTTATATGCTTATCGTCAAATGCAAAAGACTACTTCTTGGGGTTTGCGAGCATGCGCGCGTATTCTAGAATCGCGTAGAAAATACCGGTTGCAATGACGAAGAATGCGAGCGTTGCACCAAACGAAAGCGACGGCATCCAGCCGAGAGTGAGGTACGCGAGGAACCACCACCCGGTGAAAGCGATAGCCGAACCGAGTGCGAACGAGATGCGACCGCGCGAGAGCGCCCATGAGACATAGACGACAACGAGAGCGAGCACGATGAGCTCCCAATAGCCCGACGTGAGCGCCGGTTGATACGCGGCACTCGATGCGTACGCGATACCCACAAGCGCGAACGAGGAGATGAGCAGAAGCGTCATCCCGAAACGGAGACCTTGTGCGATGACTCGCAGGTGTGCACGCTCAGCATGGTCAATACGACCGTCTCTGAGAGCATGCAGGTAGACAATCTCACCCCATACGGTGGTAAACGCCCCGACGAGAGCGCCGAGCACTTGGCAGAACACGATGAAAGGGATGAACGTTGCCATGTTACTTCTGCAGGAGCTCTGCGAGCTCGACGCGATACTTCTTCATCACCTCCATCGAAGCTTTCATTTCGCCTTCCCCGCCCTTCTTACGGCGTTCGATTTCTTCGCCAATCTTCTTCATGAGCTCCGGATTTTTTGAGACGAGCGCGGTCATCTGTTCGCGCTGATCCTCAGGAAGGTCTTTTAGCTTCCATTTAGCGTATTGATTCAGAAGAAATCCTTGGACAGACATGGTTGGTAGAGTGTTAGTTATTGAAGATTCGGGCGTTGGATGTCGCCGCGAATAGTGCGTGTCGTGTAATAGAGAGCGACGAGCGAGAGGAGCGCAAGCGCTTCAATGGCGGTGAACGACGGATCGAATACGCTGATGCCCGCACGGTAATGCTCGACGGCGCTCGTGCCAAAGAGAAGCGTACCGACAATCGCGACGATCGCATTCAGCCAGTGGATGCCGGACTGTGCCGGATTCGTGACACCCGCCGCGACAACCAAGATGATCGCCGCGATGACCGCACCGGTACTCGAGAGCGGGAGATTCGCTCCGGTGGACTGCGCGACAATGAGCACGACGGCGCTTACGAGGAAAAGCACGCGCACTTCGTCGCCATGATAATGGAGCATCCGACGGCGCTGAGGAACACTTCGTCTCTCTTCTCCTCCTTCAAAAGTCATACTTCTAGTATACGCCTTCTAGGCAGGGCGCAACTCTCCTAGAGGAGGATAGTCGCCTGATTGCGCGAGACCTCGGCGATGCCGCCCTTGGGAATCTCAAACTGATACTCCTGGTTATCTGCCGCTTTGACGCGCATGTTCCCGCTCACAAGCTCCGAGACAAATGCTTCGTGGTCGGCGAGTATCTGGAATACCCCGTCGACTCCCGGCATGGATACAGATATGGCATCGCCGTCGAAGAGGTTTTCGCCGACTTTCGCAACCGTGAGATGAAATGTTTTCATTGGATTTTAAAGGTTCGACCTTGGGAATTAATGCATTAAGGTCGAACCTTAGCCCACTTGGTCTATCCCGCCCTTCATGTAGAAGGCCTGCTCCGGCTTATCATCATGCTTCCCTTCTACGATTTCTTTAAACCCGCGCACGGTCTCTTCGCGCGACACATACACACCAGGGGTACCAGTGAACGGCTCGCCGACGAAGAACGGCTGAGAGAGGAAGCGCTCAATCTTGCGGGCACGACTCACCGAGAGCCGGTCTTCTTCCGACAGTTCTTCCATGCCGAGAATCGAGATGATGTCCTGCAAGTCCTTGTAGCGCTGAAGCACGAGCTTCACTTGGTTCGCGACGCGGTAGTGCTCTTCGCCGACAATTTCCGGCGTGAGCGCCGCGCTCGACGACTCGAGCGGATCAATCGCCGGATAGATACCGAGCGAAGCGAGTGCACGCGAAAGCACGACGGTACCATCGAGGTGAGCAAAGGTCGTGGCTGGTGCCGGGTCGGTCAGGTCGTCGGCTGGCACGTACACGGCCTGCACGGACGTAATCGAGCCTTTCTTGGTCGAGGTGATGCGCTCCTGGAGCTTACCCATTTCCTCAGCAAGCGTCGGCTGGTAGCCCACGGCGCTCGGCACGCGACCGAGGAGCGAGGACACTTCAGACCCTGCTTGGATGAAACGGAAGACATTGTCCATGAAGAAGAGCACGTCCTTGCCGCCTTCATCGCGGAAGTACTCAGCCTGGGTCAGACCCGAGAGCGCCACGCGTGCGCGAGCACCCGGCACTTCGTTCATTTGGCCGAACATAAGCGCGGTCTTCGCGAGCACGCCCGACTCTTCCATTTCGTGGTAGAGGTCGTTGCCTTCACGCACGCGCTCGCCGACGCCGGCGAACACCGAGTAGCCGCCATGCTCAGTCGCCACGTTGCGGATGAGCTCCTGGATGAGCACGGTCTTGCCCACACCGGCACCGCCGAAGAGCCCGACTTTCCCTCCCTTCAAAAACGGAATAATGAGGTCAATAGCCTTGATACCCGTCTCGAAGACTTCGGCCTTGGTCGTCTGTTCATCAAAAGAAGGCGGTGCGCGATGGATTGGAAGTCGCTTCACATCCTTTGCCATCGGCCCCTTGCCGTCGACCGGCTCGCCGAGCACATTGAAGAGCCGCCCGAGCGTCGCCTCTCCCACCGGCACCGAGATAGGTGCACCGGTCGCAAGGACTGTCTCGCCGCGCGCGAGTCCGGCGGTCTCGTTCATAGAAATAGCACGCACGCGGTCGAGACCGAGATGCGAGGCAACCTCGAGCACGATGCGTCCGTGCGCGTCATTCTTCTCGACAACGAGCGCGTCGCCGATTGCCGGACGCGATTCTCCCGCGCCTTTGCCGGTATCGTGTTTCGGCGGGAAGTGCACGTCGACGACTGGACCGATGATTTCTGTGATGATTCCGTTCATAGTACTAAAATTATTTTATAAATTACGTGGCTAATGCCTCGCGGCCGCCGACGATCTCCGACACTTCACGCGTGATGCCTGCCTGACGGATCTTGTTGAAGAGCCGCGTCAGGTCGTGGGTCACTTCTTTTGATTTATCCGAGGCATTCTTCATCGCGACCATGCGCGCGGAGTGCTCAGACGCCTTTGCTTCGAGGAGCAAGTGATAGAGCGAGACCGAGACGAGCCGCGGCACGAGGTAGCCTAGCACTTCACTCCCATCAGGCTCGACGGTGTAGGCGGCGGGTGATTCGATAGCCAGCATCTCACTCCACTTACCTTTCACCGGCACGATGTCGCGCACGAGCTGTTCGACATCGCTCATGGTGAGCGGGAGCAAGCGGCGCACCGCCGGCACCTGCTCGAACGTCGATTTGAAGTTGCTGTACGCGACGATGACCTCGTCATACGTACCCTGCACGAATTCTCGTGAGAGCTCTCCTGCGAGCTCTTCCATGACAGAAATCTCGACAGAGTCTTTCTTGTTCTCATAGGACTTCGCAATGCGGTACTCGCGGCGTGCGAAGTACTCTTCGCCTTTCTTGCCGTAGGCATACACCGTCACTGCGGCGACGGGATATGCGGCAACCGCTTCTGCCGCCGCCTTGATGACACTGCTGTTCAGCGCACCCGCAAGACCTTTGTCGCTCGTGAGAATGACGAGCGCAACTTTTTCCACCTTCCGAACTGTCGCAAGCGGATGTCGCGCGATGTCGGCACTGCCGGAGAGCCGTGCAAGTATCGAGAGCGCGGCACGCGCATACGGACGACCGGCGAGTGCGGTCTGTTGTGTCTTGCGCATTTTGACCGCCGAGACGGCTTCCATCGCGCGCGTCACTTTGTGGGTGCGCTCGGTGGCTTTTATCTTGCTCTTGATATCTTTTAACGCCATATGGTCTTGTATCTACGCTGTAGTTTTCGACAAGGTTTAACCTTGTTTGGATTGGCGGGTTACGAATGCATCGAGCTTCGCGCGGAGGTCGGTCTCAGTGCCTTCGCGGATCTCTTTCGATTCCTTGATAGCCATCAAGACCCCGCCTGCTTCGCGCGAGAGGTAGTCCTGCAGTTTCTTCTCGACTGCGCTCACCTCCTCAGGCGAGAAAGTGTCGAAGTAGCCGTTCGTCGCGGCGAAGATGACTGCGGCTTCCATCTCGAACGCGAGCGGTACGCCGCGACCCTGGTTCAATATCTCAGTCATACGGCGACCAGCGTCAATGCGGCGTTTCGTCTCGACATCGAGGTCGGACGAGAACTGCATGAACGCTTCAAGCTCGCGGAACTGCGCGAGCTCCAATTTAATCTTGCCGGCGACTTTCTTCATCGCTTTCGTCTGTGCAGAACTACCCACGCGCGACACCGAGATGCCGACGTTGATGGCCGGACGCTGACCCTTATTGAAGAGGTTTGCTTCGAGATAAATCTGTCCATCGGTAATAGAGATGACGTTCGTCGGAATGTAGGCAGACACATCGCCTTCCTGTGTCTCGATAATCGGAAGCGCAGTGAGCGAACCGCCGCCTTTCTCTTTGGAGAGCTTCGCCGCGCGCTCGAGGAGGCGGGAGTGCAAATAGAAGATGTCGCCCGGGTATGCTTCGCGGCCCGGCGGACGGCGCAGAAGAAGCGACATCTGGCGATACGCGACAGCCTGTTTCGAGAGGTCGTCATAGACGACGAGTGCGTCCTTCCCAGCCTCCATGAAGTACTCGCCGATAGTCGCCCCCGCAAACGGTGCGAGGAACTGGAGCGCGGCTGGAGCTGAAGCCGGTGCGGTAACGACGATAGTGTAGTCCATCGCGCCACGTGCCTCGAGTTCAGCAACGAGCTTCGCGGTCTTCGACTCCTTCTGACCGATAGCGACATAGATGCAGATAGGCCGCGTCGCGACCGGCTCGCTCTTCTGGTTGATGATGGTATCGATGGCGATACTGGTCTTGCCCGTGCCACGGTCGCCGATGATGAGCTCGCGCTGTCCGCGACCGACTGGAATCATCGCGTCGACAGCCTTGATGCCGGTATGAAGCGGCACGTTCACCGACGCGCGGTCAATGACGCCGTAGGCCTCACGCTCGATAGACCGCACCTCTTTCGCTTTGGTTGGGCCTTTGCCGTCGACCGGTTCGCCGAGCGGGTTCACGACACGACCGACGAGAGAGTCGCCGACCGGGATAGAGAGCAGGCGACCGAGACGTCGCACAAGCATGCCCTCATAAATCTTCGAGGCATCACCGAGAATCACAGCGCGCACGCCGTCTTCTTCGAGGTTCAGAACGAGGCCGTAGATGGGATTCGGGTCTTTGAGCGCCTCGGCGAGCGTACGGTCGAAGGTCGGATCGAAAAGCACCATCTCGCTCATAGCGGCCTTGGATAGGCCATCTATTTCCGCGATGCCGTCGCCGGTCGCACGGACGATGCCGGTCTCCTCGGCTCCCGCTTCAGGGGCCCAGGCGGCAATCTCTTTTTCAATTCTTTCGATGATGCTTTGCATACGTTATAAAGTGACCTTCTGGTAAATATGGAGGAGCGCACGCTTGGCTGAATGATCGATGAGCTTGTCGCCGCTTTTGGCGCGCCAGCCGTGGATGAGCGTCGGGTTCACGACCGCGTGTCGAGCGACAATGCCGAGCTCTGCGGCGGCACGGAGCGCACCCGCCGTCTCCTTCTCGTGAGCGACTTCGACATGCGGCCGCATCGCGTGGCGTCGCGCCGCGACCTTCTTCAGTTCACGAGCGATCTGAGGCAGCATCTTCATGCGACCAGCGCTCTTCAGGTGCATGATGAGCTTCGTGATTGCGGCGTCAGACGCCGCTTTGTCTTCGATTTCAGCCGTAGCCTCTAGAAGCCGTGTGTAATCATCGATCATAATGCTCTTTCAGAATCTTCTCGGCGGCGAGGACTGAGAGTTTTGCAACTTCTTTTTCGCTTTCGCGATGTGCTTTTGCTTGTGCTTCGACAGCGCGCGCCTCTGCGTCTTTCGCGACGAGCACCGCGCGTTCGTCTGCCTCTTTCAAGAGGCGGTTCTTCTCAGTGGTAGCCGTTTCGCGAGCAAGCGCGACAATCTTCTCCGCTTCGGTGTCAGCCGCCTTCACACGACTCTCGGCTTCGCTGTCTGCACTCGCAAACAGTTCCTCCGCTTTCGCCGCATCGCTCACGCTCTTGGCGACCATCTCCTGCCTCTTTGCAAGTACCGCAAGGACCGGCTTATAGAGGAAGTACCAGAGCGCGACGAGGACGATAGCGAAGTTCACCGCCTGCGCAATGAGCAGGCTCCAGTTGACGCCGAAGGCTGAGAAAAGTTCTTGCATGGTTTTTTAATTTAAAACGTGTCGGAAAGCTCTCGGATGCAAGGCATGGGAACGCGATTTCTTGAGACGTACTCTGTGGTACGGCAAGAGAAATCGCAGGGACCCATAACGAAGCAGACGAGGCTTTCAGACATGTTTTAGACGAATTTGATGATGAACGCGACGACAAGCGTAAGGATGCCGAGCGCTTCGGTAAACACGATTGCGAGAATCATGTTCGACACAATCTTGCCGGATGCCTCAGGATTTCTCCCGATAGCTTCCATAGCGCCGCTCCCGATGAGACCGATACCGATACCCGGACCGATGACGCCGAGGCCGGCCGCAATCGCCATCCCGATCAAACGTGCTGAATCTATTTCCATAATAGTAAATTACATTGCACCCATAATAAAAGGCCCGAATCCCGGAGCCACACGAAGATCTCTCTCCAAGAGCATGATTAGAAGTTTCAGATGCGAGGCGCGGGAGGCCGATTTCTGGAGACGTACTGTGTGGTACGGCGAAAGAAATCGGCGGGTCCCGCAACAAAGCAGATGAGGCTTCTAAGCGTGATCTTCGTGTGGGTCCATGATTGCTAGCTTAATGAAGAAGAGCGTCAGCATCGCAAACACCAGCGCCTGAATGAGACCGATGAACATCTCAAACCCCATGAGCGGGGCCGGGAGCACATACGGGAGGAAGTAGCTCGCGACGAGCACCATCACCTCCCCGGCGAACACGTTCCCAAAGAGACGGAATGAGAACGAGATGAGCCGGCCAAGGTTGCTCATGAGCTCGATGAGCCCAACCGCAAAGTCGACCGGCGATTTCAGGTTAACATACTTCCCCGCATACTTGAAAAAGCCGAGCACGGCGATACTGGTAATCTCAATGGTGAAAAAAGCGATTGCGGCGAGCGCGAGCGTGAAGTTGAGGTCAGTTGTCGGCGCGCGGAAGAGCGGAAAGAGTTCTGACCCGTGCATGAACCCGATCGAGCCGATGCCCGGGAAGAACTCGAGCTCGTTGATAAACGCCACGAATATGAAAATCGTGGCAACCAGCGGGAAAAAGCGCTTTGCGAGCTTCTCGCTCCCGAGCACGTCCGCCATATAGGCAATGGCTCCCTCAAACGCCCACTCGACACCCGCTTGGAACTTGCCGGGCACGAGCGTAAGCGAACGACCGAAGAAATACGCGAAGCCGATGAGGAGAATCATCACCACCCACGCCATGATGAGCGAGTTGGTGATGGGGAAACCGAAAACGGAGCCTAGTTGCTCCGCTTTCAGGATGACTGAAATGCCCGATTCCATGAATACGTGCATTCTAGCAGAAAACCCCCCTGGTATGCTATATACTAAGCTAGTCAGTTAGCAGTAATACCAATAACATTCATTATGGCAATAAACGCAGCTCTCTCGAAGCCCCTTACGCTTTCTCCTGAATTGGAGGCGGTAATCGGTGCAGGCCCTATGCCGAGAACCGAAGTAGTCAAGCAACTCTGGGTATACATCAAGAAACACGATCTTCAGAACCCAGCGAACAAGCGCAACATCCTCGCTGATGACAAGCTGAAGCCGGTCTTCGGCGGCAAAGCCGAGGTCACGATGTTTGAGATGACGAAGCTCGTCTCGGCACACCTCAAATAAGCCAAACAACTTAGGTGCTCAAACAGCATCCGCCCCAAAGGCGGATTTGCTGTTTATGGTTAAGGCATTGGCTAACGACAAAAGTTGGCTTATCATAATGCCGGTACCAGAACCTTTCGCAACCTACAATTACAGGAGGAAGACATCATGCGATACAAAACGTTCGCTTTCCTGCTTGCACTATCAGTGCTCACAGCATCATGTGCATCACACCCAGGTCTCCACACAGACGTTCGGACGAGTTCCAAACAGTGTAGCGAAACGCAATCCGGGGCAATACGCACTTTCATTCAAGGCATCGGGGAGTTCAACCTTGCGCTTCTAAAGGCGGTAACGCCCGACGGAACTTCGCTCTACGAGATATTCGGGAACAACGACATCAAGAAAGGTCGGGAGCTCGTCCGAGAACTCTCCGCCCACCCCGAAGTGTCGGGTGCAGACGGGAGCTGTACGTGTTCCCTTCTTTCTTTCGTCGACACCGTCGATCCCGAGGAAAAGATAGCCACGGTACAAAGGGCGGTCATGGTCGGCGACGACTTGCGCAACTACACACGAGCTTTCCGCGTCCGCTTCGACCCACAGGGAAACTGCATACTCAGTATCAGCCCCCTCGACTCGAAGTGGAAACGGCTTTGAAAAGCAGCCTCCTTTCCTTCGGCCCGCCTCACGGCGGGCTTTCTGTTTCTAAACAACAGCTTGCGTGCAGTCCTTGAGAAGACTCTGTCTCATTATTTCGTCCCCAGGAACCTAAACGTATCCTCGAAGTTCTTCACGATGATGTCGAGAACAGACTGGGTCTGGTTCGGGGTGATGATGCTCGTGGGGCCGAAGACTTTGGTGTTGCCGCTCTGATCCTTGGAGACCACTTTGATGCGATAGACCGTGCCGGACTTGAGGTTCGGAAGGATTACGATGTGCGCGGTGGTATAGGTATCGAGCGAGACAACCTTGTTTGCGAGCTCTTTGGTCGATGATGCTACCCCGCCGCCTTCTTCGTAGAAGACTGAGGAGTTGGCAAGTTCATCGGTCTGCCAGCCGACCACGGTCTGGATGAAGCCGGCGCCGCCCGGCACGAGAGCATTATCGACTTTGAAGTTGCTGATGACCGGCGCCGTGATGTCGATGCTTGTGGTGACGCGGAGTGCCGCGGCGGATTCGATTCGATTGCCGTTTTTGTTCACGCCATAGACAGTGACCGTATAGGTCGTGCCTGACGGGAGACTCTTGATCTCCACGTTGTGGTAGGTGTTTGCGGTGTTATCGGTGACCAGGTTATTCGCTCCGGTCTTGAGGTTTCTATATTCGACGACGGAAGTGGTCGGTTCCTCAGTCTGCCAGACGACAGTGAAGCCGTCGTTCTTCACGCCGACGATATTCGCGGTAATCGGTGCGGCCTTGGTCGAGAAGAGGATGTCTGAGGTCTTGCCCACGACCTGCGGGAAGACGTACGAGCGGCCCTGGATATGGTACGTGGTGTTCTGAACGAGGTTCGTGAGAGTAATGGTGTGTGTGGTACCCATGTCCGAACCTCCCGAGACTTCGGTTTCGTAGTCGTTCTTATTTTCTGCATACTCAGCGTCGGTCGCGTAGCGGAGCGAGCCGAAGGTCTTGATGTTGGTCTTCCAGGTGACGACCGCAGAGTTCTCAGTGGTGGAGCTCACGATCGGGGTCGTCATGAATGGCGGAGCAAGAGACGGGAGTGCTGATTCGATGAGTTGTTCGAGACGGCCCTGCACATCGCTTGCCTTCTCGAGGAGGGTGCGGTCATCGAGCATCTCAGAGACGAAGATTGTCTTGAAGGTCTGGTCGTTTGAAGAGGCTGTGTTGCCGTATTTATCGAAGACAACCACGCGGTAGTGATATGTCGTGCCCTCAAGAAGGTTGTTCAGTTTAATCGCTTTCGCGCTTGAGAACGTCGCGTCTCCTTCGGTCGAGCCATAACTCGTAGAAAGGCCGTACTGTACGAATGCATTCGTGTCTTTACTTGCGACCAAATTCACCTCAGCCCCAAACGCCCCTATGTTCGCAATGGATACCGAAGTGATGGTTGGGGGTGTAGTGGAGTCGGCTGAAGCAGTGCCGGTGCCGGTGCCGGTGAGTCCGGTGCCGTAGGAGACAGTAGGCGTACCACCGCTCACGATAGTAACCGCACCGGTCGCAGTACTTGTGAAGGTCTGCTCGGTCGAGGTACCGATGTTCCCTGCGGTATCGGCAGACTGCACCTTGAAGTAGTACGGGGTCTCCGCGGTAAGCGTCTGTGCGGAGCTGTTGGTGTCGTTCGTGGCGCTTGAGAGTGTGACGACGTGATAGATACTCGCTACCGAATCGAGGACGGTCGTTCGTGTGAGCGAACCTGAGGCAGTACCCCAAGTGACTTGGGAAGTCGAAGGATCGTCGGTCTGCCAGACGATGACGGCCGAAGTCGGCGAGATGACCGGTGTACTGATATTGCTTACGACCGGCGCAGTCACGTCGAGCGTGGTGGTGAAGTTGTAGTTGGTGCTGTTGTTGTTGTCTGTGGTGGTGTTGCTCGAACCATCGGTAGATTGCACGTAATAGTAGTAGGTGGTATTCGCCGTGAGTGACGGAAGACTCACGGTGTGGTGGCAGGTGTTGCCCACGCAGGAGACAAGTGTTGAACTGCCCTTGATGGCGGCGGCGCTCACGTCCTGATTGGTCGAATAGAAGACGTAGGAATCAGACGAAGTTGCGGTGTCCCATTCGATGTCTACCGAACTGCCGGTCAAGTTCGCTTCGGTCACGTTGGTGATGATTGGCCCACCCGCAGTGGTGAAGTCTGCACCGGAGGTGTAGTCCGCAACGTTTCCTGAAGCGTCTTCTGCTTTCACTTGGAGGTTATAGATGGTGTTCGGGGTCAGTCCCTGTATCGAGATGCTGTGTGCAAGCACGTAGGAGAGGCTTGCGACGGTCGTCCACCCTTCGTTTCCGTTTATCTTGTATTGCACGGTGCCTTTCGCGAGCTCGTCGGTTGTGAAGGTGATTACCGCGGAGGTGTTCCGGAGCGTCGCGCTCGGGACGACGATGCCTCCGATCACCGGAGCGGTCGTGTCGCTGATGCCCTGCCCGTTCGGCGTGTCTGAGAGCGCGGCGGTGTATGTCGAGGTGTTCCCTTGGGTCGTCGTGACGATGGCTTTGTAGTACTGGACGCTGGTCGTGGCTTCTGTCACTTCGTGGCGGTAGTAGTTCAGCGCCGAGTCCGTGATGGTGGTGAGCAAACTGTACGAGGAGCCGTCGGTCGAGTGATAGATCTTGTATGAGGAGAAGGTCGATGAGGTTGTTGCTGTAAATACTGTCCAGCTGAGGAACTCGCGGTAGGCACCAGCAGAAGTATTCGAGACATCCTTCAGATCGAAGTTGGGGAGAGTCGCCGGAGCGACGAGAGTCTGTGCGGTCGAGTTATTGCGAGCGTCGAGCACTTGGAGGTAGACCGGTTCATCGTTCGAGGCGTCTTGGCGGAGCGTGAGTACGGCGGTAGTGCTTGCGAGGTTGCCGCCGAACGCCGTCCAGTCACAAGAGTTCCCTTGCGCATCGGTCGTTGGGAAAGCGGCGTCGGTGCAAGTGCGGTACTTGAGTTGTGAATCGTCGGTCGCGGTGAGGGTGAACGTGCCAGTAGCGTCGCCGGTGGAAGAGTTGATTGTGGCGAACACCGCCGGCGACTTCGCGTCGAGTGCGAATGCGTCCGAGATGGCAGAAGCGGTGTTGTTCGCCGGTTCGCCATCGTCGATGGTCACGCGGACTTGAGCGCTCGCGCTATAGGTACCGGAAATGGTCGTGGTAGCGAACCAGGTCGCGGTGTAGGTGGCATAGAGGCTGTCGTCTGCGGCCTTGAGAGCGGTGTCGTTCGTCGCGAGATTGTTTGAGGGAATGGCGAGCCACCCGCCACCCACGTTGTATTCGAACGAAGGGGTTACCTGGTTGGGGGTGACTGACCCAGTGGAACCATCGGTGTCTCGTATTTTATAGGAGATTACGACGGCTCCGGGATTCGTGCTGGTGGCGGTGTTCTGCGCGACCGAGACGCCGTTCGTACCGTAGGTAGCATCGAATTCCGGTGGTGCGTTCACCACGTACTCGACGGTTGCTGAAGAAAGTGTGGGGGTCGTACCGCCTCCGGAGGCGAAGAATACTTTGTATTGGAAGTACTGATCGTCACCACCATTCTTGAGCGGGTGATCTGAAGCAAGCGCCGTGCCGCCGGTACTATCAGTGAAGTACGAGGTGCCGTCGCAGGTGGTGCTCGTGCCGCACCAGGTAGCAGAATCGATGCCACCGCTCGTTGCCGCAGAGCGAATCTGGAACTTCACCGTTTCGGTCTCCGAAGTGCCACTTGCCGACCAGCGCATGTTGGTCACGAGGTTGCCACTGCTCTCTGAGTTGAAGATAGAGGAAGTGAGTGTACCGCTTCCGTACTGCGAGTATCCGATATCGACGGAGTCGAGTGTTGGGGTGACAGTGGTGTTGCTTGTAGAGAGGGTCGCTTGGTACTGGATATATTGATGGCCGTTCGTGACACACCCTCCCGTGGAGAGGTCAGCACCGCTGGTGATACTGGTACAGCTAGCCCAGTCTGTTGCGCCGGAGAAGTCTGAGGTGGCAGATGAACGAGCCTTCAGAGTGATGGTCTGGCTGTTGAGAGTAGCGGACCAAGAGAGGGTTCCCCACGTTACGCCACTTCCGAGGTTGATTGCGGCGGAGGTGAAGGTGCCGGAGGAAGAGTAGACCGTTGTGGTAAGAGGAATTTTAGTGACGTTGTCTGAACCCTGGTTGACTGCCCAAATAGAGTTGGTAGAGGAATCGAAAGTCACACCAGTGGGACTTGTCCCTGCAGTATAGCTACCAATACTGGCTCCAGTAGAGGAATTAATCTTGAAGATACTGCCCCCAAAATTAGCAACCCAGATGGAGTTGGTGGAGGAGTCGAAGGTGACGTGTCTAGGAGTACTTCCTCCAACACTTGCATACGTGCCGATGAGAGCGCCAGTTGACGCGTTGAGTTTGGTCATGCTTGAAGACACGTAATTCGCAACCCAGATGGAGTTGGTGGAGGAGTCAAAAGCAACGGAAGATGGACTACTTCCTACCGCATACGTGCCGACAAGAGCGCCAGTTGACGCGTTGAGTTTGGTGACATTACTCGAACCGTAATTTGACACCCAGATAGAGTTAGTCAAAGTATCGAGTATGATTCCCCAGGGACTGGTACCTACAGTATACGTGCCGATGAGAGCGCCAGTTGACGCGTTGAGTTTGGTGACGTTGTCCGAATTGCGATTCGCAACCCAGATGGAGTTGGTGGAGGAGTCAAAAGTTATACCTTTAGGAGCTGTGCCTACGGCGTAAGTACCAACAAGTGCTCCCGTTGATGCGTTGAGTTTGGTGACGTTATTCGATGTGTAGTTTGCGACCCAAATGGAATTAGTAGAGGAATCAAAGGCAACTGCCTCAGGATTAGTTCCTACCGCATACGTGCCGACAGGAGCGCCAGTTGACGCGTTGAGTTTGGTGACGTTATTCGATGTGTAACTTGCGACCCAAATGGAATTAGTAGAGGAGTCAAAGGCGGCAATTGAAGGAAGATCTCCTACAGAATAGGTTGCTCCGCCAGATCCGGTAGCGGCAGAGAGTTTGGTGACACTGGTTGCATTGAGATTTGATACCCAAATGGAGCTGTTAAACGAATCGAAAGCAATGCCAAAAGGAATTGCTCCCGTGGTGTAAGTGCCGATTGTAGCTCCTGTTGAGGCGTTTAATTTTATGACAGTATTGTCAGTGTATTTAGTCACCCATACAGAGTTAGTTGAGGAATCAAATACAACGCCACGGGCACTACTGCCTACTGCATATGTTCCAGCAGTGGCCCCTGTGGCAGCTGTAAGTTTAGTAACGTCGTTTGATGTCTGATTTGATACCCATACAGAGTTGGTTGAGGAGTCGAAAGTAATCCCAGAAGGACCTGTGCCAGCGGTATATGTACCAATAAGCGCTCCAGTGGAGACGTTCAGTTTTGTGACGTTATTAGAACCATTGTTTGCAACCCATATGGTGTTAGTAGAAGAGTCGAAAATGGCATCATATGGGGCAGTGCCGACGGAATAGGTACCGACCAGAGCTCCGGTAGAGGCATTGAGTTTGGTAACGTTGTTTGAGCCGCTATTTACAATCCAGACAGAGTTGGTTACAGATTCAAAGGCGATACCTCTTGGACTCGTTCCTACGGAGTAGGTACCAACTGTGGCACCGGTGGAAGCGTTCAGTTTCGTGACGTTGTTGGAAGTAGTATTTGATACCCAGACAGAGTTGGTGGAGGAGTCGAAGTCAATATTGCGCGGACCCGTACCAACAGTATATGTGCCTATAAGAGCTCCGGTAGAGGCATTCAGTTTGGTAACGTTGTTGGAGCCTTGATTTGCGACCCAGATGGAGTTGGTGGAGGAGTCGTAAATAACTTCATAAGGACTATCTCCTACGGTGTAATCTGCTCGCGTATCTTTTGCGGACGCTCCTCCTGAGAGACCCACACTCGCCCCTGTTCCACTTCCCGATACGGCAGTCGAAGAATTCGTCCCGCTGTCGAAGTCGCCGCCGTAGGTGGCGACAGAAGGCGACGTACTCGTCGCACCATCATCAGTGAAGGTGTAAGAGGTTGGCGCAATCGTGACCGTACTCCCTACCGTAAGCCCGGTGCTTGTGTTGTATTTCGTCCAGTTCGACCGGTTCGAGGTGTGTGTCGGCACCGAGACGGCATCTTCTCCGTCCACCCAGGTTGATTGTACGAAGTTGTACGTCGCCGCGTAGACTGATGCGTTGTACATAAGGACGCCGGCAACGACGAAGAACACCGCGAAGACCGCAAACGCAAAATGGTGCGGATGGTCTTTATGATGAGACCAAGCGAGAGTTGCGGCGCGGGCGATGGAATCTTTCATGTGGAGTGGTAAGTGGTAAGAAAATACTTTGAGTACATAGTAAGTATACATGGACATACTTCCGTTGTTTCAATGCCTTGGGGAAAACCCGGTAGGTTATCACCCCGAGGAAGGTCTGCATGTGGTAAAGTTCTTTATATATGTCAGCACCTATTATCGAGGTGGAGCACCTTAATTTCTACTACGACTACAAACTGCCGACCGAGATGTACGCGCTCAAGGACATCAATCTGCAAGTGAACCAGGGCGACTACGTTGTCTTCTTCGGACCATCAGGATGCGGCAAGACCACTCTCATCTATCTCATCGGAGGCATCACCACCGAGAAAAGCGGCACCGGCAAGATTATGGTGAATAACAGCGACGTGCTGAAACTCTCGCGCGAAGAGCTTGCAGTGTTCCGCCAGTCCGGCATCGGCATCATCTTCCAAAACTTCAACCTCATCCCCTCGCTCACCGTGCTCGATAACGTCGCGCTCCCGATGACCTTCATCGGTGTCCCGCAAGAGAAGCGTCGCGAGGATGCGCGCAAGATCCTCATGCGCCTCAACATGGAAACCTACGCACACCGCTACCCCTCGGAGCTCTCCGGTGGACAGCAACAGCGCGTCGGTATCGCGCGCGCACTCGCAAACAATCCGCCCATCGTTATTGCCGACGAGCCACTTGGAAACCTCGACTCCGAAAATGCCGAACATGTGCTCAAGTTCCTCCAAGAGCTTGTGGAGAAAGACGGTCGCACTGTGATTATGGTCACCCACGAAGCGTGGAGCGTGCGCGATGCGCACCGAATTATTTATATGAAAGACGGCACGGTGGTGAAGACGAGCGAAGCAGAGCGGCCGGAGGAGAAGAACGGTGAGGCGCTCCCACTCTCACCGAACATGTTCCGTGAACTCTATCCCGATCTCTCGCCGGAAGAAGTCATGATCAAGTCGCTCGCAAACCTGCTCCTGCGCGGATTCTCTGCCGATGAAATCAAACGCTTCGAATTCTTCCTTGACGAACGTCTCGCAGGCAAAATAGACGCCGCGACATTTGAGAAATATCTTGATCTCCCCTACCGCGAGGAAGGCGTCGGCCTCTGGAAGCAACGCGCGATGAAGATCGCGGGGCTCACGGAAGACATCATCGCTCAGAAAAAGAAGCTGACCGAAGTCTATGCCGAATTAGAGAAGCACCCGGAGATGCCGCTCACAGCAGAAGTGTCCGCACTCCGCGCATGGATTACGAAGGAATACAAAGGCCATATAGACGACATCCAGAGAATTCGTCTCAACGATGCTATTGCAAAACGCTTACGCGGGAGCACGACTCCCGAAGGATTCCGTGGTGAGCTCAATCATGCGCGCTCGGAGGGCGGTATCGGTTTCTCTATCCGCACGACTCAGCGCCTCTCAGACCGCCTTGAGGCGGTGCTCGTACTCGGTCACATCGAGGGTAACATCAAGGATGCCATAACCACTGCCGCACATGGATAGTTTCTTGAACATATTCAAGTCCCGCCCGAAAAAGAACTCGATACAGTTCATCGACCTTATTCGTCTTTCGCTCCGCATCTTCAAAACGAAGCCCACGCGCACCTTCCTCACTATTCTCGGCATGTCGGTTGGCATCAGTGCTGTCGTGTTCCTAGTGTCGCTCGGCTACGGCTTGCAGTACATCCTCCTCGGTAAGCTCATCACCTCGCAGGATTCGCTCATCACGCTGTCGGCATCCTATCCGGTCGAGAGCGGACTGAACCTGAGCACCGCGGCTATCGACGAAATAAAGAAACTCCCAGATGTCGTCGAGACGAGCGCGGTGGCTGAGTTCGCTGGTGTGCTCACCGTCGGAGAATCTACCGGCCTTGTGCCGGTGGTCCGTGTCGCCGACCCGAATGTCTTCCGTCTCTCAGGTACCGACCCCGACATCGGCGTGCCGCTCCGCCCGGGCCACGACGACATCGTTCTTTCTGCACAGGCGCTCCAGCTCATGGGTGAAACGGTCGATGCAACAACGCTCGGCAAGGAGGTGCACGTGGACATTTATCTGCCGAACTCGGACGGCACCGTGCGAGATGTTTCCATACCGAAATCATTTACGATCTCAGGTATCGTGAGCGACACACAACAGCCGCCCATCGTCATCATTCCCTCGGGAGACCTGCCAATCGAAATCACCTCCTACAAAGAAGTCTTTGTGAAGGCGAAAGACGCGACGGCGCTCACCACACTTCGCGACACTCTCACTCAGCAAGGGTTCATCATTTCAGCAAACATCGACCTCGTTCTCCAGGCCGAGAAGATTACAAACGTCATCACCATCATTCTCGCCGTGTTCGGCATCACAGCGCTTGTGGTCTCGGCAATCGGCATGTTCAACACCATGCTCATCGGATTCATCGAGCGCACCTACGAAGTGGGCGTGATGAAATCCATCGGCGCGACCGACAGCAATGTGCGAAATCTCTTCCTCATGGAATCCGCCGTCATCGGCGTGCTCGGCGGCGGGGGTGGAATCGGCATCGGACTTGGTTTAGGAAAGCTGACTGACTTCGTGCTCAACTTCATCGCCTCTCAGCTCGGCGGAAAGTCCTTCGATCTCTTCATACTTCCCTTCTGGTTCGGCGCATTCGTATTCTGTGTGTCGGTTGTAATCGGCGTCGTCGCCGGATTCCTCCCCGCTCGCCGCGCCGCGCGTCTCTCGCCGCGCGAAGCCTTCACAAAGAAATAATTGTGGACCATAGCGGAGTCGAACCGCTGACCTCGTCAATGCGAATGACGCGCTCTACCAACTGAGCTAATGGCCCGTGCGAGCGATTTTATCATACTCATTCAGTCGGGCTGCCGGGAATCTTTCCCTACGGGAACGGTATGGGCTTCGAATCTCACCTCGGCTCGCAAGGCCTCGCCTCGTTGCGATATAC
>JBAQEU010000036.1:0-31342 GCA_049286905.1 Minisyncoccia bacterium
CACACACCCTGCCCGTAGTTACGTAAGATAGTAGAAAAATCGCGTGAAAGCCTTTTGGCTTTCACGCGATTTTTTAAAGTGGCACTTAGTTTGGTGGAAGAACGTCGCCCTCTTCGCTGAGAACGTATAACTTCGCTTGCTCTTGTGCAAGTTTAGCAAGTTCCTCAGCTCGTCTCGCTTTCTCTAAGGCGCGCATCTGGGTTGCATGCTCAGCGCCTTTTTTCCCCATAGCACTGAGAGCACCATAATCTTCGTTGTGCTGCGCCCGTTTTACTGCCTCAGGTTTTTCGTGTCCCATATTTTGTCCTTGATAAAAAGAATCTGATATATTAGGCGCTATTTTTATTAAGAAAGCAAGTTGTCCACAACAGCTTTCACATCGCCGCCATCGGCTTGGCCCTTAAGTTCCTTCATAAGGAGTCCAGTGAGTTTGCCGGCTTCGGCTTTGCTGGAGATGCCCATCAAGGCTATCTTCGCTTTTACGACAACCTCAATTTCTTCGCGGCTCATCATGCTCGGGAGATAGGTCTCTATGATGGCGAGCTCGAGCTTCTCTGGCTCGGCGAGCTCTGGGCGGCCGCCGCTTGTGAATTGCTCGATGGAATCCTTGCGCTGGTTCGCGGCGCGCTTTATGACGGCGAGAGCCTCGTCGTCGGTGAGGAACTCGTCGGGCTTGCGTTTCTTGGCGACGACTTCGTTGGTCATCTGGGTGATAATCGAGCGAAGCGTCTGGAGCCGTACGGCGTCGTGGGCGCGCATCGCGTCTGGTATCGATTTCTTCAGGGTTTCGTGGATAGACATAGGGGAAGTATACTATAGGTATGAATCTTTTCACCGTCGCACTCATCGTGCTCGCACTGCTCTTCGTGCAGGGAATCGGCCTGTACCTCATCTTCCGTCGCAAGGCAGAAGCTCCAGTCGAAGACAGTAACGGTATGATATTGCTCCAACAGCAGATGCAGGAACTCGGGCGCACACTCGACGCTCGCGTGTCGGAGTCGTCTCGCGCGATGCAGGAGAACTCACATCGGCAGTTTTCTGAATCGGCACGCCTGATTAAAGAGATTACGCAGGAAGTGACTTCAGTAAAGGAGATCGGTCGCCAGACGCAGGGCTTTGCCGAACAGCTCCAAAACTTGCAGGACATCCTCAAGAACCCAAAGCAGCGCGGCATACTCGGTGAGTACTACCTCGAGACCGTGCTCAAGAACGTGCTCCCGCCGGGCATGTACCAGATGCAGTACCCATTTAAGAATGGCGAGATAGTCGACGCGGCGGTCTTCGTGAGCGACAAGATTGTCCCTATTGACTCCAAGTTCTCGCTCGATAACTACAATCGTCTCGTGCATGCGAATGAAGCCGAGAAGCCGGCATTTGAGAAGGCCTTTGTAAATGATCTCAAGTTGCGCATCACCGAGACGGCGAAGTATATCCGCCCCGAGGAGAACACCATGGACTTCGCGTTCATGTTCATCCCCTCTGAAGGCATCTACTATGACCTGCTCACCAACCAAGTCGGCGGTGGGGAAGAGGAAAACCTGATACAGCGGGCCGCAGGGAAGTATAAAGTGATCATCGTCTCGCCGACGTCGTTCCTCGCGTACCTCCAGACCGTCATGCAGGGGCTCAAAGCACTCCAGATCGAGGAGAAGGCAGTGGAGATACAGCAGAGGGTAGGGGAGCTAGGGAAGCATGTAGCGGCGTATGAGCAGTTCTACAAGAAGCTCGGCACCTCGCTCGGGACGACAGTCAGCCACTACAACGCTGGCTATAAAGAGCTCGGCAAGATAGATAAAGACGTCTATCGCATCAGTGAGACCAAGATAGGCATAGAGACTGAGCTTCTCGATAAGCCGCTTGCGGCTGACGAGTAGAAACTTGCCCTTTTGGGCCGGAAATGCTACATTAGGGGGACTATGGAAGTGGCCGTAATCAAGACAGGCGGGAAGCAATTTGTTGTCGCAAAGGGCGATACTATTCAGATTGAAAAGCTCCCGGGTGATCTTAAGAAAGGCGACTCAGTTGTATTCAACGAGGTGCTCCTCGTAGACAACGGCTCGGACACGACCATCGGTGCACCGCTCATCAAGGGTGCAGAGGTCAAGGGCACTGTTGTTCTCGCCGGGAAGGCAAAGAAGGTAGAAGTGGTGAAGTACAAGCCGAAGAGCCGCTATTTCAAGCGCAACGGGCATCGTCAACCGCTTTTGAAAGTCCAGATCGATTCGATTTCGTAAATCGATTTCTTAACTTCTCATAAGTAACGAGAGCAGACTTCGCAAGTTATTGCGTTAGTTTTTATTTATATTCATTACAATATATGCAAATAGGAAGATGGAATCATCAGTCAGCAGACGGTGCTTCGCACGGGTCCTCGAGACCTTCGCGTAGCTCGCAGAGCGGCGAACGCTCGTATTCAGCACGCCCAGCGCGTGGCGGCTCGAGTGCCCCGTATCGCTCAGCAGGCAGTCGCGATGGCGGCTACTCATCTGGCCGTAGCGGCGGTTACAGTCGTGGCGGGAGTCGCGGTGGCTCGCGCGGCGGCGGTCGCGGATTCGGCACCTTCGGTGAGACCGAAGCCGAAATCTCGAAGTTCATGAACAAGACGGTCGTCACGACCGAGGAACCAGTCTTCGTGCCGGAGCACAAGTTCGCCGATTTCGATATCAACGCGCGCCTCAAGGCGAACATCATTTCGCACGGCTACGAACTCCCAACTCCGATTCAGGACAAGGCTATTCCGCACGCACTTCTCGGACAGGACGTCGTCGGTCTCGCCGCGACCGGTACGGGCAAGACCGCGGCCTTTCTTATCCCGCTCATCGACAAGGTGATGAAGCAGAAGGGTGATCGTGTGCTTATCATGGCGCCGACCCGTGAACTCGCGGTGCAGATTGAACAGGAGCTTGCTGGCTTCGCAAAGGGTCTCGGCTTCCGTGGCATGGTCGCGGTGGGCGGTGCGAACATCGCTCCGCAGATCTCGGCTCTTCGTCATGATCCAGCATTCGTCATCGGCACCCCGGGGCGTTTGAAGGACCTCATGGAGCGCAGAGCTCTCGACCTTACTGGCTTCGGCACGGTAGTGCTCGACGAGGCTGACCGCATGCTCGACATGGGTTTCATCGACGACATGCGCATGATTCTTAGCAAGATGCAGAAGGAGCGCCACACGCTTTTCTTCTCGGCAACGATGGGCAAGGATATCGAGAAGCTTATCGGCGATTTCCTCTCGAGCCCGGTTATTATCTCAGTGAAGACGCGCGACACTTCGGCGAACGTCGATCAGGATGTCGTGCGTATCCCGCGCGGCGCAGACAAGTTTGAGGTTCTCGTTGATTTGCTTCAGAGTCGCGAATTCAGCAAGGTGCTCATCTTCGGTCGCACGAAGTTCGGTGTGGAGAAGCTCGCGAAGGAGCTTTCTCGCAAGCATATTCACGCAGAGAGCATTCACGGCAATAAGACCTACGGCGCTCGCATCCGCGCGCTCGATGCCTTCAAGACCGGCAAGGTGACGGCACTCGTGGCGACCGATGTCGCGGCTCGCGGCCTCGACATCCCAGCCGTGACGCACGTGATCAACTACGACCTTCCCTCGACCTATGAGGACTACGTGCACCGTATCGGCCGCACTGGCCGTGCCGCGCACAAGGGCAAGGCTCTTACATTCGTCTCGGGTCGTTAATCAAGTTATTTTACAATGCAAAAAGCACCCTCGAGGGGGTGTTTTTTGTTTTGTACTCCACTTAGCGGCGAAACCCCTAAGAGAGCGGTGTTAATATATTAAACATGGCCACAAGAAAAAAGGCTTTCGCAAATGAAGAGTTTTTCCATATCTACAACAGAGGTGTCGACAAGAGAATTATCTTTAATGATAACGAGGATATACGGAGGTTTTTCCAAAGCATGATTGAATTTAATGCAGGAGCCCCTGTAGGGAGCCTGTATCAAAATTCATTTCGACAACTTAGCGGCGAGACCCCTAAGTCGGAAAATAAGATAGTTAATATCATTGCATATTGTTTGAATCCAAATCATTTCCATTTGGTTTTGGAGCAAGTAACAGAGGGTGGCATAAGCGAGTTTATGAAAAGATTAGGCGGAGGCTACACTTCTTATTTCAATAGCAAAAACAAAAGAAGCGGGTCGTTATTCCAGGGTGTGTTCAAGGCCGTGCATATCGATTCAAATGACTATTTACTTCACGTAAGTGCATATGTAAATCTAAATAATAGAGTACATCAACTTAGCGGCGAAACACCCAAGTTGGTGGAGAGCTTGTCGAGCTGGAAGGAGTATGTGGATGAAAGGGTTAAGGGGATTTGCGAGAAGGGGATTGTGCTGGGACAGTTTAGAAATGCTGACGAGTACGAAGAGTTTGCACTCTCGTCCTTGGAATCGATCATACAAAGAAAACAGGAGTTGAAAGACATTGATAAGTTTCTCCTTGAGGAATCTACTTAGGGGTCTCGCCGCTAAGTAAAAAAGATAGCCGCCAGAAAAGCGCGGCTTCTCTAGCGGCTCGAGGCCGTCGGCTACCAGAGGCCAAACGGCAGGACCGTCGCCACTGGGTAGCAGTTGGACATGAACATCGCCGAAATTACGGCGGTTGCCAGCATCCATTCGTTTAACTTGTAAAGTGCGTTCACTGCGTTCATGGCGGCTCCTAGGTTAATATTCCAAACAAGAGAGGTGGAGTGACTCTGTTCGGCATCATTCCATTCGAGAGTTGAATTGTCAACCTGACATCAAGCTTCTTTGCGGTTGGTGAGGGCGGCGCGGAGGGTTTCGGCGTCGGAATATTCAAGCTCTGAACCGGTGGCGAGGCCGCGACCGAGGGCAGAGATTTTTAAATGGTCACGAAAGGGTGCGAGGAGGGCGCGTACGCGGTCGGCGGTATGCTCGCCCTCGCTCGTCGCCGAGAGCGCGAGCACGATCTCTTTGAGGCCGTTCTGCAGGCGTTTCTCTATTGCCTTCACGAGTTCTTTCTCGCGAATCGCGCCCTTGCCCGAGAGTGTGAGGACACCGCCGAGCACGAAGTAACGGCCCTTGTAGGTACCAGCTCGTTCAAGCGCAGAAAGATCCTGGTCTTTCTCGACGATGAGGAGCTGGGTGTCGTCGCGCTTGTCGTCAGAACAATAATTACAAATGACGGCCGTCGTGCCGTTATAGAAACGCAAACACTCCGGGCACTGGCGCACCGAGGTGCCGAGCGAGATGAGGAGTTCGGCGAGCTTCGTGCGCTCGCTTGCGGGGGCACTGAGCAGGTGATAGACGAAACGTTTGCCCTGCCGCGGGCCGATACCCGGGAGCTTTGCAAGCGCACGCGCAAGTTCGTCTATATGATCGCTCATAGTTTATGTCGTCGCAGTGTCGGCATCTGCGGGATACCAGCGAGCGAGGCAGGGAAGAGTGCCTTCGGCCGGACATAGGCAGTATAGAGTATCCACGCGACAAGGAGCGGCAAGGAACAGACGGTGACAGTCCAAGCGGCGCCCCACGCTCCGAAAGCGAAGCCCGCGATGACTGGGCCGATGGCGTAGCCGAAATCTTGCGAGAAGGATATGACGCCTGCCACAGCGCCGTCGTGTGCATGTTCCGTATCGAGCGCATGAAGCCAGGACCAGAGCGAAAGGTGAGCGATCTCGTCGCCAGTGGATGCGAGGAATCCGAAAAGGAGGAAGAGCGGTCCGAATGTCGTCCCGATGAGCATACCGGTGATAGCGAAGAGCAAGAGACCATAGAACACCAGCAGGCTCTTGTCGCCCCGGTCAACAAGTGTGCCGATAAAAACTCCAAGCACGACGACCGATACATCGAAGATAGCGAGCCCGAATCCGAGTAGCTGTTGATTGTTCACATCGACGGCAATCATGAGCGGCACGACGAACCAAATTGCGCCATAGAAAATAGCCCCGGCGAAGCGGTAGACACAGAGCATGCCGCTCGCGGGGTTGAGTCGCTTCAGAGCTTTGAAACTCCTAAAGAGATCAGTGCGGCGGATATGGTACGGCTCGGCAGGAAGGACGGGTTCGGTATGCGGGCTCGGCTTATCTGGCGGGCTCGCCCAGAGCGCGATGATTGCTAAGAAAAAGAATAGTACGAGGATGCCGCTCATGACAGATGGAGAATACATGAGGACGAACGGGAGCGACACGCTCGCGAATACGACGCCGAGAGAGCCGAACGCATCCCGAAGTGAGAGGAACCTGCCGCTCGTCCTTTTCTCTGCATAGGCAAGTATGTAGGCATTCATTCCGGGAGCATAGAAAAGCCATCCGATGATACTGAGAGCGACGCTCATGAGAAAATTCAAGAGCGAGAATTGTATGAGGAGGAGCGATGAAGCGACGAACGCAACCCATCCGATTGCAAGCATCTTCTTCTTTCCGAAACGATCAACAAGACGCCCTGCCGGCACATCAAGGAGCATCTGGATGAATGATGCCGCTCCGATGAGGAGGCCGACGACCCAGAGCGGGAACAGGCGGTCGCCGAGCGGAGCGAGAAGCGAATAGTGGAGGACCGAGGCGGTTCGGTAGAGCACGATGAAGAGCCAGAACGCAGAGAACGTACGTAGCAGAGAAATGGCTACCGAGTTCGTTTCGTTTCGCATTAGAATTCGTTTGCGAGTTCGCCGTAGCCGGAGGTGTCCATCGGCTGAAAGGTCGCGCGCTTCTCGTCGAAGAAGAGCTCGGTCGAGCCTGTCGGGCCGTTGCGGTGCTTCTCGATGAGTATCTCAGCGACACCCGGACGGTCGCTCTCGGAGTTACGTTTGTCTTCGCGGTGGATGAACATCACCACGTCGGCGTCCTGCTCGATGGAGCCGGAGTCGCGGAGGTCGCTGAGTCGTGGCTTGCCGCCGCGCTTCTCGACATCGCGCGAGAGCTGAGAAAGGGCGATAACCGGCACATTCAGTTCGCGGGCGAGTCCTTTCAGAGAACGCGAAATCTCCGTCACTTGCTGGGTGAGTGAATCAGAAGCTTTGGTCGAAGTCGGGCTCATGAGCTGGAGGTAGTCCACGACGATGAGGCCGATGCCGCGCTCGCGCTTGAGCCTGCGGGCGACTGCGCGCATGGCGAGGATGTTGTTGCCCGGTTTGTCGTCGATAAAGATAGGGGCCTTGGAGAGCACCTCGAGCGCATCACGGATGCGGTTGAAGTCTTCTTCTTCGCGCACCTGGCCGGTACGGAGCTTCCACGAGTTCACGAACGACTCGGCCGCGAGCATGCGGTCGATAAGCTGTTCCGAGCTCATTTCAAGCGAGAAGATGCCTACGGGCACGTTGTGGCGCACAGCGGCGTTCCGGGCGATGTCGAGTGCGAGCGAGGTCTTACCCATCGAAGGGCGAGCGGCGAGGATGACGAGGTCGGACGGGTGGAAGCCGGAGAGGAGGTTATCGAGAGCAGGGAAGCCCGACGGTACGCCGCGGATGCCGTCTTCTTTCTTGGAGAGCGCTTCGATGCGATCCCATGCCTCGTGGACCTTGTCGCCGATGGCGGTGAACTTGTGCGCGACCGAAGCATTCCCGATAGCGTAGATGGCTTTCTCGGCTTCATCGAGCACCTCCATCGTCTCGCGGGATTCGTCGTATGCGGATTCGTTGATGGTGTAGGCGGTGTCGATAAGCGAGCGCATGAGAAACTTGCGCGAGACGAGATCGGCGTAGTGGGAGAAGTTTCCCGGTGCCGGTGCGCTCCCGGCGAGCTCGGCGAGGTAGCTTCGACTCCCGGAACGCTCCAAGAGACCTTGGTTCTGAAGGCGCTCAGACAGTGAGAGGAGGTCGATAGGCTCGCCGCGTTCAGAGAGCTCGCGCATCGCGCCGAAGATGATGCGGTGCTTCTCTGCATAGAAGGAATCGGGGTGAATGAGGTCGGAAACGTCGTGGATAGCGTCAGGCTTCAGGAGGAGCGCGCCGAGGAGAGCACGCTCGGATTCAAGGGATTGCGGGGGGACGCGGTCGGCTGACATTGCCCCTATTGTATCAAAGAGTCGTCCGGGTCAACACTGGGCCTTCCGGACCGTCTTCTACGTGGTAGCCGCTCCGTTTGAGGTCTTCGCGGATGCGGTCGGATGTGGTGAAATCCTTTTCTGCGCGCGCCGCTTCGCGACGCGCGAGCATGTCTCGTATATCGGTCGGCGTATTTTCTTCAGTCAGCATTTTTATCGCCGGCGGAGTTACGAGCATGAGGCCCAAGTGCGCATCGGCGACCTCGATGAGACCCCATTTCTCTTCGGGCGTATATTCCTCGCTTCGGAGCGAATCCCAGAGAACGCCGAGCGCCTGCGGTGTCGCGAGGTCGTCTCGCATTGTCGCGAGAAAAGAATCTCGCGCCTCGGACGGTTCACTCTTCCGGTTTGATTCATCAGCAATTTCTCGCGAAAGTTTCCAGAGTCTGTCGAGTGCGCTTCCGGCGGCCGCGAGTGCGTCCCAGGAGAAGGAAAGGGGAGTGCGATAGTACGCCTGCAGGAAGAAGTAGCGGAGCGCAAGCGGGTGGAATCCTTTTTCGACGATATCGGAGAGGTAGACGACGTTCCCGAGCGACTTCGATATCTTCTCTCCGCCCATGTTGAGGAAGGCATTGTGCATCCAGTAGTGCACGAACGTGCGTCCACTCGCAGACTCCGATTGAGCTATCTCGTTGTTGTGGTGGACTTGGATGTGGTCTTCGCCACCCGTGTGGATGTCTATCTCTTGACCGAGGAGCGACCGGATCATCGCGGAACACTCGATGTGCCAGCCCGGATTGCCGGAACCCCAGGGGCTGTCCCATTGCTGGAGATCATTCGGCTTTGCGGCGCGCCAGAGGACGAAGTCGGCAGGATGGCGTTTCCCCTCGACCACTTCGACACGAGCTCCTGCCGAGAGCTGAGCAAGAGAGACTCCGCCGAGCTTGCCGTACCCCGGGAACTTGTGCGTATCGAAGTAGAGACCGTCAGAAAGGCGATACGCAAACCCTTTTTCTTCAAGCGTCTTAGCGAGCGCAATCTGCTCTTTTATATATTCGGTCGCACGCGGGAAGAGGATGTCCTCAGTGTCGATGTTGAGCTCGTTCAGATCGTCTATGAAAAGTTTCGTATAACGGGTCGCAATCGCTTCGGGTGTCGTGTGCTCGCGCGTCGCACCGACGGCCATCTTGTCTTGTCCCTCGTCGCCATCGCCGACCAGGTGGCCCACATCGGTGATGTTGATGACGCGGCGTACCCGATATCCGGCAGACTGAAGTATGCGCACGATAGTGTCCGAGAACACATAGGCACGGAGATTTCCGGCGCTCGCGCGGTTGTAGACAGTCGGACCGCAGGAATACATCGTCACCGAATCCGGCTTGAGAGGGATGAACAACTCTCGTGTCCCCGAGAGTGTGTTGGTGAGGAACACTTGAGCCGGACGGCTCGCTCCCGATTGCTCTTTTTTCCCAAGTACGCGTGCGAGCCAGCCCATAAGCATTAGAGCCAGCGTTTCTTAATGAAGAACGCAGTCAAAACTATTGTGACACCGATCATGATAGAGAGCACGATCCAGAAGGCATTTGGAGAGGCGATAATAGGCATGCCTTCCGTGCGCATAGAGAATGTCCAACTGATGAGTCCGAGCGGTAGAAAGATGAAGTTGACGATGGTAAGCGTTTTCATGATTTCATTCTGGCGCGCACCGAGCAGGGAAGCATTTGTCTCGCGGAGCTCTGTCGCAACCGCGCGGAAAGTCATCACGAGGCGTGCGACCTGTGCGCGCTCAGCAAATATGCGTTCGCCGCGTTCAGCAAAGGATGCACCGAACGTCCCGCGCGTGATAATGGCCTTCATAAAACGGTTCAGTGGACCCTCCTGGTTCGCAAGCGCCGCCTCGATGTGCAGGAACTCTCGGCTGATATTTGAGATGGCTCGCACGGTGGTGCGCTCAAGTCCGTTGAACATGTCTTGCTCGATACGCGTCAGGCGATGAGCGACGCTGTCCACATGGTCTCGCACCGAGGTGTAGAGATGGGCGAAAAGGATTTCAAGCAGGACATCGGTTGTCATTGTGTCATCGGGAGAGATGATTTGTTGAGCTTCGAGCATCTTGCGGAGGCGGTGGAGCGGCGCGACGACTTCGTACCGTACGGTGATGATGAATGATTCGCCGATAACGAAGTCGACTTCCTGATCGAGCGTATCGCCGTCGTTTGCGCCGTGAGCAGGGAAGTGGAGGGCGATGAAAGTCGCGCCGCCGTCGCTCGCGACGAGCGGCGCGGGAGTCGGAGCGAAGAGCTCTGTCTCGAGACGTTCGTTGATGCCGAACTCTTGCGCCACGTGCCGCACTTCTTCTTCGGTCGGGTGTTCGAGGTCAATCCATGTCCCGCCACGATACTTGTATCGGAATACCATGTACTCAAGAATACCATGCACATGCGGCGCAATTCCATCATGATATACTCAACTGAATGGAATTCTCTGAAACACGTTCGGTGGGTCGCAGTGTTGCCTCGCAAGGTATCTCATTCGCGCTTGTCGCAGTGCTCGCATTCGGTGCGGGACTTTCTCTTGGCACGAGCGGTTCGGTCGCCGCTGTCGTAACGCATATCCCGCTCCTCGGCGACGGTCTTGATGCGACACCGGACTCGAGCGTTGATCTCGATAGTTTCTGGAAGGCATGGAATGCTCTCGAAACGAACTACGTGATTACTCACGCTTCTTCAACCCTCCCTTCGGTCAAGGAGCGGCTCTATGGCGCTATCAGCGGCCTCGCCACTTCGTATGACGATCCGTACACCGTGTTCTTCCCGCCAGAAGAGGCGAAAGCATTTTCTGAAAGCATCTCGGGAAGCTTCGCGGGCGTCGGCATGGAAATAGGTATAAAAGAGAATATCTTGACCGTCATCGCTCCGCTCAAGGGCACGCCGGCGCAGGCGGCAGGCATCAAAGCAGGCGATAAGATAATTGCAATCGATGGCAAATCGACCGAAGGTCTTTCTGTCGAAAAGGCCGTGACAGAAATACGCGGACCGGCAGGTACAACAGTGAACTTCACGCTCATTCGTGACGGCAAACCGTTCGACATAAAAGTCGTCCGCGACATCATTCAGATACCTGAGACCGATGACGGCATCGACGAGGCGAGTGGCGTGTACCACATCGCGTTGTATGAATTCACCGCCAGTTCGGCAAGCTTGTTTAGCCAAGCTCTGGACCGATTCAAGGCATCGGGTTCGAGAAAACTTGTTATTGATCTGCGCGGCAACCCCGGCGGGTACCTCGATGCCGCAGTCGACATCGCAAGTCACTTCCTCTCGAAAGGCACACTCGTCGTGACTGAAGACTTCGGCGGCAAAGAGCCGAATGGTGTGCACACGAGCCTTGGGTATTCTGACGTGCCGACGGGTACAAAGATTGCCGTTCTTGTCGACGCCGGGTCTGCTTCAGCTTCAGAAATCCTCGCGGGCGCTCTGCAGGACAATAAAGTCGCGACCATAATCGGCACGAAGACATTCGGTAAGGGTTCGGTACAGACACTCCTCGACCTTGATGGCGGCTCGCTCAAGGTCACGATCGCTCGGTGGGTCACGCCGAATGGTCATTGGATTATGGGTGGTGGTGTCACGCCGGATATCACGGTTGCTTATAACTCCCCGGGGGCTACTACGACACCGAAAGTTGACCCGCAGATGCTACGCGCCGTCCGATTCCTCACGACAGGGAAGTAGGGAAGTTCCGGATTGCGAAAGAGAGGGTTTTTTTGTTGCTATACTTTCAAAAATGAATACTCAGGATCGGACCGACGGTCTTCTGGTACACGACGTACTGGTCATGCTCGCCAGCTTCGGCGGCGCCTTCATGCTGGTGAAGACGGGCATTCTCACGAGCGTTCTTGCATCGGCACAAGGTGTGCAATTCTTGGGGAGTTTTATATCGGGTCTTTTCTTCACTTCAGTCTTTACCACGGCACCCGCCATAGTGGCGCTCGGCCAGATCGCTCAGATTCACTCGGTAGTGCAGACGGCGCTATTCGGGGCGTTGGGGGCGGTCATTGGGGATGTGGTCATCTTTCGATTCGTCCGCGACAATTTCGCTGACCACGTGATTGAGCTAATACAGCATCGGAGGGTAGGGAAAAGGATTGGCGTGTTCTTCAGTCGGAGGCTTTTCCGATGGTTGTCGTTTTTCGTCGGTGGTCTCATCATTGCGTCTCCGCTTCCGGACGAACTTGGAATCAGTCTGTTTGGATTTTCAAAAATAAAATTGTCGTGGTTCATCCCGCTCTCGTTCCTCTTTAATTTCGTCGGCATCCTGCTCATTGGTCTTGTTGCGCGAGCGGTCTAGCAAGCGGAGGCGTTTTTTGACGATACGAAGGTAATGAGATAGACTGCCTCTATATGAAAGTAATTCTGATTAAAGACGTGAAGGGTATGGGCCGGGCGCACGAAGAAGTGACGACTGCCGATGGGTATGCGCTTAATTATCTCATTCCGAAGAAGCTCGCTATCGCGGCGACAGCCGTCGCTATGAAGGAGGCTGAGACGCGCCGCAAGCAGGTCGTCGACCGCTCGTCGGTTGATGCCGCACTTCTCACACAAAACATCGCTTCGCTTGTGGAGGCGCGTATCGTCGTCAAAATGAAGGCAAACGAAAAAGGCCACCTCTACGATGCGGTGGACGCAGTGGATATCTCGAAGGCCGCTAAAGAGCAGGCGCACATTGATCTCCCCGAGGAAGTCATCAAGCTCGAAAAACCTATCAAGGAAGTCGGTATGTTTGAGATTCCGGTCGCATCTGCCGAGACGTTTGGTAAGTTCTCGATCACTGTCGAGGCTGAATAACTTTCAGGACAAACGAAAACCCGCGACACAAAGTGTCGCGGGTTTTTCGTTTGTGAGCTTAAGAATTAGATGACGTCGACGACTTTCTTCATCATGGTTGCACCGGTGAAGCTCGTCTTGCGCTTTGTACGGAAAGAGACTTTGCCGTCAGCAACAGCGTAGAGCGTGTGGTCCTTGCCGACGCGGACGTTCTTTCCCGCTTCGACTTTGGTACCGCGCTGGCGGACGATAATAGCACCCGGCTTCGCTGTGGAGCCGTCAGAGAGCTTCACGCCGAGGTATTGCGCGTTTGAATCGGTTAGGTTTTTTGCTGAACCTCCAGCCTTTGTTGATGCCATAGTGGTATAGTCTTACCTAATGACTATAGCAGAAGCACGAGAAAAATGCAAAAGCTCTGTTGCGGCCGCCCCAAGAGATGTGCTCATTATAACGTTGATTTTGCTCGCTTCTTTGGCGAGCTTCGGGTTGGGCTGGCTCACGGGGCGAGAAGCAGGGCAGGGAAGCGCGACATCGGCGACCGAACCTCTTCTCGTCGCCGACTCCGGCTCGGGGCAGATTGTGGCTTCAAAGAACGGGACGAAGTACTACCTCCCGTCGTGCTCAGGTGCCGGCCGCATTTCGGAGGCCAATAAGATATGGTTTGCTTCTTCCGCCGCGGCCGTAGCCGCAGGTTATTCTCCTGCGGCGAATTGCAAAGGCCTCTAGTCTGATAGAATTACGAGCATATGGGGATGGATGATGCACAGCACATGGGCGGCATGAATGACGAACAGGTCACTGAGCGTCTCGCTGGTATCGTCCATGAGGGTCGTCGCACGATGCCCGAGGATCGCCCGCTCCTCGTCTGCAAGCCGAACAAAATAGAGTCGTGGAGAATCTTCAAGATCATGGCGGAGTTCGTCGAGGGATTCGACATTATCCGCCGCTACAGTCTTGCCGCCACGTTCTTCGGCAGTGCGCGGACAGAAAGCGACAGCGAGTCATACACGCACGCCACCGAGCTCGCGTCTCGGCTCGCGAAGCAAGGCTTCGCAATCATCACTGGCGGCAGTTCCGGCATCATGCAGGCCGCAAATAAAGGCGCGTTCGATGTGGGCGGTTTTTCAGTTGGACTCAATATCAACTTGTCGCACGCACAGAGCTACAATCAGTTCCTGACCGACAAATTCGTCTTCGATCATTTCTTCGTGCGCAAAGTGATGCTCACGTTCGCGTCTGAAGTGTATATCTACTTCCCGGGCGGTTTCGGCACACTCGACGAGTTCTTCGAAATAGTCACACTCGTGCAGACAAAGAAGATTCGCAAGGTCCCCATAGTGCTTGTCGGGAAAAAGTATTGGGAACCGATTCTTTCTGTCATCGAAAAGACGCTGTACGAACAATTTGCAACCATCGACAAATCTGACATGAGTCTCTACACGCTTGTCGACTCGGTTGATGAGGCATACGACTATATCGTCGCGAATGTCTCCTGTTAGCCCTTCTTTCGGGTAGGGAACAGGGAAGTGGGTAAAACCTCCTCTGCGCCGATTTCCGCATGGTATCCTCTTCCCTATGACACGTTCTAAGCTCCGGGCGAGAGATTTGCAGATGTACGCATTCTGGACAGGATTCGCGAGTACGGTTATCAGTTTGATTCACCTCCTCGTTCGCCTGGAAGGAATTAAATAGGGAACAGAGAAAGAACTCCTCGCGGGGTTCTTTCTCTGTAGATATCTTTCTATCTAGAGTGCGCACAATATATCTTTTACGCACTTGGTAAGGCGACAAAGTCGCGGAGCCGAGTGCGTAAAAGATCGTAGCGATTGTGCGTAGCTCGCAGTCTTCTGCGGGCGTTCGCACAATCGTATTTTGCGTAATAAATAGCCCAGAGAACTTTGACTACAAAAAACTCCTTGGAGTTAGTTCTTTATAGTGCTGAAGAGGCTCTGAATATATGGAAGTGCCCAGTGCCAGAGCTGGAGGAGGAGGTTGTAGACGTAGGCGATATTTGCCTGACCGGCCGGAGAGCTGATGATTTCCTGTATCGAAATACCCAGATAGGACAGCCCGAGGACGAGGATGAATACCCAGAAAGCAAGGTGAAGCATGATAGGTACAGTATACAGCACAATAAAGGCCAAATGGTAAAATCTCGGCATGACGAGAAAAGCTTCTGCACTCAGGCATTTTAGGCGAGTCGACCCTCATTTCTATACTGCCACCCTGCTTCATCACGCATCACTCCCGACAGAATTATCAGAGAAGCGCACCCGCACTCAACTCTTCGAGTCGCTCGTTTCGATAGTCATATCGCAACAGCTCGCGACGAAAGCCGCAGACTCTATCTTCGCTCGAGTGAAAGAGGCACTAAAAGGAGACATCACTTCCCTATCGATATTGAAAATAAAATCAGAGACATTGCGCAGTGCTGGACTATCAGCTGCAAAGATAAAAACTTTGAAAGAAATTGCTGGAGCAGTTGAAAGTAATTCTCTCAATCTGCTCACGCTTAAAAAGATTCCTGAAGAAGAGGCCGCCGAAAAGCTCATGCAGATATGGGGACTCGGTCCGTGGTCGGTCGAGATGTTCATGATGTTCTCGCTCGGTCGCGAAGACGTGTTCTCGGCAGGCGACCTCGGGCTTGTGCGCTCGATGGAAGCAATCTACAGCTTATCGAAAAACACCTCGCGCGCTTCCCTGCTCGCTATTTCAAAAAAGTGGTCGCCGTATCGCACGTACGCGAGCTTACTCCTCTGGCGCACTAGAGATACGAAAGCGGGTTGAGGTAGGCGGTGAGGGTCGCTACCGGCATCGTCGCATTCGCACACCCTGCCGTCGCGCCGCGGAATTGTTTGAGCGTCATAATCTGCGTACCCTCGGTCGCGTACACGCCGAAGTGGAGGTGCGGCCCAGTTGCGTAGCCGGTCATACCGGAGAGCCCGATAAGCTGTTTCGTGTTTACTTGCTGGCCCTTCGTCACGTCAATTTCAGAGAGGTGCGAGTAGAGCGTACTGAGCCCGTTACCGTGCACGACCATGACCCATTTCCCGAAGGAGTAGCACCCGCGCACGAGGTCGGTATTGCCGGTGCCGAGTACCGTACCGCCCAGCGCCGCGTATATCGGCGTGCCGATGGGCGAAGCGATGTCGATAGCGTTGTGTCCGTGCCCGTTATAAATCTGCGAATTCGCCGTGGAGAAAGCGGTGTTGCCGAAGTACTGCGAGATGCAGAAGAGATTCCCGAACACGCTCTTACGCTGGGTGCATTTGAACATGAAGGCATCGCTGTACGGCCATGCGAGCACGCCCGAACCGACTTTCGGCAGGAGGTTCGGGTGGACGACGAGATTCAACTGGCCTTGCAGGTTGATGAGCTCCTGTTCGAACGCTTTTTCTGCCGCCTGCTTCTGTGCGATGAGTTTTTGGTAGTTTGCTTCTTGATTCTTAGTCTGCGAGAGAATTTGTTGTTGCGTCGTCTTGCTTGCGTCGACCGAGCGCTTCTGGACTTTCAAATCTTTCTGAAGCGCAAGAAGGTTTGCCTTCACTTCGGTGACCTGGTCGCGGTTCGTCGCGAGCGCCGTGCGTACGGCTCGCAGATTGCGGATGTTGTCTGCGAGCGCCTGATTGAACTGGATGGCCGCATCGGCTTTCTGCCAGGCGTTGCCGAACGAACGGGAAGAAATAAGCATCGCGATGAATGGTATCTGCTCGGATTCGGTGAGTGTACGGAGCTGTTTCGCTATCGCGTCTTGATCGGTCGCGATGGACGCTTCTTTGTCGCCGATAGAGAGCGAGAGCTCTCGTATCTGCAGATTTGCGGAAGCAATCTTGTTTTCAGTCACTTTGATCTGTGTTGCGAGCTGTTGCTGAGAGAGCGTGAGCGTCTTGATTGTTGACTGAAGTGTGTTCTTCTGTGCACCGAGCGTGTCGAGCTGTTTTTGAAATGCGGCTATCTCTGCTTCGAGAGCATCGCGTTGCCGGGTGTTCGCATCTATCTGCGCCTGAATGTCGGAAGCGGCATCGGCGCTCGCGAGCCGTGGACTCCCGAGAGTGCCGCCAATGAGCACAAGCAAAAAAAAGAAAGAGAGCTGGAGGCGCTTCATCCTTCCAGTATAGCAATAGCTTTTCGCACGCGCGAAATGGTTTCGGCCCTACCGAGAATGGAAATAAGAGAGAACGGGTCCGGCGAACGCTCTGCCCCGGAAAGGGCGTATCGAAGAGGCCACAGAATGGCTCCCCGGCCCCCCTTCCCTTTTGCCTCCTCGGCGTCGGCAAGCGGCATGAGCGTGTCTTTGACCGTCTCGGCAGAAACGCCTTCAGGAAGGGATTCTATGGCCTCAGGGAGGCTTTCTAGGGCTGTTTTGGTCATTCCCGGGCGTTCTGCAGGCTCCTTTAGGACGAGCTTTGCTCGGTCGAGGACAGGCTCCGAAAAGAGGCAGGAAAGCTCGCCAGAGAGCATGTCTTGGGCCTCCTTGAACGTCTGAGCGCGCTCTTTGAGAAGCGGTACAAGCTTCTTAAGCTTCTCCGCATCCAAACTTGGAAGTCCGACTTCCAAGTGAGAGATGAAGTCGTCGGTCGAGAGCCTGCGCATCCAGCGCTGGTTTACGGACAAGAGCTTTTCTCGATTCCATGCGGCACTGCTCTTGTGGACGCCTTCAAGCGAGAACTCCTCGACGAGCTGTGCGAGAGAGAAATCTTCGCGATCGTCGCCCGCGCTCCACCCAAGAAGGGCGAGATAATTCACAAGTCCCTCGGGAAGGAATCCTTCGTCGCGATAATCCATGACGCTCGTCGCACCGCTTCGCTTTGAGAGCTTGGCGCGCTTCTCATCAACGATGAGCGGCAGGTGTGCGTACGCGGGTCGCGGCGCACCGAGCGCTTGCTGTATGAGAATCTGGCGCGGCGTATTAGAGATGTGATCCTCGCCGCGGATGACGTGCGTAACACTCGCGTCCATGTCGTCTACGACGACGGCGAAGTGGTACAACGCGTCGGAGAGCGAACGAGCGATGACGAAGTCGCCAAGCTCCGCGGTGTCAAAAGTGATGTCGCCGCGGATGATGTCGTTAAACGTGATGCTCGCGCCGGGATTACGCAGACGCACGACGTCAACCGTCTTGCTTGGGTCTTCATTGGAAGGTTCTGTCGAGACATAGGCCTTGTCTTCTTTGATGATTTGCTCAATGAGCTCGCGGTAGCGGTCTGAACGCTCGCTCTGCCGAGAGAACGAGTCCCAGGAAATGCCGAGCCAGGTGAGGCCTTCAATGATTTCTTCTTCGTGCTCTTTCTTGCTTCGCGCCCGGTCAGTGTCTTCACTGCGGAACACTATCGTCCCGCCGTTGTGCCGAGCGAAGAGATAGTTGAAGAGCGCCGTGCGCGCCGTGCCGATGTGGAATCGGCCTGTCGGAGAGGGAGGGATGCGGGTGACGACGGTCATGCTTCGTGCGGGAGAGCAATCGTAAGCACTTCGCGCGCGAGGATGCGCGCGGCGTCAGGGTCGGTGAAGCCTTGTGCCGCCGCGCCCATACGCTTAGATAGCTCGGCATCTCCGAGGATGCGCTGTATTTCTGCGATGAAAAGGTGCGGCACGAGATTCTCTTCCTCGATGACAATCGCGGCGCCCGTCCTCGCATAGGCATAGGCATTGGTGCGCTGGTCGTGGCTCACAGACTCAGGGATTGGGATGAGTATTGCCGGTTTCTTCCAAAGGCCTATTTCGGCGATAGAGTTCGCGCCTGCACGCGACACAATTATGTCTGCGATGCCTGCGGCTCTCTGCATGGAAACCTGATCGAGATAGTTGATCGGGTGATACCGGACGGCGTTCGGATTCTTCGTGAGGACGACTTTGCTCACCGCTTCGACATTTTTGAAATTGGCAGGACCAGTCTGGTGGATGACGTTTGCAAAAGCGACAAGTTCGACGAGCGACGAGAGCACCGTCTCGTTTATTTTGACGGCGCCCTGGGAACCGCCAAGGACGAGTATCGTCGGGACGTCTTTCTCAAGCTCGAGGTACTGCCGTGCCCCTTCCGTCTCGACGCGCATGAGCGCTTTGCGGATAGGGATGCCGGTGCGAGCAATCTTGTTCTGCGCTTTTGCGGGGAAATACTGTGCCGCGCTGTCGAAGGATATAGCAATCTTGGTTGCCCACTTAGCGGCGAGCAGGTTCGCCCGGCCGGGCTTCGCGTCGGACTCGTGGATGATAATCGGGATGCGCAGAATGTGTGCGGCGAGTACGACCGGCACGCTCGCGTAGCCGCCCTTGCTTACGACGACATCGGGATAAATGCGGAAAAGCGCAAAGAGCGCCGTGATAGTCCCGGTGAGCGTCTTCAGAGTGTCGGTGACATTCAGGAGCGAGAAATAGCGGCGCATCTTCCCTGCCGGAATCTGCGTGTAGATGATGCTGTTCTCAAAAAGAGCCTTCTCGTCGAACGGGCTCGGCGCGAGGTAGTACAGTGCCGGTGCAATCAGATGCTCTTCTCGAACGAGGTCTTCGAGCGCCTCTGCGATAGCGATAATAGGATAGAAATGCCCGCCTGAACCGCCGCCAGTGAATACGATCTTCATGATGGGCAGTATACCATTTCAGGATTTCCGATGAACGGCTACGTTCAGGACAAGACCGCACATGAGAAGCGTGGCCGCGAGTGCGGTGCCGCCGTGCGAGATAAACGGGAGCGGGAGGCCGGTGAGTGGGACGATGCCGAGCATCGCGCAGATGTTGATGAACGCCTGGAACATGATGAGGAATGAGAATCCAAGCGCGACGAGGCCGCCGAAAAGATCGCTTGAGTTCCCCGCTATCACGATGCCGCGTGCCGAGAGTCCAACGAACAAGAGCAGGAGTATGAGGGCACCGATGAATCCGGTCTCCTCGGCGAAGACGGCAAAGACCGAGTCGCCGTCCGGTTCGGGCAGGTAGTTGAACTTCTCGACGCTCTGTCCGAACCCACGGCCCCCGAGTCCGCCCGAGCCGATGGCGATGAGCGATTGCTGTATCTGGTATCCGCTTCCGAGAGAGTTCGCGGAAGGGTCGAGAAATGTCTTAATGCGTTCAAGTGCGTACGGTCGTACGGAGACGAGAATCGCCAGCGCCACAACGACACCGAGTGCAAGTATGCCGAAGTCGCGCCACGGCGCTCCTGCCGCGAAGTACATGACTGCTCCGGTGGCAATAAGAAGCATTGTTGTCGAAGTATTCGGCTGTGCGAGCAGGATTGCCGCCGGAACCCCGATGAATCCGAGAAATGGGAACAATCCTTTCTTGAAGCTTGAGAGCTGTCGAGCGCGGGGCGCGAGCCACCAGGCGAGCGCGAGGACGAAACCGATTTTCAGGAACTCGGCGGGTTGAACGGTCGTGAAGCCGATGTCTATCCAGCGTGTTGCACCGCCAGAACGGAACCCGAGTCCGGGCACGAAGACGAGCAGAGTGAGAATGATTGTGGCGACGTAGAGGTACGGTGCGAAGCGTTTCAACTGGAGGAGTGGGAGACTCCGCGCGAAAAATAATGCGATGAAGCCGAGCCCGAACCCGAGTCCGGTCTGGAACAGGATGTCTTTTGATACCGAACCGCCGCTCTGCCGCGCGAGGAGCCCGAGCGATGCAGAAGCGAAGATCGCGAGTCCTGCGAGCGTGAGTGCTATCACGAACATGAGGAACATGCGGTCACCCGTTACGTTCTTCATGGAGTGCGAGCGAGAAGTGCGATAGCGAGTCCGAGCACGCCCGTGATGATGGTGATGATCCAGTAGCGCATCGTCACTTTCGCGGCGGGCCAGCCGAGCGCTTCGAAGTGGTGGTGGATTGGCGCAACGCGGAACAGTTTCTTGTGGAAGACGCGTTTCCAGAAGACTTGCAAGAGCGTTGTTATGACGGTCGCGGTGAGCGGAAATGCGACGAGCGGAAGCACGAAGACGCCGACGCCGCCCGCAAGCGTGTCAGAAGCGAATGCAGTCATGGCGAGTGCGAGCGTGAGCGCCATGCTCCCGGTCTCAGACATGTAGAACCGTGCAGGCGGTACGTTGAACCAGAGGAATGCGAGCGTTGCTCCAGCGATAGCGGCGGCAAACGCCGCGAGCGATGCCTGCCCTTCGCCAAAGGCGATGCCCGCATAGACCATGAAAATAATCGCGAAGACACCGCCCGCGAGCCCGTCGAGCCCGTCAATCGTCCCGCCCGCGTAGATAGCCAGGGTGACGACGGCGAAGAACGGTATGATGAGCCATCCGATTTCAAGCGGTCCTGCAAATGGGATGCCGACTGCCGTCACACCGAGCTTCGCATAGAACCACCACCCGCCGGCGAGCCCTATCGAGCCGACGATGCCGAGCCTGCGCGAGAGCGAGAGGCCGCCGTCGCTCCTCGTGACTTCAAGGAGGTCGTCGATGAATCCGGCGATAGCGCCTGCGGCGAGTGCGAGGAGCGGGAGCCACGTCTCGCGGCGGTTCACGAAGTCGAGCGACGGCCAGAACGTATCAAACGAGACAGAGAGAATCCAGAAGAAAAATGCGGTCGCGAGTACGGATGCCCAGATGAGGATGCCGCCCATACGCGGGGTCGAGACCTCGCGTTCCTTATGGAGTTCGTCGAAGATAGGCGTGCCGCCGCCGCCGATGCCTTCACCCTTCCCTGCTTTCTTCTTCCACGCCTTCGCACGGTAGAGGACGCCAGCAAGAAGCGGTGCGAAAATGATGCCGAGCGCGAAGCTTGTCGCTGAGGGGATGAGGACGCGTGCGGCGGTGCTAATCATGGTGTTATAGAGAAGCGACTCCTGCGAAGTGCGCAAGCGTGGCGGCGACGAGCGCGGAACCATCGGTGAATCGAGCGTCTTTCGACGACCCAAGCACGACAACGGAAATCGGATGGCCGATGCCGGCGTCAAAGACGAGTGCGAGGTTCCCGCCCGCGAGGTCGGTGTAGCCGGTCTTCGAAAGTAGGAGTCGCGGAAGTGAGTTCACAACCGGGTCGGTGTTCTTTACGGTAAATGCGGTTCCTCCCTGACTCTTCGCTTGCGTGGTGCTCTCGGTTGTCGCGAGCGCGATGAGCGGGTCTTTGGCGACGAGTGCACCCGCGAGTCGAGCGAGATCGCGTGCTGAGCCATACCCGCCCGAGACGGCGGTATTCACGTCGAGACCGCTTCCATTCACTGCGTAGGTCTGCGAGAGATTGAGCCCCGAAACCGCGTTTGCGAGCATGTCACTCTGCGAGAGGTTCGCGCGCTCTGCTGTCGCGCTCGCGATGGCGGCCGCGCCGTCGTTGAGTGAGGCTGTGAGGGTGAGCCGCGCGAGGTCAGAGAGTGAGAATATCTGTCCGGCATTGAATGCGTGCGGGGCTTCAAGCCGAGTAGCCTCGGCGGGGATGGTAATCGGCGTAGTCGGCGAGAGCAGAGCGAGCGCGGCATACACGGTGAGGAGCTTTGTGAGCGACGCGAGCGGGAGCTGAGCATCGGCGTTCTTCTCGTAGAGCGTCTCGCCGGTCACAAGGTCATAGACGATAGCGGCTTTTGCTTCGACCGACGTCTTCTCGTATGCGTCCGGTACGATAATCGCTTCGGGTACTACAGCGAGTGCCGCATCTTGGGGCGTCGACTGCGGAATAATAAGGAAAAGTGCGAGCACCGCAGATGCGAAGAGAAGCGCGAATCCGGCTTCCTTCATGGAGCGGCTGTGTTCTGCGAGTTTTTGGAGTTCGGAAGAGTCCATAGGTCTTATTCGGTTGGAGTTGTCATCAGAGGTTCTTCTTTCTCATTCAGAACCGTCTGAGTGTCTGCTCGCAGTTCTGCGGCGCGCGGAAGGTCGTTCGCGCTCTTCACACCGAGATGCGCGAGCGCTTCAGTCGTGAGCGTGTAGCGGAGGCGGCGTTTGTCGGCTTCGTCTTCTCTGCCCTCAATGAGTCCGCGCATAAGAAGCGTGCGAAGCGAGGCGGAAGAGTTCACGCCGCGCACCCAGTCTATTTCGCCGCGCGAGACACCGCTTCGGTACGCGATGACCGCGAGCGTCTCGAGACTGCCCTTCCCCAAATCACGTGCAAGCTCGTTCTCGCGAAGTTTCTTCACAATGACCGATGCTTCAGGTGCGGTACGCAGTTCTACCTCCGTATTGGTCTCGACGACTGCTACGCCGCTTCCGGTAAGCGATTCGGAAAGCGTTTTCAGGACGACAGCAAACTCCTCATCTTTAAGTTCAAGAAGCTGTGCAAGCTGTTTCTTCTCGACCGGCTCGCCAGAGGCGAAAAGGAGTGCGTGGAGGGCGGCAGGAGGATTGATCATTCTACGTAGTATAAGTGTGCCGCCCCTGTACGGCAACGCCCATTTCTGGGGATGTTTTGTGGGTTATCGCCAGAAGGCGCGAGCGCGGCGGCGGTAGGCGAGCCAGCCGGAGATGTTCGTAAATACATAGAGTATGAAAACACCAGTCGCGATGACGACGAGGTCGTCGTAGTAGAACGAGCAGAGACGGAGCACATAGGAAGTCAGGGTGAAAGCGACCACCGGCAGGATGATGTCGAGCAGACTGTTCTGAATCGTCTCTTTGATTTCGACGAATTTCTCATAGACCTCCCACAGCATCGCGAATATGATAGTCAGTGCGAGCGCCGAAAGGAACGACAGGCCGGTAAGTTGCGGCAGAAACGCGGTAAGCACGCCGAAGAGGAAATGCGGGATAGACCATAGGTCAAATGCTCTGCCTTTCTGCCACCAGTCGCGCTTCGGTCTTTTTGCGGCCGCCTTCACCTCGGCGACTTCCTCCCGGAAGTTATCCATAGTGCGGGACGGTGTCTGCAGTGGTGTGGCTGATGCGGATGTCGCCATGAGTCTCGTACTGCTCCGCCGCGACCGCACCCTGCTTCACAAGCTCGAGGAGCGCAAGGAAGGAGACGATGACTTCTACTTTCTCCTTCTTCCCGCCAGCGAACTCTCGGAACGAGAGCGTGAGCGCGCTCTGTACACGCTTCGCGAGATCGTCCATAACCTCTTCGATAGAGATCATCGGCTTCACGCGAGCTTCGGGAAGTTCCTCGACCGATTCACGCGCGGCCAGCACGCGCGCGAGCGCAGAAGCGAGCGCATCGGCCGAGAGGTCGCGTGACGGCGCGAAGAATGGTTCGGGCAAGCGTTCTCCCGCAGGGAGCATGAGCGACTTCCCTGCTATACGCGCGAGTTCGCGAGTAGCTTCGCGCACTTTCTCGTAGGCTTCGAGACGGCGCTTCAAGTCGTCGATATCGGCGGTCTCTTCCTCAGTGAGTGTGAGGTCGGGGATGAGCGACTTCGACTTGATGAGGAGCAGAGTCGCGGCTATCTGTATGAAATTCGCTGTCTCTTCGACCGGGAATGTCGCCTGTCCTCGCACATGCGCTATGTAGTCCTCCGTGATGCTCGCGAGTGCGAGGTCATTCACCAGAAGCTTCCTTGCTTCTATGAGGTCGAGCAGTACCTCGAACGGCCCTTCGTAAGAATCGGTCTTAATCGAAAAACCAGTTCTCGGGGCGAGTGTTTCCATTTAATCCTCGGTGATGTCCGAGAGGAGCGCGTCGATGCGGTTCATGTCGCGCGGGAACATGCATGCCTCGCGGACGTTCTTGAGCTCGAGTATCTGCATGGTCATGCGCTCGGCACCGAAGGCAAACCCGCCTTCGGGCGGCACACCATATTTGAAGGCTTCGAGGAACATCGAAACTTTCTCTGGGTCCATACCCCACTCCTTCACATGCCCCATGAGCTGATCGTAGTCGTTGATGCGCCGCCCGCCCGAGAGCCACTCCACACCGCGACAGAGGAGGTCCATGCCTTCGTTGAACTCAGGATGCTCCGGGTTCGGGTACACATAGAACGGCTTCTTGCGCGTCGGGTAGCCGTACACGTAGACGAAGTCAGAGTCGGTCTCTTCCTTAATAATTCTGCAGATGTCGCGCTCGTCTTCAGGATTGAGGTCTTTCTCGCCACGCGCATCGCGGCCGGTCTTCTCAAATATTTTTTCTTGTACCTCAGTGAGTGACATGGTCGGGGTCTTCTCAATCATCGTCGGCAAAGTCGCCTTCAGCAGGGCGAGCTCCGGCGCACAGCGCTTCTCGAGTTCTTTGAGGATGTAGCGGACGGTCGCTTCAGACATATCGCGGACGTCTTTCCACGAATCGATAAATGCGAACTCGGCGTCGAGCGAGACGATCTCGGTCAGGTGGCGTGTTGTCGCGGAAGGCTCAGCGCGGAAGACTTTGTTCACTGAGAAGACACGCTCAAAGGCGGTCATCACAATTTGCTTGTAGAGCTGTGGTGATTGCGAGAGGAACGCTTTCTTATCGAAGTAGTTCACTTCGAACACTTCAGACCCGCCCTCAGCGACGGCCGGGGTGATTGCCGGGGCCTGGAACTCGAAGAACTCCTGACTCTTCATGTATTCGCGGAACGAATCGATGATGATGCTCTGTACTTTGAAAATCGCCTGCAAGCGCGGGTGGCGCAGGACGAGCGCGCGGTGGTCGAGCTGGGTGGTGAGGTCGAGATTGAATCCGCTTACTGACATATCAAACGGGAGCGGTGCCGCCGCCGCGAGCACTTCGAGTGCGGTGACCTCGAGCTCGATGTCGCCATTCTGCCGGTCGGCCTGTGCGTTCTTCTCGGGACGCTTATTGACGATGCCGGTGACGCGGACGGCGTATTCGTTGCGAATTTCTTTTGCCGTTTCTATCGCGGCGCTTGCCGGGAGCACGACGCCTTGCACCTTGCCGGAGCGGTCGCGGAAATCAAAAAAGACCATTTTGCCCTGGTCGCGGCGCACGTCGATCCAGCCTGAAATAGAGACAGTTTCGCCGACCTTCTTCCCGAGCTCCCCAATAAGTGTGCGTTCCATATGTGTATAAAATAGCATACCCCGCGACTGTTCGTCGCGGGGCACTTTTGCGGGTCCTCCTAGGCCCGCGGTAAGGAACGTTTGAGAAATGAGCGGAAGTTTCCGCCGCACAGGTCGCTTGCGATCTTTCGGCCCGACTTCGTGTCTTCGAGCATTGCCTTGATCGCCGGCATGGGGTGGTACAGGTTATTGTCTGAACCGACCCCCACACATTGCCGGCCCATGCGGTAAATCGCATAGGACACTTGTCGCAGGAATCCTTCGAGGGATTGATTCTCGAAGGGGTGCACTGTGAGCCGAATGCCCGCGAAGCCCAGGCCGACAGCGATGCGGTCGAGGACATCGTCGGAAAAGTTCCGAGGATGAGCCGATATCGTGGCGCATCCTGCATGGCTCGCCATCGGATAGAGTGGCACTTTCTCCTGACGGATGAAGTCGAGCGCATCTCGGGCGGTCGCGCTGTTCATGTTCGACAAGTCGGGCATGATGCCCTGCTCGGCCATGGCGCCGATGAGAAACATGCCGCTCACGGTCAGTCGACCCGTGCTCTGCCATCCGCCGCCGTACTCGTTTTCGCCGTCATGAGTGAGGCCCATCACGCGCACACCAGCATGGTGGAGACGCTCGACATCTTTTTGCGTGAGTCCTTCCGGTGCACACGGGATTTGAAACAGCATCCCCGTACTCTCGACTCTTTCGATGTCGTCAGACACATAGATCCCGTGCGTGTTTGGGCTCGCGAGCGCCTGTTGTGCGAACTCGCAGTGGCTGATGACCGCCCGGTTGAAACTTCTTTCCAGTGGCGATACGGTCGGAACCAATATCGGCTCAGTACTGCAGAGTATCTTTCCTTGGTGAATGTTCATTCCGTTTCTCCATTGTAGTGAATCGGGTTCCCCAGAAGCTGGGCTGGTTTGAATACTATAATTCTTCTATAAAAAGTCAAACGAGCATGCGGTATGAAAAGAAACAGCCGGACCTTGCGAAGGTCCGGCTGTCGCGGTGGGTATCCATGATTGGATTTATGGTTTGGGAAGGAACGCTCGTCGTGGTTTGACGAAGACAAACAGATTGGGCTCACCAAGCATGTTGCAAGCGTCATAAAAGTCGCTTGAGTCTGTTTCGTCACTGCCAAGATAGGGACCATTCACTCCGTGTCCCACCACGAAGATGCAACGAGAGTCCCCTCTTTTTTCGAACGGAATAGGTTGCATGGCGATGCGCACCCTTTCTCTTGGCGGCTGGTTTACGTATTCCATCCGGAGTACTGGACCGACTTCTGCCGGACACAGCCAAAGCCCTAATTCCATGGCTTTTCTGCAGATATCTCGGTACCGTGCGCCTTTTTCGAATCCGAGATTGGCCATAGAGAGCACCACAAGGTCAACCTGAGTTTCCCTTTTTGCGAGGGTGAAGAACCCTTGTCGCATCATGTTTCTGGTTCGGTTGCCGCCGATGTGTCTACCTCCGACCCCGAGAGCTAACAAAAATACGTCGATGTATTTGAAAGCGCCAAGGGTAACGGTCCATCGAGGAGCAATCTGAGTCAGTGGTATAGGCCTGGACATATTGTCCTCCTTTCTCTTACTTTACACAAAATCTCAAAGACCCCCTGTTACTGAAGAGGAGTATACAACTCTTTTGGAAAGATGTTAGGCAACCCCGATGGCCTCGCGAACAAGGGCCATTTTTGCTTCGCTTGCGGCACGGGCGTCCTGCTTCCCTCTCGCGAGTGCCTCGTCGACGATGTTCGGATTCTCTTTGAGCTCTTCGTACTTGGCGCGCATGGGAGCGAGGTAGCGGTCGAGGTCTTCGATGAGAAGCTCTTTGAGCATTTTGTAGCTACCGGCATGCTCGGCGTATATCGCTTCGAGTTCTTGCTCGCTTCGCACGAGCTTGTGGATGGCATAGACATTTTCTGGGCGGCCACCATTTGAGTCAGTGACGATGCTCATGACTGCTTTCGCGAGCTCGTCGCGGGTGGCGAAGAGCGGGATGACGTTGCCGTAGCTCTTGCTCATCTTCTGTCCGTCGGTGCCGGGGACTACTGCGACCTCCGGCATGATGTATGGCTCGGGGAGCTTGAAGAGATCGGTCTTGAACACGCGATTAAACTTCTCGGCGGTGTCGCGAGCGTATTCGATATGCTGTTTCTGATCCTGTCCCACCGGCACGATTGCGGCGTCGTAGAGGAGGATGTCGGCGGCCATGAGCATCGGGTAGTTGAAAGTACCGACGCTAATTTCTTTATTCTTCGCTTCTGAGTCTTTGAATGCGTGCGCGCGCATGAGGTACGGCATCGTGGTAATCGTGTCGAATATCCAGCAGAGTTCCGTGTGCGTCGGGACGTCTGACTGCTTGAAGAAGACGACTTCTTTGGGGTCGAGGCCGACAGCGATATACGCCATTACGAGCTCGCGCGTGCGGCGGCGCATCTCTTCGGCGTCCTGCATTGTGTTCAGTGCATGGTAGTCCGCGACGAATATGAAGGGGCGGTACTTCCCGCTCTGGGCAAGCTCGACTTGCTGGCGCATCGCGCCGAAATAATTACCGATATGCAGGTCGCCGGTCGGTTTGATGCCGGAAACAAGGACGGGTTTTGCGTTCATAGAGTTAGGATATCACGAAATTAATTTAGGCGATTCTTACTGATATGCGAGTTTTGAATTTCCCACTGAGGGTTCTTCTGTGTCCAGTTAGCTATATCTGTCCACCGAAATCCGTGGAAACCGAACTCATCGGTGTAAATATCATCTTTCCCTCCCAAGTCACCATCTCCTTCGTAACTGAAACGCAAAGCGATGTCGGTCGGAGCAAATTTCATACCGACCTTCTCAAGGTCGTGGCGGTGCCAGACACACAAAGCAACATCCTCTGGATGATAGACATCAAACACGTCTGTCTGTGCTAACTGTGCGCAGGTGTCTAAGAATCTCTTGCTTCGCAAGCTGAACCCGCCGTTCCCAACAACGTATGTCCCGATCATTTCTTTTGGAAAATCAAAATTCTTGACCGACCAGTCGGCAACGAACCATGGAGCGCCAATATAATCGTACTCAAGAAACGCGTTCTCCCAAGCGTCTGGGTTTAGCACGAAGCCGTCATATTGCACGAGCAAGACGTACTCTGTGTCTACGTGCTGGTACAACTCGCCAATGACAAACCTTGAGTACTCATCAATTGACCCTATATGAGGTATCTCAACCTTCCGAACGTCGGATGTCGGCAAAGACGTAAGCAACTTCACTGCACCAAACTCGATACGGTCAGATGAGATATCAAGCGCCTTTTGGAGCCGCTCAACATTCACACAGTCAATACCGAGAAGCGTAACATTCGGTAACGATAGTTTCATTTTGGTTGGCGTCACGCAGAAACTTCCTCGGCATAGCGCTTGCAGATGTCTCGCATGAGCCCTGGGCCGGTGAATATCATACCCGAGACGAGCTGGATGAGGTCGGCTCCCGCTCTGAACTTCGTCATGGCGTCATCAGGAGTGAAGATGCCGCCTGTGCCGATAATGGTGAAGCGGTTGCCGTATTCTGCGCGCGTCTTCCGGATGAGCTCGTTACTGAGCTCGAAGGTCGGCGTGCCGGACAGGCCGCCACGGAACTCTTTTGGCGCATCCTCGGGGTGCTTGAGGTGCGTGTAGTTCTTGTTGAGGTTTCCGATGATGACGCCCTGTATGCCGTTCTTGTCGGCGATATCGAGAAGTTTGGCGAACTGCTCCCAGGGGATGTTAATCGGCATCTTGAGGTAGACCGGCTTGCTGGATGGAATCTTGCGAAGTTCCGGTAGCAGTTTGAAAAGCGTTTCCGGCTCGATGAATGTCTCACCAGAGAATGAGTTCGGACAGGATATGTTGATCGTATAGTAGTCGCCGATGTTCGCTTCGTTCAGCTTCTTGAATGACTCGACGTAATCACGGACACCTGCGTCGGTATCGGTGCACGAGGCTTCCTCGTTCGTGCGAGCGATTGAGACGCCGATGACGAACTCGGGGATACGCGGTGTGCGCGTCAGTCGTCTGATGAGTGCGTCGACACCCTGGTTGCGAAGGCCTTTGTACACGACGAGACTCTTGTTGCGGATGAGGCGCGTGAGATGCGGCCGCGGATTACCCTCGCACGGATGTGCGGTGGTAGAGCCTATCTCTTCCCCGCCGAACGAGAGCGAGGACAGTATCTGGGTGAGTCGCCCGTCAGAGTCGAACCCTGCCGAGAGCAGGACGGGCGTGCGGTACGTAATGCCGTCGACGGTTTTGCTGATGCTCGGCCCGCTGTAGCCGTAGATGAGCGAGAAGAGTTTGCGCAGTAGCCCGAACCGTCCGGCGAATTCACCGATATTCACGAACATGTCGTGCATCACATCAGGGTGAAATTTAAAAAGAATCGGCTTAAGAGCGTGTTGGTAGAGGAAGTCCATGAGGATACGATATGACGTTTGTAATGCGCGGCACACCTCGAAACGGAGTCGAGGACTAGCGGCTCTTGCGCACCTTCGATTTGGAGACGGCTTTCTTGGCCACCTTCTTCACGGTCTTCTTGGTACTTGCGACCGCGCGCTTCCCTACTGCTTTTGCATGAGAAACGGTCTTGCGGCTCGTCTTCTTCATCTCGCTCTGCACCATCTCCCAGTTCGCCTTCAGCTCATTTGCGGCGCGCTTGAGGTCGGTGGCGTTGATCGAACGTGCTCCGCGGAGTGCGGCTGCGGCAGTATCTACTATCTTTGCGAAATCTCTCGCATTGATTTTCTCGAGGCGCTTCGCTTCGCGCATGACTTCCTTCTTCAGGTCGGTCGCCCACTTCGCCGCAATCTTTCGATGAGCTTTGGCGTGCTTGCTTCCATAAAAATAATATCCTACCGCCGCCGCGGCCCCTGCGGCTACGAGTCCTGCGCCGATTTCTGCTGCTACCTTCCCCTTTGAAGTCTTCTTTGCCATATGAATGAGTCAGTATGAATGATTAAGAATGTTTCGATGCTCGCTTCGTGCTTTTCTTCAGGAAACCGAACAGTGATTCCAATCGGCCCTTGCCGCGCCGTACGTCGCCGCGCATTTCTGCGAGGTCTTGGCGGACCGCGTCGGTCTCGGCCGCGACTTGCTCCGAGATATGTTCAGCGTTCTTCAGCACGCGCTGTAGCCGCCACAGGACGAACACTATGAAGGCGGCCAGTATGGTCACTGCGATGGTCGTTACGAAAAAGAAAATATCCATCTTCAAGAATTCGTCCATGCCATAAGTATACTACGGATCCGTAGTCAACCTATCAGGAAAATGTCTATTGACAGTCTTCTACGCCAGAGTAACGTTTGAAGTGGAAGCCCGGCGCAGAGGCGTCAATAACTTTTGGAGGCAGACATGCTCAACTCCTTGCGAAGAAAGCTCAATCTGGCAGTCCTGATCCTCATCGGAGCAGGGATGATTCTCGGGGTCATTGTGTGGGCGTATGCAGGATTCCCTTCCTGAAATTGCTGTTGCAATTGAAAATCCCCGCCGCGGCGGGGATTTCCTTTTGTGTGGTGCACCGGGAAGGAATTTCGGTCATTACATGACCAGTACACCTTGCGGGAAGGATTCTTCCGTAACTGTGCCGGGAAGGAATTTCGAAGCTTACAGCTTCAGTACACCTTGCGGGTAATTTGTTCCAAATATTCACAAATTACGCTCGCAAGGTCTTCGAATCCTTCACGCAGTGCTCCCAGCACTGCTCCGGTGG
>JBAQEU010000037.1:0-5910 GCA_049286905.1 Minisyncoccia bacterium
GAACAGCGGACTTCTAAGCCGTTAATGTAGGTCCGATTCCTGCTCGGGGCACAAACGAACGAAGTGAGATTGTGCCCCGAAGCACGCCTGGGAGGCGTGCGTGCAGGAATCGGAAACCTTGCGAGCATTTTATCGAGCATTCTGATGCGAAGAGAAAATCCGCAAGGTGTACTGAAACTGTATGAAGACATACATCTTCTTCGCTCGGCGTTAAAGAATGATGGGCTAATCATTCTTTAAGCCTCACTCATCGCTGTACGCTTCGATAAATGTAATCGTGGTCCTGCTCGGGGCACAACGAGTTGTTTTGTAGTAAGGTATGAGTAAGGGCATGTGGTGCAACTGGTAGACACGTACGTCTCAGAAGCGTATCCCGCAAGGGTTGAGGGTTCGAGTCCCTCCATGCCCACAAAACAAAAAGACGGCTACTTAGCCGTCTTTTTGTTTTGTGGTGGGCGATGCAGGACTCGGACCTGCGACCTTCGCAGTGTAAGTGCGTTGCTCTACCAACTGAGCTAATCGCCCTAGAACTTTTCCACAATACCACTACTATGACGTATTGATAAGTAATCGAACTGCGATAATATATATACAGTAAAAATATATCTGCTATTCCAAATATGAAAAAAGAGGAACAAAAACAGGCGCGACTTCTTCGCAAAAAGGGAATGTCACTCAATGAAATTGTGCACGAAGTGGGTGTTTCCAAGGCGAGCGTGAGTTTGTGGGTTCGAGACATAAAACTATCGGATCAGCAAAAGAAAAAACTTAGTACCAACGGGCGCAGTGTCGAATCGGTAGAGAAGAGGAGGGTAAACAGAATAAATAATACTCTGAAACGGCACCGTGTAATTATTGATGCAGCGAAAGAAAAAATTTCTTCGCTCTCAAAACAAGAACTGCTTCTGGTGGGAACAGCTTTATATTGGGGTGAGGGGGGTAAGACGAGAAAAGGGATGGCGAATGTGGCGAACGCTGATCCAGAGGTCATTCGATTCATGATGCGGTACTTCAAGGAAATTTTTGAAGTACCATCAAAAAAATTTCGGGGACATGTCCATACTTTTTCACATCTAAATGCAGAAAACGCAGAGAAATACTGGTCGCGAATCTCGGGTATACCACGCCAGCAATTTTTTAAAACATATTCAAAACCAAGTATCGCCAGCAAGAACAAAAAAGACAGCTTACCATACGGCACTTTTCAAATATATGTGTGTGACACGACAATCTTTCTCACAATAAAAGGCTGGATAGAAAGATTGGGAGAGCTTGGTAGTTAGAAATATTTTCACGATATACTTGCAACTAATCATCATGAGACGTAGTTTGATACAACTATGAACAACGCATCAGGCGCGAAGTGTATTGGCATCATTATGGACGGCAATCGCCGCTGGGCGAAGGCGCGGGGGCTAAAGGCGCTTGAAGGGCACCGTGCCGGGGGCGAGACTCTCAAGAGTGCCGTGACATGGGCGAGAGATGCTGGGGTGGAACACATTATTTTCTACACGTTCTCAACTGAGAACTGGAATCGTACGGAAGAAGAAGTCTCATACCTTCTTAATTTGATTGGAGAGTTTATAGAAAAAGAGTTTGGGCACTTTAATAGTGAAGGTGGTGTCGTCCACTATGTCGGCGACTTGTCTCGATTCTCTCCTGAACTCCAGAAGACTTTGAAAGAGTCGGAAATGAAGATCGCAAACAATCCAGGGCCCCATGTATACTTCGCGTTGAACTACGGGGGGCGACAAGAGATACTCTCTGCTGTTAAAAAAATAGTTTCTGAAAAACCAGAAGAAGAAGAGATTACAGATGCGTATTTCGCTCAACATCTTCAGACAGGTGGCATGCCCGATCCAGACATCATCATCCGCACCTCGGGTGAAATGCGTCTCTCGGGATTCTTGCCGTGGCAGTCGGTCTATAGCGAACTTTTCTTTACGAACACACTCTGGCCCGACTTCACCAAAGAAGAATTCGACGCTATCCTCGTAGAATTTGCAGAGCGCGAACGCAGGCACGGGAAGTGATACTGTAGAGGAATGACCCTCCCGATTCTCTACGAAGATACTGATGTTGTTGCTGTGGCAAAGCCGGCAGGGCTCATCACGCACTCAGACGGCCGTACGATAGAGGAGACAGCCGAAGACTGGTTCAAGGAGAAATACCCTGAAACCAGTGCGCTCGTATCGGCCGCAGAAGAGGGGTCGGACGAACGAAAGGTCGGCTATGTGCACCGGCTCGACCGAGATACCTCAGGGGTACTCGTCTTCGCGAAGAATCCTGTGGCGTATGATTTCTTACGAAAAGCATTTCACGACCGAGACGTGAAGAAGACCTATCTAGCTTTTACCTATGGAGCTCCGAAGGAAAAGAAGGGCGTGATTGATTTCGATATCGGGAGGTCACGGAAAGATTTTCGCTTGCGCAGTGCCCAGCCCAAAGCGAAAGGGCATATGCGCGAAGCGCTCACGCGCTACGAGGTAGTGGGGGAGTCAGGCGACTATGCGCTTATGAAGATGAGTCCCGAGACCGGACGCACGCACCAGATACGTGTGCACCTCAAGGCAATCCATCATCCGATAGTGGGAGATAAACTTTACGCACCCAAACAAAAACTCGCGCTCCCTGGCCCGCGTAGCCTTGGCGGAGTGGGCGGCATCACCCGCCTCGGCCTTCACGCCTATAGTATCGACCTCCCGCTCCCCAAGGGCGGCCGGGTGACCATCACAGCCCCTATCCCGCCCGACCTTGCCGAGGCATATGCTCATTTCCCGGGGGCGGACGCGGTGTTTGCTCTCTAGCGAGACGCATGCTACAGTGCGCGTCATATGAAGGTTATAACTCCGGTCAACGCCGAAGGGCGTGCATCGCTCGGTATTCGCTCAGGCGATACGGTGCGTGTCATCCAGAAAATCGTCGAGCTCAAGAAAGGCAAGGGTGCCGACAAAAAAGAGAAGATTACCAAGAACGTCCGTAAGCAGACGTTCGAGGGTCTCGTGCTCTCGGTGAAGCACGGCACCGAGAGCGGGGCTATGTTTACCGTCCGCGCAGTCATGTCTGGCGTAGGCGTCGAGAAGACCTTCCCGCTCTACACCCCTTCCATCGACTCGATTGAGATCGTGAAGCGTTCGAAGGTCCGCCGCTCCAAGCTTTACTTCATCCGCGAGATTGCGGCGAAGGCGGTCCGTCGCCAGCTCCGTAACGCGCGTATGCTCCACCTCAAGAGCGATGAGACTATCGCTCCTCTTGAGGCTGAGGCGGTCGCTCCAGTTGAGGCAGAAGTGGTGGCAGAAGAGGCCGCGCCAGTTGCTCCGGAGAAAGCAGAAGTGGTGGTATAGTGTGCGCACCTGCGCAGGTGGCGAAATTGGTAGACGCACTACCTTGAGGTGGTAGCTCCCGTTAAGGGAATGGAGGTTCAAGTCCTCTCCTGCGCACAAAGAAAAACACCCGCAAGGGTGTTTTGCTTTTTGCGCAGGAGGTGCAACTGTTTGTCTGACAAACAGGAGCAAGGACTTGAAGGGCGGAGCGCGCGACCTAAAGTTTCTTATGAGCACAGCGAATTAGAAACTGGAAGTACTCTTGTGGTGACGGCGCGAGCCGGGTGAGGCGTGCTGGGAGCACGCCGCAAGACCTTGTGAGACATCTTTCTGAAAGAATAGAAGAAAGTATCCACAAGGTGTACTGACCCTGTAAGGGTCGAGCAAATTTCCAGCAGGAAATTATGCGTGGCCAGGTCCTCTTTTGTACGGCGAAAGTCCTCTCCTTTGTATAAAAATAGTAAGGGCCCGAACGCATGCGTTCGGGCCCCTTTTGTGCTCTTCAGTTAAGAAAAGCAAGGAGGGAATGAAGTATCTCCCTCAGATTCTTAATGCTCGGGAGGAACATTACGACAAAGAACAGTATCCCCCAGAGTACGTCCCACATTCGGCTCCGCATCAGTGAAGGGGGCGAAGTCCGAAGACGAAGTCCCAATCTGGTACGACGACGATTGCGATGATGATTGCGAGCATTACAGCAATCATCAGTGCGTCGTTCCTGGAAAGTCCCAGAAACGTTTTCTTTTCCCACCAGCTCTCCTGGTAGGGGTTTTTCGGTTTGTACATGAAGCACTCCTCTCTATTTGACTAGATATAGTATCGCACCTTTCTCTATAAAAGTCAATAGCCTCTAAAATGAGGTATATACGAGGGGTATCGCGCGGTTCTCGTTTCCGTGTTATAAAAATCTAGTGCATGGCGGTCATAGTGTAATGGTTAACACTGGAGCTTGTGGAGCTCTCAATTCGGGTTCAACTCCCGATGACCGCCCCAATTAGTTTTTGTGCGCATGATAGTATCTGCATATGAAGAGCTTCTTTTTGGGTATTTTCTTTATCATAGTTATCGGCCTTGGCGGGCTGGTGTACCGCAACGCAGTCGAACACCCCTCACAGCCGATTGCGTGCCCGCTCGATGCGCTCGTGTGTCCTGATGGGACCGCAGTCGCACGCACGGGAAGTTCCTGCACCTTTGCGGCATGCCCGCCCCCGAACGTGTCGCTTACGAATGCTCAAATCGCCTTCGCTATCCCAACCGGATTCACTGATGCCGAAGTTCCTGACGAGTCGGCGGTAGCCGCATATGAACAGCAGACAGCTTCTTCCACTATTGCGGACAGTATTGTAATCCGCAGGTATGCTATTGCGGCGTCTTCAACGCCGCTCGCGGTCATACAGCAAACCGCAATCGGCGGAGCTTCAGGCCTGCCAGCTCCGGTGACAGCGTTCTCGTCATCGGTGCTTGGCTCCTACCGCTTCACTGTTGTTTCCATCGAGCGGTTTGAAGGAGTTATCAACACTGCGTATTACCTGGCTCGGGGTACTGATGTGTTGCGCTTCGACGCCGTCGACCATGAAGTCGCGAATTGGATGGATTCCGGGCTCAATGTTGGTGCACTTCCCGCACATTCTGCACTTACGAAACTCCTTGCCACCCTCCAAGTGTTATAATGAGAAAGAATTAACCTTAAATTGACGTAATCATGGACAACAATCCTCTGAATGAAATCTTTGCTACCAACGGCATGCGCGGCGCAATCGTTGGCGTGCTCGCCATCCTGTCGCTCTTCCTTCTTGCGCAGACGATATCACTCGCGAAGGACTTCGGTCGCTCTGGAGTACCAGCGACTGACACCATCACCGTGAATGGTGATGGCCAGGCGACGCTTCCGCCGGATGTCGCACGGGTCACTTTCACTGTGCAGAACACTGCTGTGACGGTTGCTGAGGCGCAAGCGGCGACGACGAAGCAATCAAATGCGGCAATCGCCTTTGTGAAGGCGCAGGGCGTTGCTGAGAAAGATGTGAAGACACAGAGCTACAACATCTATCCGCAGTACTCGTACCCGGTCCGATGTCTTGGCGATGGCTGTCTGCCGGTCGACAACACACCGAAGGTTACCGGCTACCAGGTGTCTCAGTCGATTTTGGTGACAGTACGTGACCTCTCGTCCGTCGGCGCACTCTTGAGCGGCATTGGGAAGCTTGAAGTACAGAACGTGTCCGGTCCGAACTTCGGTCTCGACGATGCAACGGCTGGCTACGATGCGGCTCGTGCCGATGCGATAGACAAAGCGCAAGCCCAGGCTAACCGCCTCGCTGACCAGCTCGGCGTCCGCCTCGGGAAGATTGTGAACTTCAGCGAATCGTCCGGCCGCTATCCGTCGCCTATGATGTACGGCTTGGGAGGTATGGAGAAATCAGACTCTGTCTCTTCGGTTCCGACGGTGCCGACAGGGGAGAATACGTACACGGCGTCTGTCTCGATTACCTACTCGATTCGTTAAGAGCGGTTTGTCCACAACCGCCCGCTCTGGCTCTGCCAGAGCGGGCGGTTGACTCATTTAAGGCCCCGTACTATACTGCGA
>JBAQEU010000038.1:0-28193 GCA_049286905.1 Minisyncoccia bacterium
GCGACCGCCACCGCTCCGCAAGACTCGCTCTTCGGCGCATTCATGGCTCCCCCGCCGCTCACGCTCCCGGTAGGACGAGCAACCTCACTCCTCGACAAGCTCGTGTGGGAGAAAGAGTTGCTCGGTATCTATGTGAGCGGCCACCCGCTCGATGCGTATGAAGAAAAGGTGAAAAAATCCGGCATCACTATTGCGAAGATAAAAGAAGATCCGAGAACAGGCATGCTGATTATCCTGCCGGTCATAGTGTCTGTCGTTCGCTCTATTCTCACCAAGAGCGGCGAAAAAATGGCGTTCATCACTCTCGCTGATAAAACCGACTCCATCGAGGCGGTCGTGTTTCCAAAATTATTGAAAGAGCATGCGGCACTCATCGCCCCCGACACCTGCTTACTTATCAAGGGAAAAGTTTCGGTGCGAAACGGCGAACCCTCGATTGCAATCGAAGAATTGAAACCGCTGTAATTATAAAAAGTGAAAACCGGCCTACGGGTGGTAGGTCGGCTTCGTAGCGGGCGGCATTAGCTTGTCAGCTAATTACCCGCGGCCTCGGGATGGGTTCAGGTGGTGAATACTTCGCGCAGTGCCGCACCGGCGCCGCGATTGTTGTCGGCCGAATTAAAGTCCAAAGTATTTTCTCCGCCAACTGGCGGCGGCGGCGATGGCGTCATTGGCCACGACTCCTGTGCCGTGCCCATTGCGCCGAGAGCCGCAAGAACGCCCGTGTAAAACGTCTTTCGTTTGAATGTTTTCATTCGACATCCTTTCGTGGTGGAGGGTACAAAATTGTCCATCCGGATTCGTTTTGGAGGCGAACCGGCGACAAAATGAATATACCATTCCTTCACAAAGACACAATGTCTTTATCCCGACCTTTTGCGAGGTACAACAAGGTGGTATCCTCTCTTAATATGGCCTCACTCGAAGAAAAACGTCACACCCTCGCCCACCTGCTCGCCGCCGCAGTCACCGACCGCTACCCGCACGCCAAGGCGACCATCGGCCCCACCATCGACAATGGCTTCTACTACGATTTCGACTTCTCCGGCGGCACGAAGCCCGGCGAAGAAGAGCTCGCTCTGCTTGAAGAAGACATGCGGGCACTCCTTCCTTCCTGGACAGACATGCGCGGTACCGAGACTTCAGAACAGGACGCTCAGGACCGCTTCAAAGCAAATCCATTTAAGCTTGAGCTCATCCAGGACATTGTGAGCAAAGGCGAGAAGGTCACGCTCTATACTGCCGGCGACTTCACCGACCTCTGCCGCGGCGGCCACGCCGAGAATCCGGCAAAAGAAATCAGAGCTGATTCTTTCAAGCTCGACCGTGTCGCGGGCGCGTATTGGCGCGGCGACGAGAAGAACCAGATGCTTACCCGCATCTATGGTCTCGCCTATGATACGAAAGACGAACTCGACGCGTACCTCGCCCAGCGCGAAGAAGCGAAGAAGCGCGACCACCGCAAGATTGCAAAGGAGCAAGGCTTGCTCGTATTCTCTGACCTCGTCGGAAGCGGCATGCCGATGTTCACACCGAAAGGCAACATCATCCGCGAAGCTATTATCAACTATTCTCGTGAACTGAATACCGAACTCGGTTTCGGCGAAGTGCATACCCCGAACGTGAACAAAGGCGAGTTGTTCAAGATTTCCGGGCACTACGACAAATACAAAGAAGACATGCTCACCGTGCACTCACAGTATGTCGAGGACGAGATGTTCCTCAAGCCGATGAACTGCCCACAGCACACACAAATCTACGCCGCTGAACCGAAAAGCTACCGTGACCTCCCTGTCCGCTTCTCTGACTTCGCAGTCCTCTATCGCGACGAACGCCCAGGCGAGCTCTCCGGTCTCACTCGCCTGCGTTCTTTCTCGCAGGACGACGGTCACATCTTCTGTCGCGAAGACCAGATTGAGAGCGAGCTGACTGCCGTCCTCTCGGCTATCCAGAAAGCGCTCGCGACGTACCGCATCGGCTATTGGGTGCGCCTCTCGCTCCGCGACCCGGAGAAGAAAGAAAAGTACATCGGCGAGGATGCTGTGTGGGAAAAATCGGAGGCCATCATGCGTAACCTCCTCACGGAGAAAGCGATGAACTTCAAAGAAGCTCTCGGCGAAGCCGCGTTTTATGGTCCGAAGATGGACATCATGGCCGTCGACGCAATCGGACGCGAGTGGCAGATATCGACCATCCAGCTCGACCTCAATATGCCGGGGCGCTTCGGTCTCGAGTACACTGCCGAAGACGGCACCAAGAAAACACCGGTGATGATCCACCGCGCGCTTACCGGCTCCCCTGACCGGTTCATGGGCGTGCTCATCGAGCACTACGCTGGTGCTTTCCCGACATGGCTCAGCCCGGTGCAAGTGAAAATCCTTCCTGTTTCTGAAAAGCACAATGCGTACGCGCATGAGGTAGCAGACGCGCTCACTTCTGTCGGTCTGCGAGCAGACATCGACGACACGAACGAGTCCCTCGGTAAGAAGATCCGCGCAAGCAAGATGGAAAAGATTCCCTACGTCCTCGTCGTCGGTGATGCCGAGATTGCAGCCAAAACTGTCTCGGTCGAGAGCCGCGATGCGGGTAAACTTGATGCTATGACAGTCACTGACTTCGTCGCGCGCGTAACCGAAGAAGCGAGGACTCGCGCGTAATCCCCAAAACAGAAAGCACCGCGACCCTTCGGGTCGCGGTGCTTTCTGTTTTATAAAACCTTATGCCCCTATCGAAGTGAGAGCACGGGTGAGTGCCAGCTTCGCTCCGGTCACACCCTCTGAATAGCTCGAGTCAATCGCAGTCGTGAGTGAGGTAACGAGAGTCTCCAAGACCGGTGTCGAGAAACGAGCGGCACGGCGAGCGATTTCCGAGTCGCAGACAGTACCGTCAACGCGAGCGCGGTACACATCATCAAGCAGGCAGGCTGTTTTCGAGAGCAAGTGCTCTGCTCGTCCGCCGCCGCGCATGTGCTGACGGAGACCCGCGAAGACTGCGGTACGATCACCCTCGACGAGCGCCGAGGCGAAGCCGCGAATGTCTGCCGATACAACGATCTGATCCTCGTCGGCAACTTTATGTGCCTTCTCGACAATCGGTTCCGTGTGCGCCGCAAATATCGGCTCGATATTCGGCAGTGCGGGAAGCGGTTCAGGAACGCGCTCTACCACAGGAGGAGCCGCGTGCTCTCGTGAGAGACCTTTCACGATGTCTTCAATCGAGAGTGCCCCGCCCTGCGCGAAAGATTTGAATCCCTCGTAAGACGAGTACTTACGCGAATCTTCATGAGACTCTGCCGCAGGGGTCGGCATGGACAACCACACCGGTGCAGATACAACCGGCTCCATACGGATTGTCGCAGTCGCCGCCGCGAGTTTCTGGTTGTTCAATGCCTCGACAACACGGGTTCCGAAGCTGGTCGCCGAGCGATTCACGAACGGCACGAAGCCGAAGAGTGTGAAGTACGCCACCACGAAAGCAATCATGATGAGCACGAGCCAGTAGACTATCGTGCCGAACGTACCGAGGTCGAGACCAGTGTATGGAATCTGAGAGAGATACAGGTACGTAAGTGGCTGTACGGCAGGACGCGAGAGTGCAGAGAGGATAATCGTCGGCGAACTGTTGCCGCCGCAATTGCTCGTACAACCACCGCCACCGCCGGTGACGTTCAGAGTCGCCGAACACGTCAGCGTCTGTCCGTTATTCGCGTGGAAAGTACCGGTATAGGTGTGAGTTCCGATCGTACTTGGACCTACCGAAATAGAGCCCGGCGACGTCGTACCTACTGCGACACCATTACTGATGTCCACTGAAGAAATTTCACTTCCGCCCCAGGTGATGGTAGCCCTATTCCCCTGCGTGATGTTTGAAGGACTTGCGGTCATGGTGCAGGTAGGACCGCCGCCACCGCCGCCACCGCCGATAGTCACCACTGCAGTACAGGTCGCGACCTGCCCGGTCGGACTCACGACGGTCCCGGTAAAGGTCGTAGCGGAGTTGATAGCGAGCGAGCTCGCCGAACCGCCGAGTGCGGGCGTTACCGCTCCCACTCCACGGTCAATACTAAAAGTGTTCGCATTCGTCGCTGTCCAGGTGAGCGTCGAACGATTGCCCGCAGTCACCTGCGTCGGAGACGCGGAGAGCGTACAGGTCGGAGCTCCTGGAGGAGGATTCGTAACGGTCACTGTCGCAGTACAGGTCACCGTGCCTCCTGTGCCCACAGCAGTACCAGTGTAGGTCGTCGTCACCGACGGAGATACTGCTCGCGCACCGGAAATGACGGGTGTCACAGAACCGATGCTCTGGTTGAGGGAGAATGAGTTTGCGTTTGTAGTCGTCCACGAGAGCATGGACGAGCTCCCAGTCTGAATAGCAGTCGGATTTGCAACGAGCGTACAAGTCGGCGCAGGCGGCGGAGGATCGTCCGTAACGGTCACTTGCGTAGAACACGTGACGGAACCTCCCGCCCCGGTGGCAGTACCGATATAGGTCGTCGTGACGCCTGGCGTAACCGACCGCGTGCCGGAAGCAACCGGGGTCACAGAACCGATGCTCTGGTTGAGGGAGAATGAGTTTGCGTTTGTAGTCGTCCATGAGAGCGTCGAAGAACCGCCTGTCTGGATGGCAGTCGGGTTCGCGACGAGCGTACAGGTCGGGGGCTCTGGATGAGGATAGATACACGACCAGTCGTCTATCGTCGCAAGAGGGTTGTAGTTGAGTGCGAGAGGGTCAGTACAGCCGTACACCGGCGGCACTTCCGTGACTGTTATCGTTACCGAGCAGGTATACACCGGCGGTGGTGGCGAAGAAGACACTCCCGGCCAGTGCATGGTCCCGGTATACGTGGTGGTCACTAGCGGAGAGACATAGCGTGCTCCGCTCTGAGGTGCTCCCCCCGACGAGACATTGCCGACGCCGTTATCAATATCGAATACGTAGGTTGATGGATTATTGTTCACTGACCAGCTAAGCAGAGTCGCGCTCCCCGCCTGGATGGATGTCGGAGAAGCACTGAGCGCACAGCTCGGCGTCTCGGGAGCAGGAGGTGCACAGCTCGGATCCGTGCCGATGTATTTATAATTCGGAGGATTGGAATTGTCGTAGGCCCAGATTTGCCAATTGTTACCGTTAGGGTCGTTCGCACCGGTGCAGTAATTGGTCCAGATCGGTTCTGCCGGCGGGACGTACCAGCAGAGTGGGCTTGTCGCGCCGCCGTTGGCGCCATCGCAGTACCAGTGGTAGCTACCGTCTGGCTGAACATTGTTCACTCCGAGAGTGCCAGAAGCACAGACGTTCGGTGCCGAATGGAGCGGAACGCCGCATGCACCTGTGACGGGTGGCGTGTACGAGCAGAGTGGGCTTGTCGCGCCGCCGTTTATACCGTTGCAATACCACTGCCACGAACCATCCGGCTGCTCGGCATACGCACCGAGCGTACCTGCCGCGCAGTTATACGCGCCGGAGTTATCGCACACGCCAGCGATAGGTGCTGGGGTCACTGAACAGCTCTGGAAAGCCGCCATGCCCGGGGTGTAGCCCTCAAGTGCGCCGTTGTTGCAGGTAAACGTACCACCAGTACAGGTAGCAGGTTCGACTACTGATTCAGCGTTGTAGTACGCGACTGACTGCCCGCTTGGGAGCGTCATGCCCCACGGTGCACACGAAGCGGGCTCGGTACCACCACCGCCAGGCTCTCCGCCGCCGGGTGCTGTGCCCCCACCATCACCGCCGCCGTCGCCTCCTCCGCCGCCGTCGCCCCCACCATCTCCGCCTCCACCACCATCACCGCCGCCGTCGCCTCCGCCATCACCCTCGGCTTGTGCAGAGAGAGCCCCGAACGAGAAATCGCTATAGTGTATGACAAAACCTCTCGCAAGCGCGAGAATCATGAGAATCATCACTAGGGTAGTTGTATATCGAAAATTCATGTTTTTATTCCAATTTCCGAAATACCTCATTGAGATATACCGGAAAAAGGATCCGTCGGGGAGCGTATTGTGTACGCCCCGCGACAGCTCCGAACTACTGCAACGCCCCATGAATGTTCATCTCGCATTCTTTTCCCCATTCGCGAGGAAAGAACCAGAGCCTCCGCTCTCCACCAGAGACAACCGGAGAGACAAACCCTCTCGGCCAGATTGTTTCCACAATCTTTGCGCGCTGGTCGTTGGACAGCAGGATGCTATCCATGCCGTCAACGAGATGCAGTGGCGGTAGCTCTTCGACAACGCGGAGCGTCGTGGGATCAAGGAGACGAACCCGAATGTCTCCCGTCACCGAGGCACGAACTTTTACTTCGCGCCGCAACTGTCCGCCAAGCGTTCGCGAAAGAGCGTCCGGCTTGTAGGCCTCGGCATTTGTCGCGTTCTGAGTATCGCGATCTTCTGCCGCGCGTATCAGGGCTTCCGCTTTTTCACGGATTGCGCTCGGCATAGCCGATAGCGACCATGCGTTCGCAGAGAGGCGACGAACATCCGGGCAACCGGCGACCGCTGGCAGAGGAACTGACGCTTTTTCCGGCTGAGCTACGGGAGCGACGATACTGCTCCAGTTGTTGCAGACTTCAGGCAGGATGACCGTAAACAGTCTCCCTTCCCATGAGACCTGCCACTTCTCGGCCGGTGCCGCGAATTCCATCTTGTCGCTCTTCGGGGGTTTTGTGAAGGCAACAGTAACGTTGCGGTGCACGACACCCTTCGAAGACAGCATTGCCGAGAGCTTGTCGCCCACGACGAGCCGGGTCTTTTCACCCGGACTCTCGGTCGCACGCAGGAACTGCGTGATAACCGGTGGCGGCAAACCAAGCGCGCGGAAAGCGCTTTCGCGCGTCTGCATCGCCTCATCGCGAGACGAAGCGTATGGGTCAGCGCCGAAGTGCTGCCACTGGAATCCGTCGGCCGCGTGTGCCGACTTCGCCGCAAACATTGAGATGACAACTATGGCGAATGACATGCCCAAAAACAGGATCATGCCCCATGCCATCTTCTTTGCCCATGCCGGGCTTTTTGCCGAACATTTCTTGCTAGCCATGATGGCCTCCTCGGGGTTGTGCCGCGAACGGCTGGTTGGGTTTATGAATCGAAAGAACTTTATTTCATCTCTCTTTGCAGAGAGTCATCCTGCCTCTAGCGAGTAGAGGTCAGATGACTTTCGACAAAATCTGCCGTCACAACGAAGCGGTCGCTCTTGGTCGCGAAGGAATTGCACGTCGCGAGTGTGAGCACGCGACCGGTGACCGCGAGACTGATTCCAGCGCCACTCTCCGCGCTTTCCTTCTCCATCGTACGGACGCGGTACGTGTATGCCGCATTCGCAGAATACACTGTGATTATGTCCCCCGCGACGAGCTTCTGGATACCGTTGAAGGCTTTGTATGCCTGGTTCCCAACCACCGGCAGGTAGCTCGAGTGGCCGAAGAGCACGACATTTCCAGCCTCGCCGAGCTTGGCCGACGTCGGATAGCGCGCGGCACCTTTGAGGAGGTATTCGTCGAGCGCTTTGATGTTGGTCGTGGTCGGGTTTGCGATGTTTGCCACAAGACCTATTTTCTCAATCTCAATCTTCACTGGCTCTTCGACCACAACGACTGGAGCCGAGGTCGCAGATTTTGCACTCGAGGAGAGTGCGATGACCGGCGAGACTGGCTCAGCCGAAGCGCGAGAAGGCTCGGGCAAGAGGTCATACTTCGCAAGTACGATGATGCTTGCAAGGAGCACGACAATGGAAACACTGAGGAAGCTCCACTTCCTCTCATACGCTCGCGCACTGGCCGCAACCAGCCGCGCCGCTGTGGCTATGAATCCTGTCATATCGTCTTACTCATAAATACACCATTGTATCCAGTATGTCAAGTGGTAGTGCTTGACATTAAAATTATGGTATGTTATATAAGATTCAACATATGAATACGCCTGAAACCAGCACTTCCTCCCGCCAGACGGCCATCAACGGCCTCGCCGTGGCCGGTTTTATCGCACTCGTGACGCTCGGTATGTGGCTCGCGGTCTATTCGACCCGTTTCGTACCGGATGTCGTCGGTCGTGTCGGTTCTGCGGCCGTGTATCTCGGTTCGGTCTTCACTCCTTCGGACGAGCCTTCCCTTTCGGTCGTCCCGACCGCTTCTTCGACGATTATTTCTTTCGGCGGCGAGACAAGCTCTACTCCGGTTACCGAACCGGTCGCCACGACCCCTTCGACTCCGGTGAAGCCTGTCGTCCCGACAGCCGGCAAGACGACCACGACGACCGAGCAGATTGGTGGAGCAACCACGACCCCTTCAGGCCCGTACGGTTTCCCTGACCTCGTTGTGAGCATCAGTGCTATCGGCTACCTCGCCACGACCTCGGCAGAGTCCTTCGTTGCAAGCTCGACTGTCCCTGTCGGAAGTCGCCCTGCCGTGAAGTTCAGCATCAAGAACGTCGGTACGAATGTCGTAGGCGCATGGCGCTTCAGCGCATCCATCCCGACACAGACGGCGTACACCTATCAGTCACAGCCTCAGCAGGCGCTCGCCCCAGGCGACAGCATCGACTACACGCTCGGTTTCGATCAGGCGAACAAGGGCTCGGGCCAGATGGTTTCGGTCACTGCGAACTTTGACCATGCGGTTACCGAATCAAACGCGAACAACAACAGCGCTTCTGCGACACTGACCATCCTCGGCTCCTAAGCCGAACTTGACTAGCTACTAGTGTTTGTGGTATAAACACCCCCAGAGATGGGGGTGTTCCCTGTCATAGGAGAAAAAATGAATGTTCTGGAAACTGTCCGGCACAGAGCCGGAATCAAGAAACGCGTACTGTTCGGCCTGGTTGTCCTGGTCGCCGCGATATATGTGTGGCACGCCGAAGAGAACCAATGGATGTTTGTACCGGCCGTCGCGGTCATCATCCTGGCAGTCTTCTGCGAGCGGCGGATAGCCATCCACGTCGCCCGCGAAAACCACAAGCTCATGCGCAGTGAGCTTCAGAACATGGTTCGCGCGGAAACACGTATGCTCGCGAAGTACCAGGACGCGCTCGCTACATGCCTGGAGAAGATGCGCCTCGATACTTTCGAACGTGCCATCTTCGACGATTTGTGGGCGAACTCGGCCCAGCACCGCCAGGACCTCATCGTACTCACCCTGCGGAAGTCGGTGGACACCCTGCGTACCATCGCGCGGGATACGGACAGGGTGCGCCGGAGCGAACGGATGTATCTGTTCCTCCGCCAGAAGGTGCAGATGTACAAAGCGATTCTCGCAGTCTTGGAACCACGCGGTGGCCTCCTCGCAAAGAAACGGAAGACTCAAGAAAGAGACCGTGAGTTCCTGAAAGGAAGCATAGCCGCTTCGGGAAGGGTCCTCGGCGAGAGCAGAAGGTTGCTCGTGGAATACGCGTGAGGGTTCCCGTTCGGGAACGGGCGAAAGGGCGGGACTTCGGTCTCGCCTTTTTTGTATTTATACGTCGAGATTTGCGAGCTTCGCGTTGCTTTGTATAAAACTCTTTCTTGCCGCGACGTCGGTGCCCATGAGGATATCGAAGATGCGATCGGCCGCTTCGGCGTCCTCCACGTTTACGCGCTTCAAGACGCGGCGTGCAGGGTCCATGGTCGTCTCCCAGAGCTCCGAGGCATTCATTTCTCCGAGACCTTTGTAGCGCTGGACGTTTGCCTTCGCCGGCTTTTTCGCCGCCACCGTCTCTTCTTCCGGTTCTGGCGCTTCATCCTCCCCTTCTCCCACGAGCACGACTTCAGTTGGAGCAACACCCATCTCTTTCAGAGCGGCCTCCTTCTCGGCGTCGGTGTAGGCATAGGCAACCGCCTTCCCTTTCGTAATCTTGTAGAGCGGCGGCTGTGCGATATAGATAAAACCACCGTCAATGATAGGGCGGAAGTGGCGATAGAAAAGAGTGAGGATGAGCGTGCGGATGTGCGCCCCGTCCACGTCGGCGTCGGTTGCGATGATGATCTTGTGATAGCGGAGCTTCGAGAGGTCGAAGACATCGCCGATAGCGGTGCCCATAGCTACCACGAGGTTCCGCACCTGTTCTGACGCAAGCATCTTGTCGATGCGCGCGCGCTCGACGTTCAGAATCTTGCCGCGAAGCGGCAGGATAGCCTGGGTGCGACGATCACGGCCCATTTTCGCAGTACCACCGGCGGAGTCTCCTTCCACAATGAAAATCTCACTTTCTTCCGCACTCTTGGTCTGACAATCGGCGAGCTTGCCCGGGAGCGTCATGCCCTCAAGCGCGCCCTTGCGAAGCACCGAGTCCTTTGCGGCTTTTGCGGCCTTGCGCGCCTTGAGGGCGAGGAGGACTTTGTTGATGATGGCGCGCGCGTCATCCGGATTCTCTTCAAGGAAAGCGTTTAACGCTTCACCAAAGACTGTCGAGACAGCTCCCTGCGCTTCCATCGAGCCGAGCTTGCTCTTGGTCTGCCCTTCGAACTGAATCTCCGGCAATTTCACTGACACCACCGCGGTGATGCCTTCGAGCACGTCGTCACCGGTGAAGTTCTCGTCTTTTTCTTTGATGATATTCGCGTTGCGGCCATAGGCATTCAGAGCACGCGTGAGCGATGTCTTAAACCCGGTGATGTGCGTACCGCCCTCGCTGTTGTAGATGTTGTTTGCAAATGCCGTAATCCTTGGGGTTATGTCGTCGACATATTGGAGCGCGACTTCGACCATCACTTTGTCCTGTTCGTGATCGACGTAGAAAATGTTTTTGTGCACCGGCGTCTGATGCTTGTTATAGAAAGCGACGAGTGACTTCAGACCGCCTTCGAAGTAGAAGGTCATACTCGGCACATCGAGCTTCTGCTCGCGAAGGAAGATGGTCTCCGTCTCAAATGCGTCTTTGTTTGCGCGCGCGTCAACAACAGCGACTCGTACGCCCTTTACCAGGTATGCCTGCTGGCGCAGACGCGTCTCAATCTTCTCCAAATCGAAGATGATGCCTTCTTTGAAGATCGTGATGTCCGGCTTGAAGAGCACGATGGTGCCGTGCTCTTTGGTTGTGCCGATTTTCTTCACCTTCGCGAGCGGTTTGCCGATCTTGTACTCCTGCATGTGCATGCCCCCGTCCTGGTGCACAACGACCTTGGTGTGTTCTGAAAGCGCGTTCACCACTGAGGCACCGACGCCGTGGAGACCGCCAGAGACTTTATAGGCTTCGTTGTCGAACTTTCCGCCGGCGTGAAGCACGGTCATGATAGTCTCGAGCGCAGAAACCTTCGTCTTCGGGTGAATGCCGACCGGGATACCGTTGCCGTTATCGGCGACGCGCACATAGCCATCGGGAAGAAGCGCGACCTCTATGTCGTCACAGCGATCAGCCATCGCCTCGTCGCGGGCGTTGTCGAAGATCTCCCACACGAGATGATGAAGACCCTCGGGACCTGTGGTCCCGATGTACATACCTGGACGCTTCCTGACCGGCTCAAGCCCCTCAAGGACGGTAATAGACGAGGCATCGTACGCCTTTTTCTTGGGCTCTTTTTCAGTAGTTTTAGCCATAAAAATAGCCGGATTCCGGTGCTTTCAGTATAGCACAAATCGACCCTTTCTTTAATACAGCGAATTCAGTTTCGCCCTTGTGTCCGGCCCTACGAAACCGGTCGCCGAAATGCCGTATTTCTGTTGAAAAGTCTTCACTGCGAGATAGGTCTGCGTATAAAACCCTCCCGTAACTTCTCCGGCATACACACCCTGGAGCGCGAGTGCGCGCTGGAGAGCAGTGACATCGCTCATGTACGAAGAACCGAGCTGGAGATCGCGGTTCCAATCGTAGCTCAAACCGCTTGCCCCCCACACGGTCTCCCCACTGCCGGCATTCGTCGCATTTTCGAAAGCATTGAGAGCGCTCGCCGTCTGTCCAGGCGGCACAGCAGTGACCGTCACCGATCCTGTCGCCTGCACGGTCTGCATGGAGTCTGTACACCTGAAGCTATACGTCGAGGATGCCTTCGTCGGTGTGACGATGAGACTCCCTGACGCTCCTTGCGCTACTCCGTTCCCCGCAACGAAATCGCCACCGAGGATACACTGCGAAGCGTTCGTCGAACTCCATGTGATAGTCGTCGACTGTCCGAGCGTCACCGAAACGGGAGACGCCGAGACTGACACGCTTGGGACCGGTGTCGGTGCAGGCACAGACACAGGAGTAGAAGCCGAAACTATGAGTGTGCCTGTCGTGAGAACCGTTCCTGACTCCACCGATGCTCCGGGTGTATAGCTACGAACCGTGACTGGGTAGGAACCGGCTCGAAGACCGAAATTGAAAGGAAGCGACCATACACCACTGAGAGGAACCAACGTGCTTCCCATCGCACCAGCAACTGCAACGGTCAGATAGCTATTTGCCGGAGTTGCGGTGCCGGAGAGCGTGAAATATTTGTTGGTCGGTGCCGCAAGAGACTTCGCATCAAGAGTGGCCGAGACGCCCGTGGGTGGCGGTGCGTGCTTGAAGGTAACTGAAGCATTTGCTGTTGCCGTCTGCCCTGCTGAATTAGTGACAGTGTAGGTAGCGGTGATGGTACATCCATACCGGAGCGCCCCGGGAACGGCAGTGTTCGTTCCTTGCCCTGCAGTACCTGAACCTCCTGTGCCCGCATCCCACGGAGTCCACGGACTACTCACGCTGTTCTGCGACGCGTCGTCGCACCCTGAACGGGCGGTTTTCGCCGCATAGGACGCCCCGTTCGACGAGGACCACGCCCATGAGCTCGGTACGAGCGGATCTACATTTACTGCGTTCGTCTGAGTACCGAACGTGAGCGACGCGCTCGGCGCCGCGGGTGCTTGAGTATTGACCTGTACCGTAGCACTCACACTTGTTGTGCCGCCATCGCCCGCAACCGTATAGTTGCCTACAATAGTGCACCCCGCCCATGAAGACGGTACCGTGCCAGATGAAGAACCGTCGGCAGTATTTACAGTCCATGGGACATTTCCGTTCGTATTAGAAGACGAAGCACTGCAGTTCGAGGCGCTATACGTCGAGCTGTAGTTGGAGCCGTGAGTGGAACTCCATGCCCAGGTGAGTGCATCTCCGACGTTCACCGTCGCACTTGAAGATCCGTTTGCAGTGAGCGTCGCTGTCGGTGCGACAGCGGTTACCACTTCGTACGTTACCTCGTTTGACATACCATCATCGCTTTTGCGTATAAGCTTGATGCTATACACGCCTACCGGTGTCGGAACCTCGGTCGCGACTCCTTGTTGGTCGAAGCTGGTAACCTTCGTGGGGAACGTAAACGTAAGACTTCCCTCTGAACCAAGAAGACCTGAGGGGGCGGTAAAAAGTTTCCCCCCATTCCCACTGATAAGTAGGAGATTGCCGCTCGCAGAGGTATTGAACCCTGTTCCTGTAAGAGTCACCGCAATGCCTGGCCTCCCGCTCGAAGGGCTGACATTCAGGATGGAAGGCATCGCTAAGACCACAAACGGATGTACCACGTTTAAGCTGCGACTGTTCATCGTGTCCGTTATCGTCATTTGGAGAGTCCGGCTCGCTGGAGAAGCGTTAGCCGGGACCGCAATTGAGAGCTGGATGGTTGCCGACCCTCCCGGAATGAGCGTGACCAGACCTGACGGCGTCTGCGAGATACCCCACCCATTCGAGTCATTTATAACCGGCACAATCTGGATTGTGCTCGGGCTACAGCCCGACGTGTCGTTATTCGTCAGTGTGAAGTGATACTGCCCCGTCGTCCCGGCCGCAACGCTTGCAGGATATGACTGGTCCAAGATGCTGATAGGGCTTCGAGTACATTGCGGCGTCACGATACTGACGTTGAATGTCGCCAAAGACGGCGTCGACACGAGCGAGCCTATCTGCAACCCTCGAGTCCCCCACACGAAGTTTCCGCCTGGCATGAGCGCAGACTGTGTCGCAACACTTGAGACGGTCGTCGCATAGTTGGCATTCAGAAGATACGAAAACGGCCGTTGCTGAGTCGTCGTGTTGACCTGATTCAGATCGAGACCAGCAGAGAGAGGACTGAGACCGGTATCGTACCCCACCGGTTGCCTGAATTCGACATAGAGCGGCTCTGAAGAAGGTGTTGCGGGATTCGTGATGATGGCCGCTCGAACACCTGTCTGAGCCTCAATCGGTGCGAGCGAGTATGTCCCGCTTTGTGTGACGGAAATCTTTGAGGACGCATCCAGCCATCCGAGCATATCTTTAAAGAACGCATTGAAGTGATCTCCGCCATTGGCTGACCCCATCAAGTCGTACCGATTACCGTATTCTCTATGGGCACAATTAACGTCGAGCGAGTATCCGGTGCAGTCCCACGAGTTCGCGTGCATCAAACCGAGCTGGTGCCCCATTTCATGGGCGAGCACGAAGTTGAAATTCGACAGTTTCTGCGGTTGAGAGAACTGCGAACTATCGCTCGGCCAGCCTATATAGCTCTGCGAAAGTCTATACGGGACACCATTGAAAGTTCCTTCCCACTTGCCGACACCTGAACATCCTCCGCCATCGTTGTTGAGGATGAACAGCAGACGGTCGTACTGCGAGAGGTTGATGTTGTGCTGCAGCAAGTACGTTTTTATGGCCGGCGTCTCCAGGTCAATAGTTGAAGCCGGTGAGGTATAACAGTAATACGAATATGGTGCGACTGAAATCCAATCGGTTACGTCACCGGTGAACCAGATTTTACCGTACGAATTTTCCTCATAGTAGTTCTTGAAGTCGCCTGAGAACATGTACGTCTTCAGAGCGGCCGGAGATATAGGAGCGGGGTATCCCACACTCGTGACTGCGATGGCGAGCACGCGTTGTAGACCGGTGGCTTCAGGTATCGCTTGCGACAGGACTGCGATGCCTCCCGCACCAGCATCAGCGACAACCGTTTCCCCTAGCTGATACCCGCTCACTCGTAGGAGAGAACCGGACAACACAGTCGGCGCCGTTCCTGCCACCTGAAGCGAGAGACGGGAGCCGCCGGACTTAAGGAAGTAGTCCACTCGACCATTCTTCTTGTCCGTGAAGTCATCAACTTGCAGTATCTCTACCTTCCCCGTCAGAGTGACTTTCTTCTCAACCTCGCCTTGCACGTCAGCCGACAATCTTGCACGGGTTTCTGCTGACAGAGCATTTCTCAGAAAAGCGGCCGGGTTTGTTTTAGAGAGCTGTCGCATGAGCTGTCCACGCTCCCGCGCGAAATGTATTTTCTGAAATTGGCGCGATTGATCGGATGAAGAGAGTGAACGAACCGTTGTGACGCCATCTGACGAGATGTTTGTATTCAAAATAGCGGACAGGACTTTTATTCGGCTATCCATATCTGAAGAAAGAGCACTCGTGGTAACTGTGGAGGTTGTGCCAGAATCGGTCGACCCTGCTGACACTGGGGTTACCGGCGAGACAAGAGGCGGTGCGGCAGGTGTTCGTGGCGATGTCCTGGTACCCGACAATGAGGCTCGCACGCTGGAAATAAGTGCTTTGTCCGCACCAAAAGACTGGAGAAGTGCTGTGATTGCCGTCACCTGTGCGGGAGTAAAGCCTGCGGCATGGACTCTTTGAACCAGCGGAGGAGAAATGAGAATACCGAGAACGAGGAGGGTGCTGATGAGATACTTTCTCATGGAGATACCCACAGTATACCACCTCCCGTTGGGGGGAAAGATTAACGGACTTCGTAGCCGAGCTCGCGGAGCGAGGTGGAAATCTTTTCCATAGTTATATTCACTTCGTCGTCGGTAAGCGTGCGTTCCATCGACTGGAACACAAGGCGGAATGCGTAGGATATCCTGCCTTCTTTTTCGAATTGATCGAACTGATCGAGGCGAACAAGAAGCTCACTCGCGTGTTCACGAATAGTCTGTTCGATGGCGGTCGCTTCAGTACCTGCCGGAACCCAGAGCGCAATATCGCGCGCGATGAATGGATACAGCGAAAACGGCTTGTACGCGCTGAGTGAGTAACGCTTCGGTTGATACTCTTTACCAAAATCTTCAAGTTTCCCAACTGATAGATTGTCGACCGCGCCAAACTTTTCCCATCCTTCGCTGGGCGCTGGTTCGCTCATACGCAATTCAATATGCTCGCCACTTTTCGTGAATACCGTACCGGCTTCAAACAGTTTTACTTTCTGCTTCGGCGCGAGCACGAGCGGTGCCTGATGCTTCGCGCGCGAGAGTGCGTCTTTCAGATTCTCCTCAAGACTTGTTCGGAGTGCGGGCATATTCTTATCGAGCGGATTGGCGAGCACCACGTCGCCCTTCTTGGCGAATGACTGTGTGGAAATTTCAGTGAAGCCCTGCTCGACGAGCTGATCCTTGATCTTCTCGATGCCGCGGAACCGAGCTTGATCTGGTGCGCCTGCTGATACCGGCAACTCCTGTGGCGCGATTTTGTCGTAACCGATAATGCGTCCAACTTCTTCGACGAGATTTTCGGGGATGGTGAGGTCAGTCCGCTCGAACGAAGGCGTCACGATAAATACGTCGTATTCGGTGCGAACCGCGAGACCAAGACGGCGGAATACTTGAACGACTTCTTCCATGGTGAAATCCGCGCCGAGAATCCCGTTCACTTGGGCGAGCGAAACCGATACGGTGCTATTGGGGAGATGCGCCGGATACTCGTCAACAACACCTACGACTTCCCCGCCGGCAATCTCCTGAATCAAGGCGAGCACGTCGCGCATGCCATACGCGCAGAGCTCCGGCGACGGGCGGTTCTGGAAGCGGAGTGAAGCATCGGTGAAGAGCTTGAGTGCCTGTGCCGCACGGCGCGTGGTCGTGCCATCGAAGTTCGCCGACTCCACGATGATGTCAGTCGTATCGGTGGTGAGCTCAGCGGCCTTGCCGCCTTTCACGCCAGCAAGTGCGATAGGCATATCTGCATTCGCATCGGTGATGAGCTGGATGTTCGGAGTCAGAGCGTATTCCTCGCCAGAGAGCGTCGTAATCTTTTCACCCTCTTTCGCGTCTCGCACACCGATTGCATACCTCTCTTCTGTCTGCGCGAGTTTTCCCGCATCAAATGCATGGAGTGGCTGACCGAGGTTCAGCATCACATAGTTCGTCGCATCAACAACATTATTTATGGAGCGCTGACCAACTGACTCGAGCGCTTCCTTGAGCCATACTGGCGACGGACCAACCTTCACTCCCTTCACCAGAGCGCCCATATAGCGCAGGCACTTTGTCTCGTCTTCAATAGAAACGGTAAGCACCCCTTCGGCATTTGGGAATGCCGGAAGTGCTTCGCGAAGCGGGTCGGTCTTCATCGGCGTGTCCAAAATCGCAGACAGTTCCCCGGCGATGCCTCGATGACACAAGCAGTCCGCGGCACGATTCGGAAGGACTTTGATGTCGAGCATATCGCCCTGCATGTCGTCTATTTCGAACGCATGGAACGTGAACGCATCAGAAACCGCCTCTGCACTTGGCATCTGTTCGACGTATTTTTGCAACCATTTTAGCGAGACTTTCATAGTGGTTTTTCGTCGAACGCATAGTTGAAACGGATATCGCCCGAGTGGAATAAGCGTACATCGGGAATACCGTACTTCACCATAAGGAGTCGCTCGAGCCCGCCGCCGAACGCGAACCCTTGGAACTTCTCCGGGTCGAGACCCGCATTCCGGAGCACGTTCGGATGGAGCATGCCCGCCCCCGCCGTCTCGAGCCATTTCCCTTCCTTCCCCGGTGCTTCAAACCACACATCCATTTCGACCGATGGTTCGGTGAATCCGAAGAAACTCGGACGGAAACGAACCTTCGCATTCGGACCGAAGTACTCGCGATAGAAACGATCGAACGTCCCCTTCAAGTGCGCGAGTGTCACCGATCCGGTCGGTCCGACGGCGAACCCGTCGAGCTGATAGAACTGAGCTTCATGCGTCGTGTCGGTCGCTTCGTTGCGGAAGACTTTTCCAGGATTAATCATGCGCATCTCCGTCGCGCCCGTCTTCGCCATTTACTCACGTTTGCGCATCGTGACTGAGGTCGCGTGCGTTCGTAGCACTTTCCCGGGCTGGTCCTTAATCCAAAACGTGTCTTGCATATCACGGGCTGGGTGATCTTCGGGCACATTCAGTGCGGTGAAGTTGTGCCAATCATCCTCAAGCTCTGGGCCATACGCGATGCCGAAACCCATGCGCCCAAAAATGTCTGCAATCTCGCGGACAGCGACGGAAATAGGATGAAGGCGACCCTGCTCGTTCATGTCTCGAAATATAGCAGATTATGGTACAGTTACGCCATGCTGAGTCAGGAGATGCTCACATTCCCTTTCCTTTTCCTCGCTGTATTCTTCGAGTCATTCGTCCTCGTGACGCTTCTCTCGAAACCCGCGAGGTCTGCCCGCGCACGCCAGCCTGGCGGCGAAGAACCTACAGTCGCAATCATCGTCCCCTGCTGGAACGAGTCCACGACCGTAGCCGCCACCTGCGAGTCCCTGCTTGCACTCGATTATCCGAAAGAAAAGCTCGAAATAATCCTCGTAGACGACGGTTCGACTGACGCAACACCGGAGGTGATGGCGCGCTTCGCCGACCACCCGCAAGTACGCACTATCCGCAAAGAGAACGGCGGCAAACACACTGCACTCAACGTCGGCATCGCTTCGACGGAAGCCGAGTTCATCGGATGCCTCGACGCCGACTCATTCGTCGACCCGGCCGCGCTTAAAGAGATCATCCCCTGTTTCGCAGAGCCGAACGTAGCCGCAGTCACTGCGGCCATGTCGATCCACGAACCATCGAACTTGCTCCAGCACATGCAGAACGCCGAGTACACGTTCGGCATCACCATCCGTCACACGCTCGCCTCAATCAACGGTCTCTATGTTACGCCCGGACCATTCTCTTTCTATCGACACAGCCTCCTGAAAGAACTCGGCGAATTCCGCCACGCCCATCAGACTGAAGACATGGAGATGGCGCTTCGCATCCAGCGCGCGGGCTACGAGATTGAAAACGCACCGCGCGCTCGCGTCTATACCAAGTCACCCGACACTGTTGTCGGTCTCATCAAACAACGCACGCGCTGGACGGCAGGGTTCATCCGCAATGTCCTCGGCGAATACCGCGAACTGATCTGGAGCCGCAAACACGGCGTGCTTGGCATGCTTATACTTCCCCTCGCAGTCCTCTCTGTCGGCAGTACGATATTCGTTTTCTCACTGATGCTCTTCACGCTCGGAAAAAGCATCATGACAGCATTGCAAATCCGCGCAGGCATCCCGTTTGCGTATGCATTCATGCCGAACACCTCGTTCGACTGGTATTATGTCCCGGTCAGCTTCTTCCTCATCATCGGCATCACGACACTGGCCGTTTCCCTTTCTCTCGTCATCGTCGGCAAACGCATCTCGAAAACCCCGGGCGACATCATGCTCGGAATGCTGTCCTACACATTCCTCTACGGCCTCATATCACCCCTCTGGCTCATCCGCTCAACCGCCGACGTGACCCTCGGGAAAAACCGCGGATGGCGCAGCTAACCATATGTCTCTTGTCACCCGAAACGTCCTCATAGCACTCTTCATCACTATCGTGCTTGCTGGCACGGTCGCGTACGCCGTCAATTATCTAAACGACATCCGTATCAGCGAGCTCGCCGCCATCGAAGACCAACTCGCGATTGACACTCTCTCACTCGACACGCAGTTCTCTCTGCTCGAATCCGCTCCGTGCGACAGCGCCGCATCGTCAACGGCAATCATCAGCGGCCTCGCCGATCTCGGGAACCGCCTCGCCTATGCTGAGGACCAGCTCGGGACCGATAACCCGCAAGTACTGCGACTCAAACAGCAGTATTCCCTGCTCGAAATCCGCGACTACCTCATCACCAAACAGCTCGCGCTCGCCTGCGGTACGAAGCCGGTCACGGTTCTCTACTTCTACAGCAACGCGGGTGACTGCTCCGAGTGCGATAAGGCCGGCTACGCGCTCTCCTACTTGCACAGCACGTATCCCAGCTTACGTGTGTACTCTTTTGACTACAATCTCGACCTTGGTGCCTTGAAAACTTTCATCACCATTAACAAAGTAGCGGACACGCTCCCCGCGTTCGTCATCAACGGCAAGCGTTCCTACGGCTTTACAACACTTACTGATCTAGAAAAACAATTCCCTAAAGGAGCGCTTGCGACCTCCACTGCAAATTCGAGGTAAATAGTATATAATCGGCGAACCCGCGACGGGATGGTAAGGTCGGAACAAGACCGCCAGGGCTATTTCTATTAGCTAAGAAGTGAATAGAAATATTCCGTTGCGTGTGGAAAGAATCGTGCTCTTTCCACAGACGGCGTAAGCTGTGGACCACGTTTGGGTAGAGGTGGCGGTGCTGACCACGCCTTCCAGTAATAAATTCATGACGCAGCTAGGGCTAGTTGAAGGAATCGCAGCTCACGACTATGCCGACGAGCAGAGACGGCTCTTACATCTGTAAGGGAAACCAGAGCGCCTCGATAATAGCTCCTTGTAGCACCAAAGATGACCTTCCATCAGCCGTTCCTTGGATATAGAGCGGTGGGATTCCTCAAGACGAGAGAATCTCGATACACATCCTCCCGGACCACAAATCCGGGATTTTTATTTTATTTTGAACACGCTGTTTTTGTATTCCCAACAGGGAATAAGGTGTGCATATTTCTTTTCAAGATCAAGATACTCATCTTTCAGAATGACCTCGAGACGAATATCGGGATGTGTCGCTCGGAATTTTTCATCTCGTACTCTGGAATATTCTCCCCAGAAATTCTTTACTTCGATATATGTGTCGGTCTCTGACAGATAGAAATCCGGTGTATAGCTATGTCCCCCAATATCAAATGATTTTGGAGTATACTCCCACTTCACTTTCAGATACGTATAAAGTCTCGCCACATTAGCTTCCCATCTGCTGTAGAAATAAATAAACTCACTCACATCCTTTCGGATTCCCGCTTTTCCTCTCGACGCCTTCGGAGACGTTGGACGACCTCCAGTAACTACCATACTGCAGTAAACGCAACAGTACTTTCTTGGGCGATAACGCTCGTGAGTAAAGACTTTCTGGCATTTTGGATTAGCACAAACAACAGTAACTCGCGGAACCTTTAAAACTCCCTTGAGCGAATTTGGTCTGCCCTTAGCGGCTTCGGATATTTTTCGCTTTATGTCTTCACTCCATATACGTTTCGAATTGTTTACCGTAGCCGCACAGCTCTGACTACAAAACTTTTTTGGATTAGAAGGAAACGTCACGAAGAAATCTCCGCAGCCATCCCGTGCACAAAGTCTTTCTTCCTCTTTCTTCAAGCTCTTATATACACCCTTAGCAACATTACCTCTGGTAATTCGCGCCTGTTTATCTCGATATTCCGGTGAATCGTAAAACGAATACCGCATACTTCCAGCTTATCATGCTCCTATACAGGAGCCGGAGGTCGGGCTCGAACCGACGAACCTGCTCATTACAAGTGAGCTGCTCTACCAACTGAGCTACTCCGGCGTTCTTTTTATTCTACTCGAGTTCCTGTTTCCAGTACACCAACCTCAGGCACCTCGGCCGCAACAGAGACATCAGGATGCGTCGCTTTGAGACCATCTTTGAAGTCTGAAAGCGTCTTCACAAACTCGCGGGCGGTCTCGCGCGGCGCAACCTCGTCTTCGTGCTGTATGCGCAAGTGCCGAACGAGCCGTGTGAGCAAGCGTTCAATAGCGCGAACTGCCACGAGTGAGAAGTGCGCGATAGCATGTCCCAGACGAGTCATTGCGTGGCGTATTTCATCCTGCGCAAACGCGGCCAGATCGACATGTTCTATGATGAACTGCACGCGCTCCACATGCCCGTCGAACAAGGAGCGTTTTGAAGCGAAGAAACGCACATTGTGCTCCGTCTCGTAGTGCGCAAGCACGACGAACCCGGCGAGAAGTGCAAACGTACCGAGTACCACGACGAGGTACGTCACGGTGATTAGCGCGTCGAGAGACGCGCGAAGCGAGTGACTTCGACTCGCTCGCCGAACTTCTGAGTCGCTTCGTTCAGGAGATCGCGTACCTTCTTAGTTTCGTCCTTGATGAACGGCTGTTCGAGCAATACCTGATCCTGAAAGTAGCTCGAGAGCTTGCCTTCAAGAATCTTCGCCTGCATCTCTGCCGGCTTGCCGACAACCTCTTTCTCAAAGACCGCCGTCGCGGCCTCCTTCGCTTCAGGAGAGATTTCCTCGGTCGTCGTGTACGCCGGACCGGTCGCGGCTACTTGCATCGCGATTTCGCGGGCAAGCGCGATGAACTCAGGATTCTTTGCGACGAAGTCAGTCTCGCAAGAGAGAAGCACCATCGCGCCGACTGCGCCGTCGTGGATATAGCTCCCTATAGCGCCGGCCGCGAGCGAGCGGTCCGCCTTCTTCTCTGCTGAAGCGGCAGAGTGCTTCTTGAGGATGACTTCGGCCTTGGCGAGATCGCCACCGGCTTCCTCAAGCGCTTTCTTGCACTGCATGATCGATACACCGGTCATGTCGCGCAACTCTTTGATTGTATTTGTCGTGATTTCCATAATGTAAAAATAGTATCATATTAGAACTTGCTCAGAAACTCTCAGATGCGAGGCGCGGATGAGCATCGTACCGAATCGTACTAATGGGTACGACGAGGGAGAGCGGAGCCCGCAACAAAGCAGATGGGGTTTCTGTGCAGTTCTATGCAACCTGACCCTTCTTGAACGCCTCGACCAGGTCTCCCAGCACCATCTTCACTGTCTCGCGCGAAGCATCGTTTGCAACAATCGGGAAGGTCACTTCCTTGATATTGCAGTCCGAGCTCATGAGCGCGATGATCGGAATACCGGCTTCGCGAGCTTCTTTGACCGCATACTTCTCGTGCTTCGTGTCGACGACAAGAAGCGCGTCTGGACGCTTCGCAAGGGTCGTAATGCCGTCGAGCCGTTCCTGAAGACGTGTCTTCTCGCGACCCATCATGACGAGCTCGAGCTTCGTGTGCTGTTTACTCATCGCACCTGCGGCAGACGTGTCTTCGAGCTCGACAAGACGGTCAATGCGCTTCTTGATCTCGACCCAGTTGGAGATCGTACCGCCGAGCCAGCGCGTGGCGACGTATGGGGCGTTCATGTCCTGCGCCGCCTTCTTCACCAGTGCTCCGACTTCGACTTTCCCGCCGACAAAAAGAACGGTCTTGCCCTCCTTTGCGAGCGTCGACATTGCGCCCTTTGCGGCCTCAAGCTGTTCGGTCGTCTGTGCGAGGTCGATAATCTCCTGGCGGCCTTTGGTACCCACCAAGAACGGCTTCATCGAAGGGTGACGACGTGCCTTCACCTGCGCGAAATGCGCCCCTGTGTCGAAGAGGCGCTTCAGCTCTGCCGTTTCCTTTATTGCGGTCATTTCCTGCTACTTTACCTGAACAATGACGGATATGCAAGCAGATGATTCTCTTCCCTAAAACAACATGAAGCTACACTCGCCTGCAACCGCACAATCCCCGGTCGTCCATACGCCAGGCGCCGTTTGACTTCCGGCATGTACGTTAAAATAATATGTCTGACCTGGATTTAGCAGACACATGCTCGGAAGGTACGTTGAATAACGAACTGAAGGCGTCGTGGTCCATCCAGTTACCTGACAAAGATTTGAAGGATTCAGCGCAGCGGAAAAGTCGCATGGATTCTTCGAGACAGTCAAAGTGAAGTCCGCGCTTGGATATTCCAATTTCGCTTGACCGCTCTTCCCTGCCGCTGGAGCCATAAATGAATAGGCCGCACCCTGACCCTCCGGAATTTTCGTACCCATCACGGCATTAAGGCTGGCGCGTGTGTGCGAAGTGTCACAATTCAATGATTGGCTCACTGTAACTGTACATGTCGGATAATTTGTCCCGCCATTAGCACACGTAGAGGGAGATGGTGTACCACCAGTCAGAGCTATCCGGACTTTCGCGATGACCAACTGATCTGCACCGAAGGCTTGAAGGAGTCCGATGATAGCGTTGACCTGATTTGAAGAGAGCGACGCCGCCTCAGCTTGGTGTGCGAGTACCGGAGAAAGGAGGAGGCTGAGGGAGAAAACGGCGGCGATGATGTATTTTTTCATATGAGAAGCGGCGCGAGTATGGAGATAGTATATCAATATAAACCGGGAGACCGAACGCACAAGACGCACAACTCAAATAGGTTCTTGATCTTCAAGTAAGATTCGCCGTATGAAGCGCCTCGACTATGGCGTCCATATTACCAGCCATAATTTTGGGTAGGTTGTGCCATGACTCGTTGATTCTGTGGTCCGTGATGCGGTCCTGCAGATAGTTATAGGTACGTATCTTCTCTGAGCGGTCAGCTGTGCCTATCTGCTCTTTCCGCTCTGCCGCATGCTTCCTCGCCTCCTCTTCCTCGTGCAGGAATTCAAGCTTCGCGACGAGAATCTGCATGGCTTTCTCGCGGTTCGCGAGCTGACTGCGCTCAGAGGAAGAACGCACGTCAATGCCGGTCGGTTTGTGGATGAGACGCACAGCTGTCTCGACCTTGTTCACGTTCTGCCCCCCTGCCCCACCGCTTCGAGAGAACTCCATGTCGATATCATCCGGCTTGACCTCAAACTTCGGCTTCGTACGGATAGGAAGCACCGCAACCGAAGCGGTCGAGGTATGGATACGACCTGACTTCTCGGTGAGCGGGACCCTCTGAACACGGTGGACGCCCGTCTCATAACGGAGTGCTTCATAGGCTCCTTCGCCCGAAATCTCGACTGTCAAATCGTCAATGACGCGCGTCTTCCAGTGACGGTGCTCGGCGTACTTCTCGTACATCTCCTTGAGCTCGTGCGCGAAGATGGATGCTTCGTCGCCACCCGCGCCGGCGCGCAGTTCCATCACAACCGCAATCGGTTCGGCAGTATCTTCTTTCTCCTTTTCTTTCGCAAGAATCTGCTCTATTTCAGCGAGGATAGATTCCTGTCGAGAGCGGGTGCGTGCTTCGTCTTCCTCCGCCATATGCAGGAGTTCAGGATCGGTCCCGGCGGCTTCTCGTGCTCCGGCCGTCTCTTTCAGAAGACGCTCGTATTCTTCCGCGAGATACGCGGTCGCGAAGTTCTTTCTGAATTCTGGCGAGTAGTCCATATAGCTAGGATACCAAAGAAACAATAAAACCGCTCAAGGCGGTTTTATTGTTTCTTTATTTCTTTGCGGCGGCGCGCTGTTTAAACTTCTCAACCCGTCCAGCCTTGTCGAGCGTACGCTCTTCACCGGTGTAGAACGGGTGCGACTGCGAGGAAATTTCCACGACGAGCTTCGGGTACTCCTTTCCGTCTTCCCATTTGCCGGTCTCGGTCGTATGAACTGCAGAACCAATAAGGAAACGTGCTCCCGAAGCCATATCCTCGAATATGACCTTCTTATACTCTGCTGGGTGAATATCTGCTTTCATTCCCGCCATTCTAGCACAGACCCAGAATTCTTGGAAGTCCGGCGACTTGTGGTCACTCAATTACAAAAAAATGAAGCCCCCGTCCCAGTGATGGGAGGGGGCAACGTGGGGTTACCACGGGATGCATTGAGCATCCTTTCGGTCGCAAACCACGGTCGCCGGCCCGTCGATAAAGAAGGACGTGCCGGCGCCACCGTTCACCGCGACCGTTGTCGAACCGCCAGGACCGTGGAGGACCAGGTCCCCCAGGATGGTGCAGTATGCACCATTGGCTATCGGCGCGCTTGGCGTGAACGTCAGCGACACCTTGCCGTCGACAGCGAACGAAGATACGACCGTGAACTCAACTACCTTGCTCGAGCAGTCAAATTTCAAGTCGCTGGTGTCCACAGCGGTGACGCCCACGACATCGACCAGCCCGAAGACCGGTGCGACGGTCGCGGGCACGCCGCGAGCGGTTCCGAGTGCAGGCACGACGTCCTGCACCCTTGCCGTCGGCGGCGCGGTAGTGGAATCACTACCGCCGCCACACGCCGCCAACAGAATGGCGGCAAAAACACTAACCAATGATGCTTTCATGATAACTCCTTTTTGCATGTCAAACACACAATATGGGCTAATTCTGTGCCTTCCGGCATCAGAATCTCCCTCCTTTGTTCCTAAGGTAACTATACTCCTAATACACAATTCTGTCAAGACCCTCCTCCTTTTTGTAGAAAGGCTTGGTCTAGAACTCTTGGAAATCCGGCTCGACGTTTACAGTCACCGACTGTGTGAGTGGAGCACCGTTTGTCTGACAGGTAATGGTATAGGTCGACTGCACCGTAATAGCGACTGACTGCGATCCACTCTTCGTCGCACTCGAGATGCCGGGACCAGAGACCGCACAGCTCGTCACCCCGGATGCACTCCAGGAAATCGCTGTGGACTGTCCTGTCTTCACTCGTGTGGGCGCGGCAGAGATAGAGGCTGAAGGCTCGAGTACCGTTACTGTGGCCGTGGCCGGTGCAGAAATCCCATTCGGACCCGAACAGGTAATCTGGTAGACCGAGGTCGCCAGAGGACTGACCGAAACCCCGACGGCGTTCGTAGGAGCTCCTCCGGTTGCAAACCCTCCTGCCGCAGTACACGAAGTCGCATTCGTCGAATTCCAGGTGAGTTTCGATGTCTGTCCTTTATCTATTACAAGAGGGTTCGCAGAGAGCACGGCCGTAGGGAGCGCAGGACAGCTTGAGCTGGATGGTGCCGGAGCCGAACAGGAGCCGTTACAAAGGATGGTGCCTGAGTTCGTCTGTCCGCAGGAGTTCGGAGCCGAGACGCAAGCCGCACCCTCATTCGCGACACAAGATCCTCCCACACCCTTCACTTCGGAACATGAGGCTGTCGTGCCTCCGTTTATGCCGACGCACGACCAGGTATATGCCGCCGCGCCATTGGCGTTATTAGCACTCGTTCCGGCAGAACAGTTGTAGTGAGTTGCAGAACAAGCGCCGTTCACCACTCCTCCAGAACCAATCACCGCGACAGTGACGGACTGCACCGCCGATGCTCCATTTGCATTAAAACACTGGAATGTGAAGGTTGTATTCGAAGAGAGAGGGTCCGTCAGTCCGCTTCCCGAGAGTGTGCCTGAGTTGGACCACGGACCGCCAGCGGTACAAGAGGTCGCGTTCACCGAACCCCACGAGAGCATTGATCTGCCGCCTGCATTTACTGAGGTAGGGTTTGCCGAGAGCGTTGCGGTTGGACCACTGGTTGCTGGGTCGTTCACATGCGCGGTTACGACGGATCTTGCTGTTCCGCCAGGACCACTAACGATATAAGTGAGTGTCGTATAGCATCCAACGCGACCAGCTGGTCCGGTAACCGCCTGGAATGAATTCTCTGCGTTTATCGTAACACCTGGCCTCCACGGAACGGTCGAGGTGTTGAAAGATGGATCTGAACACCCGTAGGACGACACAGTTGCGTCCCAGCTAGTGCCTCCTGTAGAGGTCCAGGCGTACGTCCGAGTATCACCGACATTGTCCGTTATATTTTGCAATCCATTGATGGTGAAGTTGGCGGTTGGGGCGGGGTAATTCACCGGGCAGTTTACTTCTGATGGAACCTCTGCGTCACAAGAACCATTACACAGGAAAGCTCCAGCATTCCTCTGCCCGCAAGAGTTAGGGTCAGAACGACAGAAAGAACCTGCTTCAGGAACGCAGGGCGACGACCGTGGCGAACACCAAACACCATCCGCCCCCAGCACACCAGGAATTGCTGAACACATCCATGACGACGTATCTGGGTTACTTATGTCCCAACCGCTCGGGACCCCGCTGTTGCAAGTAAGTTGCTTTTCCCCACATTCAAAGACAACTCCGGAACACCAAACACCGTCTGCGACACCAATAACTTCTGAGCAGTGCCACTGCGAAGTATTTGGATTATTTATATCCCACCCCCATGGGATGCCACTCTTGCATGTGTTATCAAGTTCGCCACAAATCGGCTCGCGCGAGCGTGGTGGAGTGCAGGTCGGGTAGTCATCCGCGCCATTCGCACAAAGAGCTGGACACAAGGACTCGGATGGTGCGGTTATCGGCACCCCAGTTACAGGGTCTTCGCATACACCACTACACCAGAGGACGCCAGAATTGGTCATGCCACAAGAATTTGCCACGGTGCACGGAGTACCGAGCCATGATGGATCTGGTGGTGGTGGAGCCGTTATGACGCACTCTGCGTTACAACCGATAGTGCCGACATTCCCCTGGCCGCAAGAATTGGTGCCGCTGTAGCAGGACGCGCCATAATTCGAGGGGATGTACGGAGCAGATGC
>JBAQEU010000039.1:0-2945 GCA_049286905.1 Minisyncoccia bacterium
GCAAATATCGGCTTCGATTCTTCGAGAATCTTATCGGCGAGCTCGTGCCACGCATAGTGGTAGATTTTCTCGGCGGCGAGGTAGATGCGGAACTCGTCGATATCGGTGGTAATTTCTTTCGTGAGGATTTCGAAGGCAGAAAGTATTTCCGTGTCGCCTTCAGTAAGTGATGCATTCATATCGGCGTCCTTGGTGCTGTCGAGGACGAATCGGGTGATGTTCCAGAGCTTGTTTGCGAAGCGGCTGTAGCCTTTGATCTTGTCTTCGCTCATGCGCATGTCGGTGCCGGGCGTATTGCCGACAATGAGCGCCATGCGCGCGGCATCAGCGCCGAACTTCGCGGCGACATCGAGCGGGTCCATATTGTTGCCGAGCGACTTGCTCATCTTGCGTCCCTGCGCGTCGCGCACGAGACCGTGGAGGTACACCGTCTTGAAAGGAACTGTACCGAGCGTGAACTCGGTCATGAGTATCATGCGTGCGATCCAGAAGAAGAGGATGTCGTACCCGGTCTCGAGCAAATCGGTTGGGTGATAGGTCTGGAAATCTTTCGTGTTCTCCGGCCAGCCGAGCGTCGAGAAGGTCCAGATGCCCGACGAGAACCAGGTGTCGAGCGTGTCCTCGTCTTGTACCCAGCCGTCCTGTGCCCAATCACCCGCAGGAGGTTCACCGATGGTAATTTCTTCATCCTTGTACCAGACGGGGATGCGGTGACCGTACCAGATTTGTCTGCTGATGCACCAGTCGCGGAGGTTCTCTATCCAGTGGAAATAGGTCTTCTCGAAGTGTTCGGGAAGTATCTTAATATCGCCGGAGCGTACCGCGCCCAGCATCAGTTCTTTCAACGTCTTTCCGCGACCAGGGACTTCTTTGTTCACTTCAATGAACCATTGCAGTTTCGGAAGGGGTTCGACGATGCCGCTCGTGCGTTCTGCGGTCGCGATGTTTTGAACGATGTCTTCTTCTTTTTCGAGCAGTCCTTCGCTTCTGAGCCACTCGACAACCGTCTCGCGAGCATCGGTCGTCTTCATGCCTGTCAGGCGACCCGGCACGGTCATTTTGGCGTACTCGTTTATTACCACCACTTCGTGCGAGAGCTCGTGCCGGTCGGCAATGTCCCAGTCTATCTTGCTGTGCGCCGGCGTGATGCCCACCGCGCCCGTACCAAATGCAGGATCGACTTCCTTATCAGCGACAACTTTTATATGAATAGGTACATCACAGAACACCTCATCGTATTCTTTACCGACGAATTCCTTGTAGCGAGGATCGTCTGGGTGCACAGCCACACCGACATCGCCCACTTTCGTCTCGGGGCGCGTGGTTGCGACGGGGATAGGGAAGTCTTTGGAATAGCGGAAGGTGTAGAGTTTTGCCGTGCGTTCTTCGTAGACGATCTCATCGTCGGAAATAGTCGTCTGACCTTTTGGGTCCCAGTTCACGATGCGCATGCCGCGATAGATAAGGCCGGCGTCGTACATCTGCTTGAACACCATGCGTACGGCGCGACTGCGTGTCTCATCGAGCGTGAACGCTTCGCGCGACCAGTCGAGCGAAGCGCCCATCGTCTTCAGTTGGCTGATGATAGTGTCGTGACTCGCTTGTGCGAATTCCCCGATGCGTTTCAAGAGTTCTTCACGGCCGATGTCGTGACGGCTCTTTCCTTCGTCTTTCTTGATCTGCTTCTCGACGACCGACTGGGTCGCGATAGCGGCGTGGTCGGTGCCCGGTATCCAGAGCGTGCGGAAGCCGCGCATGCGCTTATAGCGCACAAATGTGTCCTCGACCGCGAGCATAAGCGCGTGGCCCATGTGGAGGCGGCCAGTGACGTTTGGCGGCGGGAGTACGATTGAGTACGCCGGAGCGTCCGGCGTTGTGACCCCCTGCTTCACGCACTCGTCAGGGTTAAAAAGACCGCTCTTCTCCCACTCGGCGTAGATGTGCGCCTCGGTTGCAGTCGAGTCGTAGGGCTTCAGGAATTTCTCGTCCATTGCCTAGAAATATAGCAAATAAGGGCTAGACGAGCGAACGGTTCCCATTTGCAATGATGTCGTCCGCAAACTCTTTGCGCCGTGCGTGATAGAAACTGGCGAGAGCAATCATGATGGCGTTGTCGGTCGTAAGTGCGGCCGGAGGGATACGGAGTGCGACGTGCGGATGTTCGGTCTCGATATTTCCCTTGAACGAGCGGCGGATGTGTGTGTTCGCTGAGACGCCGCCGCCGAGCACGAGCGTCTCAGCTCCTGTCTGCTCGAGAGCTCGAGAGGTTTTCTTCCAGAGCACCTCCGTGACTGCGTCTTCGAACTCGCGTGCGAGGTTCTGCTTCTCGCGTTCGCTCATGTCCGGCTTGTTTTTCAAGAGATAGAGCACCGCGGTTTTGAGTCCTGAGAACGAGAAGTCGCAGGTAGCGTCGTGGATCATCGGGCGTGGCAGTCCATAGGTGGTATCAAACTCTGAGTCAGGCTCGGTACGCAGGAGCTCAGCAAGCTTCGATATCTCTGGGCCGCCCGGGTAGGGGAGTTCGAGCATGCGCGCAACTTTATCAAAGGCTTCACCCACCGCGTCGTCGCGCGTCTGCCCTATGAGCTCGTAGTCGAGCCAGTCTTTCATCAAAACGAGTTCGGTGTGTCCGCCAGAAATAAGAAGAGCAAGTACCGGCATCTGCACGTTCTCTATAACAAGGTTCGACCTTGTAGAAATTGGTGGCGTATGTGCTGGGTCGGAGAGGACCTCCTTTGCGAGTGCGGAGAGAAGGTGTCCTTCCATGTGGTTGACCGCCACGAGCGGTTTCTGCCACGCGAGCGCGAGCGCTCGGGCGAAGTTGATGCCGACCCAGAGCGCCGGTTCGAGCCCAGGACCAGCGGTGACGGCGATTGCGTCAATTGCGGGCGGCTCGCATTCGGAAATAAATGCGAAAAAAGATTCGGAGAGCCCGGGTTGGGGGG
>JBAQEU010000040.1:0-2610 GCA_049286905.1 Minisyncoccia bacterium
ATAAAATCCTTACTTCACTGCGTCCTTGAGCGCCTTCGCCGCGCGGAACTTCGCAGTGCGAGTTGCCGCGATCTGGATAGTCTCACCAGTGCGAGGATTGCGGCCCTGGCGTGCCGGGCGTGCCTTCGTCGCAAAGATGCCGAGGCCTGCAATCGAGACTTCATCACCGCCCTTGAGGCCGTGCACGATAGAATCGATAACCGTCTCGACTGCGCGCTCTGCATCGGCCTTGGTTGAGCCGAGAACGCCATGCACCTTGTCGACAATGTCTGCTTTGTTCATGAGAATCTGCTACTTGGTAATCCCGCGATCGCGACTGTGCGGGCGGGTATGCCACAAAGTATAGGAAATGAGCCATTTTGCGCAATAGGGCTTTACACGAGCGCGTGGACAGCGCGAAATAGGAAAAATCAGCGTGCAAATTCCACCACTCGATTCTCCCTAATCACGTTTACTTTAATTTCTCCCGGATACTTGAGCTCTTCCTGCATGCGCTTGGCGATATCGCGCGCGAGCTTGTGCATCGCGATGTCTGAGACTTTGCCCGGGTTCACAAAGACGCGTATTTCGCGCCCAGCGGCGATGGCGTACACCTTCTCCACACCCTCAAAGGTCGCGGCGAGGCGTTCGAGGTCGCCGAGGCGCTCGAGATAGCGGTCGACGGTGTCGCGGCGCGCTCCTGGGCGGCCAGCCGAGAGAGCATCCGCCACTTGCACAATGACTGATTCAGGCGTTTCATACGGATATTCCTCGTGGTGCGACTGCATCGCCTGGATGACACGTTTATCGACTCCAAACTTCTCGAGTATGCGACGGCCTATCTCGACGTGCGTGCCCTGCACTTCGTGGTCAACGGCTTTGCCGATGTCGTGGAGCAGGGCACCGGTACGAGCGATGGTCACGTCGGCACCGAGCTCGGTAGCGAGCATGCCCGCGATGTGCGCCATCTCGACCGAGTGCTGGAGAATGTTCTGCCCGAAACTGGTGCGGAAGTGGAGTCGACCGAGGAGATTGATGAGTTTCGGATCGAGGCCCACGACGCCGGCTTCGTAGGCGGCGGCTTCGCCCTTCTGCTGTACGAGCTCAGCTATCTCTGCGCGGGTCTTCTCGACCGTCTCCTCAATCTTGGCAGGCTGGATGCGGCCGTCGGCGATGAGCTTCTCGAGCGAAATCTTGGCGATAGCACGGCGAAGCGGGTCAAACGAGGAGAGCGTGATGCGGTCAGGCACATCGTCGATGATCACGTCGACGCCGGTCGCACGCTCAAACGCTTTAATATTGCGACCTTCCTTGCCGATAATCTTTCCCTTCACTTCTTCATTTGGGATGACGACTGAGAGCGACATGACGTCGGCATTCACCGCGTTCCCAAGACGATGAATGATAGTAGTGAGGATGTCGCGGGCCTTGTCCTCGAGCCGCTCGCGACCATTGGCGGAGAGCTTCTGGAGACGCAAGAGGATTGATTCCTCGTGTGCACGCTCAATCTCGGAAAAAAGCTCTTCACGCGCCTTGCTCTCGGAGATATTCGCGACCTTTGCGAGCTCGCGGGTGCGCTCCGCAGTGAGCTTCTCGGCTTCGCTCTTCGCTCGGATGGCCTCGGCCTCCCGCGCGCGCACTTCGTCCTCCTTTTCATCGAGGTCGCGCTGGCGGGAGTCGATGAACTCTTCGCGCGTCGCGAGGCGCTCCTCGCGGAGCGTCATCTTCTCTTCGCGCTCCTCGATAGGGGCGAGACGCTCGGTCTCTACCACTGCGCTCCGAAACTGGGCATCGGCCACAATCTTTGCCGCCTGCTCCTTGGCCTGGAGGAGTTTCTGCTTGATGTCGAGCTCGATGGAGCCGCGCTGAGCAAGGCCGATAAGCACGCGCAAAACATACCCGAGCGCGATGCCTCCAACGCCTGAAAGAGCAAGCATTATAAGGATTATCTTGAGCGACATATGGTGGGACTCTAGCATAAACAGAGTGCTCTCGCTATTGACAAATATGTACGTGTAGTGTACGATATGAGTAGTTGAAAAGTAGCACATTGACCAACCGCACCTCGCCCGAAGTTAGGGCGCTTCGGCCAATTCCGGCCATAAAGGAGAACAGCATGAGTATCGATCGCGTAACCCTCAAAGCAACCAACGAGCAGGCCAAATTTAATTTGGAGGGCGGTTACAGTTATTTCGAGGGAGTTCGCTCCCTCCCCCCCGAAGCGCAGAAAAAGCTGCAAGCATTCGTGCTTGCAAACAATCCATTTTGGCCGGACGAAGCGCCGGCAGACTGGTCTCGGACAGCCTCCCCGTGGGGCGACCCGGAGGAATACCGGAAATCCCTGCTCGGCACAAATTTCTTGCGAAAGCAAGAATGGAAGGCTAAGTGGGCCAAGATGGGCTCCCCTCATTTTGATGTGGTCTTTCCGGGATCGCCGCTGACTCTGGAAAAAATAATGGGGGTTATTCCTCCCGCATCCATTGGGATGGCAGCATGAAAGGTTCCGAGTAAGCACCTACAAGCTTACTCAATGCCAAGGCAACATTTCTGTTGCCTTGCTTTATTCAAATCATCAATCCGTTGGTGGCATGATAGAGTCGTGCAAAAAGAAAGACCCGCGCAGTTTCCAGG
>JBAQEU010000041.1:0-5698 GCA_049286905.1 Minisyncoccia bacterium
GTGCCCTCGCGAGGAATCGAACCTCGATTACGAACTCCGCAAGCTCGCGTCCTATCCGTTGAACGACGAGGGCAATAGTAGATTCATGAAGGCGAGTTCTCCGAACAGGCTCAAGTACGCCTACCTACAAGAGCGATACTGAATGTATATCAGAATCCGAGCCACGCCGCCACCAAGTCGACGAACGTGGGCTTGTGTTCGTCCTCGTCGACATGGTGCAGGAAGTACGCGTAGAGCATGTCCACATCGACCTCCGTAAGCGGTATCACCACATGCGGCGAGTGCCAGTTTTCAGACTTGATAGAGAGAAGGGGAGGGAGCTCGCCCTCGACATCTTCAAGGACGGAAAAAGAAATCATTTCTTTGAAGGGGTGCAGGTCGTCCCCGATGAGGAGCCCTTCTTCGGTGAGCCGGAACGTATGGATTGGCGGCTGTTTCGCGGCATGGAGGGCTATCGCGGTGGCGGCGATGAGGATGAGCAGAGCGAGGAGGAAACTGCCGAAAAGGATCGATGCGATTGTGCTTGCGACAGCGACGATGCCGAGCGCCCAGTACCAGTCAGCGCTTTTTGGGCTGTGATCGTACTCGCGGCCTTCCCACTCCACGACGATGTTAGACATGCAAAAAGTATAACACCATGCTCCTCATGAAAAACGAGGAATCCTCTCGGGGTTCTGGTATGTTTGACATATATCCTACTGCATGCTATACTATACATAGCTCTTTGAAACAGTCAGGACCCATAAGACGAGCTTTTTACGGCTTACGCCAGCAAGTAATTGCCGGACAATTTTACAACTAGGCCGTAAAAAGCTCGTCTTATGGGAGGACAGCAACTCGCCCGAGCTCCGGGCAATACCTCAGGAGGGTAAAATGAATACCAAGATAGAGCTGGTTTCCAGTAACAAGATAAGTAATGCGGCGTATAACCTGCTCGCGCAGGCTCGCTCCATACTCGGTGACGACTTGATCACCGCCGAGGACATACACAAGGCGACATTGTCGCACGTGTCGTACCACTATGGGCACCTGGCTCACTTGATGGACACACTGCCTTCTATAAAGGTGCTCAAAGTGCTGAAGGAAAACGGGTTCGGCCTTGTGCCGTATTCGCCGGAAGTACTCGACTGTCGCAGTATCACGGCGAGCAGTTGGCTCGCCTTGATGAAGGCCGCGCCGAAAGAAACGCAGGGACGCATACTTCGGGAGCAAGTGAAGTATTTCCGAGGGAAGGGCTTCCTTGGGTACGTCCCAGGGAAGGCCGACGTGGCGTGGTTTGAGCAGATGTTCCGCCACGTCCGTGGCGAGCGCCTGTTCAAGGACCCTGTGCGAACGAGCACGAAAGGAGCTGACGGATACGTCTGCATCCGCTCCGGCGGCATCGCGAGTTGCACATCAAGCACCTATGCCGACCTTCGGCTCGGCTTGGCTGTCATGTTCGCACGGCTCCCGAGAACCTGACATTGTCCTTTTGCAGTTATGAAGCCCCTGCGTAGTTTCTGTATCTTCGGATACGGAAATTGCCAGGGGCTTTTTGTTTCAATCTACGGAGGGGGCGAGCTCCGGTCCTTACACAAAAAAGTTAGTTCCACTGCGGAGAGGGTGAGATTCGAACTCACGGTACCTTTCAGTACGCTTGTTTTCAAGACAAGTGCCATAGACCACTCGGCCACCTCTCCGCGCTAGAACTAACTTTTTAAAGATCCAAAATTTTCATCAATCCACCTCCTGCCGGCCCCTGATTTCAAGAAGTTTTCTCTTTGTCGTGCTGCAGTATAGGTCTCATGAACTTCTTCAAGTACGAGTATCCACGGTCGTCCGGATTTTGTCGATCGTGTATGGCCCGCGTTGTGTGCGAGCAGTCGACCTGCGGCACTGGTTCGACTTGAACCGGTATAAAACTTATTTGTCTTCTTACTGTAGAGAATGTAGGTTACTGCCATGTTTTTCCGCCGGAGGCGGACCCGCCTCCGGCGGGCAAGACAAGTGCCATAGACCACTCGGCCACTCCTCCCTACTTTTTATGCCGATACTGACTCGTTTACCGGCACAGCCTCCTTTATACCAGATTTCGGGCGGAACCAAATAAGGTACACGATTTCAAGGATGCCGATCGTGTTTACGACGAGGAGGGCGACGAACCACCACTTCTGACCGTTGCGTGCGGCATGCCAGAGGGCGTAGCCTTTGATAAAAACTGTCCAGAGTACAATTGCCATAAGAATCGGCATGAGGACAAACATGAATCCAGTTGTGAAAGGGGATATGAACTCAGGCGTATATGGGGTGTAGAATGCCGGAAAATTATTCGTCATGTAGGTATACATACCTAGTAGTATGCCATACACTTCACCCTATGAGATACCTCGGAGTTGATTACGGCAGTTCAAAGATAGGCCTCGCGCTTTCGGATGAATCAGGAAGCATGGGGTTCCCGCACTCGATAATTTCAAACACACCGCGACTCGTCGATGAACTGTGTGCGCTCATCGCCAAAGAAAACGTCGGAGCTGTGGTGATCGGCGAGTCGCGCGATCTCTCGGGTGCTGATAACCCGATTGCGAAAGATGCGCACGCTCTTGGCGACCAGCTCGTCGAACGTGCCGGCACGCCTGTGCTGTATGAATCAGAAGTGTTCACGAGCGCCGCCGCGCGCCGCGCGCCAGAAAAAGAAATGAAGTCGCGAAGCCCAAAACGCCGAGCGCCTATTGACGACTCCGCCGCCGCGCTTATCCTGACAAGTTATCTATCCCGTATCACCCCTGAACATGAATAAGCCACACATAACCATCGATGAGTTTTCAAAAATAGAAGTACGAATCGGCACGGTACGGACGGCTGAACGCGTTCCCGAGACAGACAAGCTCCTTCGTCTCACTGTTGATTTCGCTGAAGAGTCCGGTCCGCGTCAGATTATCTCCGGTATCGCGGCCTACGTCACCGAGCCGGAATCGCTCGTCGGCCGCCAGCTGGCATTTGTTACAAACCTCGTCCCGAGGACGATACGAGGGCTCGAGAGTAATGGCATGCTCTTTGCTGTGGGCTCAGACGACACGTTTGCATTCCTGACTCCCGACAGAGCCGTTCCACCGGGCACCAGTGCACACTAGTACGCAGTACTCGTGCAATCCGCACGCTATACTAGAGACATGTCTCTCGTTTTTAGTGAACGCTTGCGAGCGCTCTTTGCGCCACCGCAGTACATGGCGCTTCCTCTCTCCGGTATCGACTTGTCGACAAGCGGCGTGAAAGCCGTGCGTCTTGTCGAAGGGACACATGGTCTTACGCTCGCGAGCTTTGTCGAAATGAGACTTCCTGCAGGAGCATTTACTGATGGTGAAATTGTCGACCGTGGTGCGGTGGTCGAGGCGCTCATGAGCGCGGCAGAGGCGACTGGCATCACTGCCGCGCATGTGGCTCTGCCAGAGTCGAAATCGTATCTTTTCGAGACCTCTGTCGCCGGAAGTGACAAGGTCGAGTGGCGCACTGCTATCGAACAGCACCTCGACGAGTTCGTTCCGCTTCCGCCAGCGGAGACGGTCTTCGATTTTGTCGAAGCGGGGGAGGGAGTAAATGATGAGACTCTCGTAGCGGGCATCGGCTTTGCCCGGCGCATTATAGATGACACTCTTTCAGTATTCGATCAGGCAGAAATCGGCGTGCGCGGTCTTGAGGGCGAGACGTTTGCTTCGGTGCGCGCTCTCTTGCCGCAAGGCGACGAATCGGCAGTGCTCATTATCGACGTCGGGAAGACGACGACGAAGATATCCATCGTCGAAGCGCGTGTGCCGCGTTTTGCAACGACGATAAATATCGGCGGGCACGCTCTCACGCTCGCTGTGCAGAAATACTTCGGAGTGACCGAGGCAGAAGCAAGGAAAGTGAAAGCAGAGCGCGGCATCGTACCCATGAAGGGGAACGAAGAATATCTCGCCGCGATGCTCTCCACCGTCTCTGCGATTCGTGACGAGATATCCCGACATCTTACCTACTGGCAGGAACGAGCCGCGCACGGAGGTCTGCACAAGCCAGTCGTGCGCGCACTTCTCGTCGGAGGGAATGCTTCGGTGCGCGGACTTCCTGAGTACCTTGAAGGCGCTCTCCAAGTGCCTGTCGCGGCGGGTGATGTGTTTATAAATCTCGCTTCGCGCGACACCTGGGTTCCTGAGCTCGACTACACCGAGTCTCTCGCCTACGCGACGGCTATCGGACTCGCGCTTCGCGACCACGTCACTTCCTATGCGTAATAATCTGACAAATCTGCTTCCACCTGAGCGACAAGAGTCGCTCGCGCGCGAGTACCGATTCCGTTTCGGGGTCGTTGCGACCGAGATCTTCATTACTCTCGTGGTTGTTGCCACAGTCCTGCTCATACCAACGTATGTTTTCCTTGCAAAGAACGTGCAAGCGAAAGAGACGCGTCTCGCAAACATGAAGACAACGCTCTCTTCTTCCGATGAAATGGCACTCTCTGCCCGCCTTGTCGCTCTATCGAATGACGCTACGTCACTGATCTCTCTCTCGAAAAGGCCATCGGCAAGTTCGATTATCCGTTCGGTACTTGCGGTATCTCGTCCGGGGGTCACGGTTTCAGGTATTTCGTACACTCCACCAGCCGGTAAGAGTCCAAGTACCATTGCTCTGAATGGTACGGCCGCGACACGGGAGGCACTTCGCAGGTATCAGCTCGCGCTTCAGGACGCCCCGTCAGTTCTTTCGGCGGATCTTCCCGTCTCAGCGTATGCGAAAGATACGAATATCATATTCACTATCACCGTAATTCTTGCGCCATGAAATCCCCTCTCATCCATTTCTTGGTTGCCCTCGCCATCGGCGGCCTACTGGTCGCAGGGTATGTGATGGAGTATGTTGCTATTTCAAAAAAGAGCAGTGAAGCAGTCGCTCTTCAGGAGCAAATACTGAGTACGGGCGAGAACATGAAGCGCATTGCGTCTGCTCGAGCGGCGCTGGCTGAGATAGCCGGCGATGAAGCAAACGTGCGGAGCTACTTCGTGTCTGAATCGAGCGTCGTGGCATTCATCGACGACCTCGAGTCGCGCGGCCAAAACCAGAAAGCGTCTGTCAGCGTGCTCTCAGTCTCGAAAAGCGGCACACCCGCTCGCCCAACACTCGTATTCGCTCTCTCGATAACAGGGACATTCGATGCGATTATGCGCACTATTGGTGCTATAGAGTATGCCCCGTATGACATCCTCCTTACGAGAGTGTCGGTCAGTAAGGGGGAGAAGGAGGGTTGGCACGCCGAAGTCAGCCTCTCGGTCGGCTCAGTCCCTATGAAGACCGCAACAAGCACCCCACAATCATGACCACTTCGCTTACTTCTTTCTTGAATCGTCTTCGAGTATCCTCGCATCTCGACCCTGAGCGCGACTGGCTTGTCCTGCTTATCGTCGGAGCACTCGCACTTACCGGCATCGTTGTCTGGAATGCGTGGGCGTTCGACACGGTGGCGAATGGAGGGACTATCGGTTCGCCCGCAACGAGTACCGCACCAATCTTCAGTCAGTCATCGCTTGAGGCTATCCACACCGTTTTTGATAACCGTGCTGTCGAAGAGCAGAAATACGTCACCGGCGACTACCGCTACGCCGACCCTTCGCTTTGAGCTGAGTATGCGCTACGCTAGGGAAGTAAGCGCCCCGATAGTTCAATGGATAGAACAGCGGACTTCTAAGCC
>JBAQEU010000042.1:0-18299 GCA_049286905.1 Minisyncoccia bacterium
TGACAGGTCGGGGTGCTGTAAATGGTGATTGATTTATCCATGTCTATAAAGTTATAGAGGCAGTATACCATGTGGAGTTATCCACAGAAACTGGTGCGGGTACCGAGAATCGGACTCGGGTCTCAACCTTGGGAAGGTCGCGTTCTACCACTAAACCATGCCCGCTTATATACCAAACCAACTTAATACTTTCTGCCACCACGAGGTCGTCGTCGCGACCGTCGCGGTGGCAGGAGGTACTACCACGATAACCTCTTCTCCGGGGCGCGCAACCCCGAACGTCGTCCGGATAGCCGCGTCCTGCCCGCGCGCCGTCGCAAGCGCCGCAAGACTCGTTTCGAGCGCGGCCTTACGCGCTTCAAGCTCCTCGTACTGGCGCTTCACGTCGTTAGCTTGCGAGACGGCGATGTTCGTCTTCCCGGTGAGCCCCCAGATGAGCGACGCGAGCCAGAATGCCACCAACAGGAGAAACCCGATTAGAACCCCTCTCTGCCATTCTTTCGCGCGCATACGCTACAGTATGCCCCTGCCGGGCAACCTGAGCAAATCAAAAAAAGAACCCGGCGCTTGCGCGTCGGGCCCTAAGGCTTCCTATTTCTTCGCCACTGCCGTTGCCTCGATCCGATCGGCAAGGGTGCAGAGATTGTCGGCCAGTGAGCGCAAGTCTTGCGCGACGCCGCTACATTCGCCTTTACTGCGGTTCGCTAACAGTGACGACATTTCTGCCACTGTCATGTCCCCTACCACGCCGAAGGCATCAGTACTCCTTCTGGTGAGTGTCCCGAGTGCTCGGAACGCTTTGCCCTGCCAGCCGTTCTTCGTGTCCCGCTTGATCTGCAGGTCACGACGAACGCCAAGAATATACCGTCTCGCCTGATTGTAGTTCATACCTTGCGAGATGATTTTCTGAGCGTCCATAAGCTGGCGCTCTCTTGGGACCTCAGCGAGAAGCAATCCGAGTTGCGAGGTAAGCTTTCGCTTATTTTCCTCGCCATCAACGCCGCTTCCTTTCGACTTGCTTGGGCGGTTTTCGCCAACCATGCTAAGCACTTCCGGATGGAGCGTCGCGAGCTTTTCGTACTGATCAACTACCGAAACCGATTTGCTTATGGTCTTGGCAATCTGAGCCCTCGTCATGTTGAATTCAGGCCCGCGGAACGTCCGGACCATGTCGACGTACTCAAGTGTCGTGTGCGGTGCCTTACCCGTATTGCCCACTACCGAGAGTATGTAGAGCTTCCGAGCCATACTTGGCGTTACGTCCTCACGGACTTTAACCCTGAACATGACCCTCGCTCGAAGACAGCCCCCATGACGCCTTTCACCGTCGATGAGCTGTGCATCATACTGCGGATCGTCGACGATGGGACACACGGAACCATCTTCTAACTGCCCGAATGTCCTGATTTTCTCCCCGAGTTCTCCAAGGCTTTCTTCGGTAAACCCTTCGTTGTCCTTGTGTCTCGGATTGCGCGGCAGAGGACGTACACGCCGAGGATCAATCTCGACAGACGTACCTCCCTTGCCAACGATACTTGCTCTGACCAACCCCACAGGGAGAAGTTTGTTCTTCTGGACACCTTCAAGTAGCACTTCAAGAGCGTCCTTGCCTGATTCCTTCCCTTTTAGAGCAGGAGCCACGACACGAGCAATCGGAACTGCCGGAGCAGCAAGGACGACTGTCGGGGCGACAGTCGTCATAAGCATCGGCGTTGCACCGACACTTTTTGACACGACTTTTGTTTCCTCTGCGACAGCGGTGTCTCCCCCGCCTTGAGAGGCTTTATAGGATTCGAGCTGTGCGAGTGACACCTTCCTTGGTGTGGCAGTTGTCGGGTGATTGGACACAAACGTTTCAAGAGAAGCTTTTGCCGCAGATTGGTCGGTATGGTTCCAAGCAGCTGTTCCGCCCGTTCTTTTCGTATAGCCCTCGTCTTCTTCCGGCTTTTTCACCGCCCGGAACCAGCGCGCATTGAGTACCTTCTCCGCCTGAGCAGGCCCGAGCGGGAAAGCGACAGTTACTTCGTCGGCAATTCCACGAGAGAAATCCGACAAGGAATCGCGACTACCTTCCCACAACACGTGGATACGAACTCCCTGGGAAAGACTCTCCCGCAGGGAGCGTAGGAACGCCGGAACGTCTTTCTTGATGCTTTTCAGGAAGACGGCGGCGACCCGGAGGTCTTTCTCTGCGCGACAGGCTTCGAAAAGTTTGTCGTTATCGCTTCCTGCTTCAAACGCTTTGGACGAAATGCCCCTGGAACGAAGCAGACTAGCCGTACTGCTTGCGGAAGCGATGCTTCCGATAACACAACACATGACCATGACGATCTCCTCGTAAGGGTGGATTTGGATTCGATTTTTACAGAGCAGCGACTTCTAGTGAGTGATTAAACCACTTAAACCGAGGTTCCACAACGAACCCTCGTCGCCTAGACAAAAATTAAAATCATTGGTCAGACTGCACCATTTTCATAAACACTTCTTCTGGGATATTCACCTTGCCGGTTCCCCTCTCGAGCATCTTCTTCTTTCCTTTTTTCTGTTTGTCGAGAAGCTTATTCTTGCGCGAGACGTCGCCGCCGTAGAGGTAGCCGGTCACGTCTTTGCGCATCGCCGAGAGCGATTTCGAGGCGATGATACGCCCAAGCGCCTTCGCCTGGATCTTCGTCACAAAGAGCTGTTTCGGGAGGGTGTCATGCAGTTTCTCCACCATCTTGTCTGCCTCTTCCTGCACCCGCCTGCGTGCGACCACGCGTGCGAACGCCGGGACTGGCTCTTCGGCAACGAGTATGTCGAGCTTCACGACGTCTGCGACCCGTTCGGAAAGGATTTCGTAGGAAAGCGATGCGTACCCCGAGGAGATGTTCTTAAGTTTGTCGAAGAAGCCCCGCATGAGCTCGCGGAGCGGCATCTCGACCATCATCTCGACGCGTCCGTCGTGATACGTCTCGGTGCTGACCGTATTCGCTTCATGATCGTAGAGCAGCTGAATGAGCGTCGAGAGCGAGTCTGGAGGCGTGATGATGATGACTTTTGCCCACGGCTCTTCAATGAGCGTGATGTCGCCGTGTTCGGGAAACTTCGCCGGAGTGTACACGACCTCGCGCTTGCCATTTGTACCGGTCACCACATATGAAATGGTCGGGATGGTGACGATGAGTTTGAGGCCGAACTCGCGGCGCAAGCGTTCAGTGACAATCTCGAGATGAAGGAGACCGAGAAATCCGCAACGGAATCCCCTCCCGAGCACGCCCGAAGACTCCTCTTCGAAGGAGAGCGACGAATCCGAGAGTCGAAGCCGCTCAAGCGACTGTCGCAAAAGCGGCAGGTCGTCCTGGCTCTCTGGATACACCGAGGCCCATACGACCGGGCGCGGCCGCTCGTAACCCGCGAGTGCAGGGAGCGTGCCCTTCGTCATGCCGATAGTATCGCCGACCGCCACGACACCAGCCTCCTTGATGCCGGTCACGATGTAGCCAATCTCACCGGCCGAAAGCGAATCAGAGGGTGTCTCTCCAGGAGTGAAAATGCCGGTTTCGAGCGCGACAAACTCCTTCTCTGCGGCAGAAAACTTGAGCGACTGCCCTTTCGTAAAGGTGCCGTCAAAGACACGCAAATATACCGCGACACCGCGATGCTTGGAGTAGGAGAAGTCGAACACGAGACCTCGCGGCTCACTCCCGGCAGTAGCCGCCGAGTCATGCGGCGGCGGAACACGCTCGACAATCGCCCTCAGCAATTCCTCGACGCCCGCTCCGGTCTTCCCTGAGACAGCGAGCACATCCTCTTTCTTCCCATGGATGAGTTTCGCCAATTCTTCTGACACCTCATCAACGCGGGCCGCTGGAGCGTCGATCTTGGAGACAACCGGGATGATGACGCACCCTTGCGACTGCGCCATTGCGAGCGTCGTGAGCGTCTGCGCCTGGACGCCCTGCGTCGAGTCAACGAGCAAGAGCACACCCTCCACTGCATGGAGCGCGCGCGAGACTTCATAGGAGAAGTCGATGTGTCCGGGAGTGTCGATGAGGTTCAGGGTGTATTCGCCGTACCGCATCCGAACGGGTTGCATTTTGATAGTAATGCCGCGCTCCCGTTCAAGATCCATACGGTCGAGCACCTGGTCGCGCATGAGTCGCTCAGGGATAGCTCCTGTGCGCTCAAGCAGACGGTCAGCCAAAGTCGACTTCCCGTGGTCAACGTGCGCGATGATTGAAAAATTTCGGATGAGTTTCTGGTTCACGGTTTAATCGGTTCTTCAGCTGATGGCGGGAGAATGGGGGTTTCTTTATCAGACGAGCGCCCTATTCCCCTGAGCGCGTTCACCACGATACGAAACTCCTCGTTCTCAACCGCATAGAGAGCAAGCGCCGAAGCGATAAGACCCACGATACCAGCTATGAACCCCTGTGTGAAGACAGACGTGAGTGTGGTGAGCGGGGCGATGCCGCCCTCAAACACGAGCACCGCATACGCCGCAACGGCGCCCGCGACAGCGGCGATACTGCCATCCACAAGCGGCCGCACGAGCGTGCTCGCGAGTCCGGGAGAGACGCTCCGAAGTGCAACCAAAGAGAGGACTGCAAGGAAAAGCTGGCCAAGTGTCGCCGCGAGAGCGAGGAGTAGAATGGTAGTCCCCGCCACGTCCCCCACCTTCAAGAAGGCCGCGAGAGACGCCGGGAATCCGTCAGCAGGCATCGCGAAGAACACAACCGCGAGAAGCACCGTAAACACCCCACCCGCAATCTGATAGAAGAGTGGCCGCCAGGACTGCCGCACTGCATAGAGAGCGCGAGAGAAGATAAGCACGAGCCCTTGTGCAACCAGGCCGACAGCGAGGATGACCAGAAGAGCGGCGGTCAGACGCGTCGCGTCCCAGTCGAAAGCACCCGTACCGAGGATGACACGCACGATATGCGCACGAAGCACGGCGATGAGCCCGAGCGAGACTATTGACCAGAGGATCACATGCCGCGCGCTTGCCGAGAGGATGCGTGTGAACTCGGCTCGTCGCTCAGGAGTCGAGGCTTCTGAGAGCGCCGGAAACGCCGCGACCGCATAGGAGGAACCGATGAGGGCGAGCGGCACCGCTTCGAGATTGCTTGCAAAGGTAAATACTGAAATAGCGCCCGTGCCAATACGCGATGCCATAGCAGTAAGCGCGAGTGCGGTCACCGAACCCATGCCAAGTGCAAGTGAACGCGGGATAGAATCCCTGACCACCGACGACATGAGTGTGAAGGTCGGTAGACGGAACCTCGGAAGGACTCCCGCTTCAATAACAACGGGGATATTTACTGCAAGATACGCAATTGCGCCAAGGACGACGCCAAGACCGATTCCCGGGAGACCCCAAAGAGGATAAAAAAGGACTGCCCCAAGAATGATGCCGATATTGTAGAGGACTGGCGATATGGCGAAGAGCGTGAAGCGCCGATGCACCTGCGTGACACTCCCGAGCACGCCCGAGAGCCCGAGCAGAATAGGCTGGAGGAGCAATATGCGCGCAAGCAGGATGAACTCTCCCTGATGTGCAGACTGGGCGAAGTCCGGATACAGAAGCGCGAGGAACTGCGGCATGAATACCGCGAGCACCGCGCAGAGCGCGCCACCGAGACCGAAGAGGAAGGTGGCTGATTCCGAGAGAAGTCGCCGCGTTGACTCCCTATCCATGCCGGTGATGCGCGGAATGAGCACATACGCGCTCACGAGCGAGGAGACGAGTGCGAAGACGAGGTCCGGCACGCGAAATGCCGCGTAATAGAGATCGAGCACTTGCCCCGCGCCGAACGTGTGTGCAAAGGTGCGGTCGCGCAGGAGCGCAAGTGCCTGTGAAGCAAGCGTGAGCGCGGCAAGCAGGTACGCGGCCTGATGCAGGCCACGTACCGGTGCCGCGATCCGCGTATATGCGGCGTCGCGGAAGTCGCGCAGAGGAGTCGCGATGCGTTCATAGGCCTGTCGAACCATCAGCTCATAATACTCTGAAGTACGCTGAGTGACGAATACTAGGAAAAAGGCGCCCCCGCAAAGCGGGGGCGCCTTTTTCCTGTTATTTATTTCACTGGTTCCGGAGAGATTGAGAGGAGGTTCGCCGGGAACGGACTCTTCCCTTCCGCAAGCGCAGTGAGCTGTGAGGAAACCGCCGCGGCGTTTTCACTCGACATGTTCGCTATCGCCTGCATTTCAAGGAGCGCATTCTGCAGGTCGCCCTGCTTGGCGTACACCGCCGAGAGCAGGTAGCGAGCATTCGCGAACTGAGGGTTAGCTGTGACGGTCGCCTTCAGCGCCGCGGCGGCATTCGGGAGATCACCCTGCGCCGCATACAGCACGCCCACCTGGAAGAGAATGTTCGGGTCGTTCGGAGCGAAATATGCAGCGGCGAGCGCGGACGTGAGCGCGTCTTTCACATTGCCATCCTGCACCTCGAGCTGGGAAAGCAGGAAGATAGCCGCAGTGAAGTCCTGCTTGAGCGCAATAGCGGCCTTCAGGTTCTCCTCAGCAGATTTTGTGTCCTTGTGTGCGATATCGAGCTTCGCAAGCGTGTAGAAGATTTGTGGATTCGTCGGACTCAATTCCTGTGCCTTCTGGTACGCGGTCTTCGCACTCTCATAGGCTCCTGACACGCCGAGCGGTACGGCCCCTGCGTAGAGATTGCCGAGCGCAAGCCAGTTCTGGTAGTCGGAAGCGTCGAGTGTCGTCGCAGTGAGTGCGGCGTTGATGCCTGCCGAAAGGGCTGTCTGATATGCCTTCTGTGCCGCACTATTTTCCATCGTCGTTGACGCAAGAATGAGGTCAAGTCGTGCGCTCGCGATGTTCGCCTGAAGCCTATAGGCCTGAGCGGACGATGCAAAGGAAATTGCATTCTGCGCGGAACGATCCGCGGCATCAAGGTTACCCGCAGAGAGCGCCCCTGCCGCCTTCACGAACTGAGAGGTCGCGATAGCACGCTCCGCGAGTGTGTAAGCCACTACCACCGACGAGAGCAGGACTATGGTAAGCGAGAACACGATAACGAACCCAATCCGCGGACTTCTCGAGAACAGGACACCCCACTGGCGACCTTGTGCCGCATAGCGTGTCGTTGAGATGAAGAGTCCGGCAAGAACGAACGCGAGCGCGAGCAGAACTGCGCTCGGCAGGTCAAACAGCGCGATGATGAAGAGGTAGAGCGTACCGACGAACGAAACTATCGCAACGTAGCGAGTGAACGCGTCCTGTGGCGCCCGTAAAAGAAGCGTCCGAAGGCCAAACGCCTTGAAGAGCCCGAGGAATACCAGCCATGCGATGATTCCCACGATGCCAGTCGTTGCAAATGATGTCGGGAGGAAACCGATACCCGAGGTGAAGTCGACGTTCCAGAACACGGTCGAGTTGAGGGATGCATCACGGTGCTTCAACCACTCCGCGCCGAATGTGCCCGGGCCAGAACCGAAGACAGGCGAGGTGGCGTAGGTCTTCTGAGCCACGGAAAGCGTCGACTCCCACGAAGGCCGGACGCTGAGCGTGTTCACTTGAAATGCGCTCGCAAGAGCCCCGCCGAGCGTCCCGCCGATGAGGAAGAAGAGCGAAACGACGAGCGTCCCGAGCGGCAGGACGAGCGAGTGATTACCCTCGGAGTCTTCGAGCGGAGTTTCAGAAAGAACGGTAGCTTCATCAAGATCGGCATCAGAGGTCTTCGGGCTGTGCCGCATAATCGCTTCGACAAAGAGACCGAGCGAGACGAGTGCGACCAGTATCCACACGAGCGATGAGTTCGCGATAGCGAGTAGGAAGAGCGCACACACACCGCTCGCTATGAGCCCACGCCTAGCGAGCAACGAGACTTCAAGGAATCGGAGTGCAATGAGCACCATGATGACGCCGAGTCCAAGCAGTGACGCCAGATCAGAGAAAGACCCGAAGAAAGCGAACGACGGAGAAATGATGCCCGGCGATACTTGCCCAACGAGGACCGTGAGTGTTTGGACGATGGCGAGCGCGCCGAAGACGTACGCCGCTACGCGGAAGAACAATCGGTAGTGTTCGGGACGTCGCAAGACAAGCACCGAGAGTGTCCCGAGCACAGCCGCTATGAGCATGAAGCCGAGCGTATCCGGCTCGAGCACCGATCCCCACAGAGCACCGGTAAATGACGCCCCGGAAAATACTGCCGAGAGCGCGTATGCAAGTGCTGGAAGCCAGAGTGCCGCAACGAGCCAAGACGACGGGAAGACAACATTACCCCGAGTGAGGCGCGCAAGAATATAGAGCGCGAGCGTCACGAGCGTACCAGCCGCAAGTACGAAGGTCTTTGTTGTCGCGAGCGGAACCAGAGATGATGGTATGACAATAAAGATTGCTACGGCCATCGTAGCGAGAAGCGCCCAGACACTTACAGTGTCGAGAGAACGGCGGGGTGTTGTAGTACTCACTGAATGTTGCGAGGGCATGATAAAAAATCGTTGAAGCTAGGTAGTAATGCTGTTTAGTATACCGCCTCACTGCCCAAATCCAGACACTCGTCCACAATTATTTTATGTGCTATAATACAGACAGACCAGGCTAGACGATCGCTCCGCGAGCAATCGCGGGGAGGAAAGTCCGAACATGCTTCTTCGCAAGAGGAAAATAGGTAGCGGGTAACGCCCGTCGTCCGTGAGGATAGAGGTGACTACAGTGACGCCAAAGCCGAGAGGCCGCGGCTCCCTTCGGGGAGAATCTCGTCGAAAGATGAGGGTGCAACGAACAAATCCTTACCCGCATGCAAGGCCGTGCCCGACCTCGGTCGGGAGTGCCGCTCGAGCTCGTGAGCAATCACGGGCCCAGATAAATAATCGTCCACGACAGAATTCGGCTTATCGGCCTGGTCCAAAATAATGAGAAAACCCACGCTCCTGCTGTGGGTTTTCTCATTTCTGTATAAAAATAAAAAAGAATGGGCTCCACACTGCCGAAGCAATGCGGAGCCCAAATATGACCGAATCCCTGAGTACTATGCACAGGAAGCGAGGACACCTGAAAGGAACCACGGGGCGATCCAGCCATCATCATCGCAACCACAGCTCACTCCTGGCCTATCGCCCCATCCGCCGAACTTGAGAAAGTTTTTGTCGCCCCACTGTGTCCCATTCGGGTACTCATCAGCGAATGATGGGTCTTGCTCGTTCACTGCGGCTTGCGCACGCGGATCCGGCACAAGACCGTACTGTGCGAGGAACGCCGATATCTCTTTTTTTAGTAGAGGGAGTGAGTTCTTTGGCACGAAGTACACATCAACTTCGTTACCTTCACCCTTCGGTATCGTCTCGAGGACTTCCTTTTCGACGTACTGCTTCCGACCCGTCGCGTCGATGACGGCCTGCGGGGTACGTGTGCGGTCCACACGAACGTGACGGACAATGGTACCTTCCGGAAAACGGGACATATCCAACATGACTTTCTCCTTCTGCCCTTTATGGGCGCAAGTTAATCAAAGATTCAATCTACTGTTTATAGTATACACGAACTATACCATTTGTCAATAGCTTTGGGACACTCGCCAAACAAGCCCGTATGTACGGGCTTGTTTGGAACAAGGTTCAACCTTGTTATTTCCCTATTCAAGCACTCGCCTTTTCGAGGTGTCGGATACGATGCTCGTGATTAAGGATTGTAACGGAGTCTTTGTCGACTGCTTGTGCCACACCATCGAGAGTTTCCTGCATATCATCGACTTTTACTTCGAGATCGCCGATACGCCGAGTGAGGTGCTGTACAGAGTCTTCAACATTATCAAGACGGTGTTCAACATTGCCGAGCCGGTTCTCAACCTTATCGAGACGGGTATGCACCTCATTAAATCCAGTTCTCATCTCACCAAAACCATCCGCCATCATGCGAGCAAGGAGTTCGGTGTCAGTTTCCTTCTCTTTCATAGTTTAATCATAGTATCGCACAATTTTGTCTACTACCAAGTGAGTCGAGTGACAAAGCGTGTCCGCACGCATTTGTCCGAGACGAACGCAGGGAGGAAGCCAGTCTTCTGGCTTACAGGATTTCGCAGACACCGCCGGCACAGGCCAGCTCCCTCTTCATATCTGACTCATCCTGTCTTTCATACGCCGTGAGCTTGGAATAATCCACCTTCGGGAAGCGAGACATGCGCGACTCGTACTCCTCTTTTGTAATCGTTTCATAAGGTGCGAGGCGGTAGACGTGGTTAGAACGTGGGAGGAATGAGAGTCCGCCGATAATGTTCCAGTTCTTCTGCACCCAGTCAACGACCGGAATCCACTCGTCTTCACTCACTGAGATAGTTGCAGACGGATTGTGCTCGGTGAAGTTGAGCTTCACCTTCTTCCAGTATTCGAGCTGATCGAGTGCGGTGAGGTCATCTTTGAACCGTGCCTCTTTCGAGTGGTCAGGCGCTTTCACCGGGAACTCGAGCACATAGGTATTCGCTTCTTCCATCGACTGCCCCACTTCCGGGTAGTACGGAACGCCCTGGTCGCGCATGAGCTTGAAGAGCGAGTCGGTCGCGCTGATGCGCACGCGGCGGATGTAGTACGGCGCATGGCGCGGGTGGATACCCGAAGCGCAGTTGAAGGTCTGCGAGACCGTACCGGACGGCTTCACGGCGGTAACCGACATCGAGCGCTCGACGCCGAAACGCTTCGCATAGGTCGTGTTCGTCTTTATCGCTACGTCACGAACCTTGCGCATGACTTCCGGATGACGTGCGACAGGACTATCCCACTGGCCCGTCACCGAAACGCCGAGGAGGCGCTCTGCCGCACAGTGATCAGTCCACTCTTTCGAGATATACCCGAAGTTCGTGAGCGTGGACTGGTAGGTGCCGAGGATGGCCGCGAGACGCGCCTTGCGCAGTAAGCTCGCTTCCGTGTCGTTTGCGCGGGCGATGACTTCTGAGAGATTGCAGAATTGTTTGGATTGCAGGATGATCTCGGCGCACGGGTTTGTGCCGATAGAACCGCGCACCACGCCGTCCTCGCCGATAAACCCGACGGTCTTGAAATGATCGACGCGTCGCTTCGGCATGGTCTCTGCGAGCGCACCGCGATTGAAGATACCGCGCTCGCCGCTTCCGCTCTTCATGAGCGCGACCCACTCGTCCATAAGCTCGGTATTGGTCGGTTGACCCTCGTAGACTGCGGAGTTGTTTGCCACGGATCGGTGCGGATCGGTCATATAGAACTGACCCTTCTTTGCGTCGCGCATCTCCACATCGTCGAGATCAGAGAGCGAGATCATCGCGGTGCGGCGCACGCCGCCTGCGACCACACATTCACCGACCTTGCAGATGATGTCGTGCACGTCGATAGCGCGCAGACGACGACCCTGACGAGCCAGGATGCGCTCGCGTGCGAAGGCGAGCAGTGAGCGGAGCGGTTCCGGACCGGAAGCTTTGCCGCCCATTGTCTTCAGTCGCGCTCCCGCTGGGCGCACCTGCGAGAAGTCAAACGTGACGTCTTTGCCCGCGTACCATGTCTTGATGCCGAGTGTGAGTGCGTCGCACCACCCTTCCTTGGAGTCCCCGACGACATGCACCGAAAGTTTCTGTGCTGTCTGCTTCATGATCTGCGGAAGCTGTTCGACGTTCTGACTCTCCACTGCGAAGCCGACACCGCATCCCTGCATCGAGAGATACATAATCTCGGCGAAGTCTTCGAGCTTCACTGGCGCGGTGAAGGTGCAGTTATATGCGCAGGTATTACAGCGGCGTGCGGCCTCTCCCGAGAACTGCATGAGACGCATCGACGGCATGACTTCCTGCTTCAGGATGCCCATGCGCACTTCGGCGTACTCTTTTTCGGTAAGTTTGTTGCCGAGATTTTCACGCATGAAATTCACGTAGCGGTCGACCGTCTCGACCCACGTCTCACGACGGCCTTCTTCAGGAATCCATTTGGCATAGGTACGGAGATAGACAAACTCACCGAGTGCATTTCCCTCGAAGTATTTCTTGCTTTCCTCCGCGAGTTTGCGCACGTGCTCAGGGATGTCGACATGCGCGGCGCGGAGCTGTGCGCGCTTATCGCGATAAAGGATGTACGACTTCGCCGACTTCACATAATCATTGAGGATGAGGTATTTCTCGACGGAGTCCTGCATGCCTTCGACGGTCGGAAGGAAGCTCTTGTACTTCTTTGCGAATCGCCCGAGCTCGCCTGCCACCTGATGCGCCACGAGCACAGCGTCGTCCTGACTGCCCTCTTCTGCGGCCATCATGGCCTTCCAGACGGCGTTCACTATCTTGTCGAAATCAAACTGCACGAGTCGTCCATCGCGCTTCTCGATCTGCGGAATCATCTCGCGATACCGCTTCGTCTCCTTCGAGACCGGAGACTCCACTGCCTTCACGGCAACCGGGGAAACGGTCTTTGCACGAACGGAAACTTTAGCGGTTTTTGACATAGATGAGTAAGGCGATTAGGAACGGCACGTAATAATTTCTATCTCTTACTCGTAAGTTTACTCCTGCCTGCGACAAACGCCATGTGGACAGTGTTACTCCGAAACAATTGGAAAATTATTCAACAAAAGCGAAGTACCCGTGGCGATAGCATGGTCTCTCGCGAAGCCGCTCGCCGTCTCAAGGACATATCGTGCCGGGGCTGTTGGATAAAAGACACGCGGGTAAGATGAGGTCGCAACTCCCTCAGCCAGAGAGACGACTTGTCCTTGAGCGTCGAGCCAGAATATGTCGAGCGGTATGAGGGTGTCCTTCATCCAGAAGCCATACTCAGCATCCTCTGGGAACACAAAGAGCATCCCGTAGTCGCGTGGGATGCTCTCCCTACCACCAAGACCTCTCTCACGAGCCTCTCTCGTCGTCGCATACTCTATCTTCAAGGACACCCCGCCGAACTCTGCCGTTTTGAACGGGACTGTCCCGGGGACGGCTTTAAAGACAAGTGCCAGCGCCACGACTACCACCACAATCGAAACCCCTTGTTGTACCCTCTGTGACATGGGTGAACTATAGCAAACGCGAAGCGACTCCCGAGCGGGTGGTAGGATGAGAGGGTATGCGACGAACAGCGATTCTCATTGTTCTCTTTTTCTTTCTCTCCCCTTCGGGAGCGCACGCGGCAGGGAAAGCGACTTTTGAAGTCGCCGGATGGATTCCCTACTGGCGAGCGGCTACCGGAACCGTCGATACCATCCCCCACATGAAAGACCTGAAGGCGGTAATGCCGTTCGGCTATATTGTCCAGAACGACGGATCGCTCCATGATGCCTTCAATTTTTCCGCGACCTCATCCACGTCCACCGCAAACATACTCACGACCGTCGCGCGAGCGGAGAAGACGCTCCTCATCCCGACCGTCATGTGGAGCAACAGTTCTGCTATCAGTAACATCCTTGGTTCTACGAAGAGCCGCATCGCGCTTGAGGACAGCATCGCCGCACTAGTAAAGGAGCACGACTTCGACGGCATCAACATCGACTTTGAGAATAAACCGGCAAGCACGCGGAAATATTTCTCGCTCTTCCTGAAGGGTCTCTACGCACGCATGGGGGAAAAGCTCGTCTACTGCAGTATCGAGCCGCGCACCCCGCCCTCTTCCGCTTTCGAATTGATGCCTCCAAAATTCGAGTACGCGAACGACTATGTCGCTATCAACAAGTACTGCGACCGGGTACAAATCATGACCTATGACCAGGGTGCTATTGATCTTAAGCTGAATGCCGCTGCTAACTCGAAACCTTATATCCCCATCGCCGACACGAAGTGGGTAGAAAAAGTCATCACGCTCGCCTCGAAAACTATCAACAAGAATAAACTCATGATCGGCATCGCGACCTATGGCTATGAGTACGATCTCGTTCCGCTCAGGCAGGGCTACCGCTACGAGATTAACTGGGCGTTCAATCCGCGCTATGCCACCGAACTTGCAACGTCGCTCGGCGTTACTCCGACTCGCAATTCTGCTGGAGAAATGAGCTTCGTCTATCAGGCTACGACAACGCCCGCCGTTGCGGGCGTCGCGGCGGCATTCCCCCCGCTTCGTATCGTCTGGTGGAGCGATGCCCAAGCGGTGAGCGACAAAATACGCCTCGCAAAGAAGCTCGGCGTACGCGGCGTCGCAATTTTCAAGTTCGATGGTGGCCAAGATCCGAAGATGTGGGATGTCTTGCCACATAACACTAAGAAATAGTTGTCCAGACTTTCTTTACGAAAAGAAGGGTGCTACCTTAGCCGTCAATGATTACCATATACATAAAAGACGGGTGCCCATTCTGTGAAAGAGTGATGGCAATAGCGGCAGAGCTAGGCATCCCGCTCAAAGAAAAGAACATTTTGGACGATACCGTAGCGGCAGAGCTAATCGCGCGCGGAGGGAAACGGCAAGTGCCGTACCTCGTCGACCTTGAACGAGGAGTCGAGATGTATGAATCAGGAGATATCGCCGAATACCTTCGGACGCACTACGCAAGATAGAACTTCACCTTCTCGATGGCGTGAGTGATGTTCGCACCTACCCTGTCCGAACGGGAAGTTTTTATGTGCGGGCTACTCGGGCTTCAACCTTCTGAGGTCAAGCAACATAAGGGTATTCTAGCGCATCTCGAGCGTCTTTTTTGAGGCACTCGGGTCACGGTCTGATTTTCTCAAATGCCAACAAATGCCAATTTTTAAGATATAATATAGAACATGACAGTCAGCGAAATGGTATATGAAAAAGCTCTCAAGGAGGGATACAGCCCCGTCCTCTCTGAAGGGGTTATTTCATCATTGCAATTTGCGGTAGACACGTATCAGAAAGCTTACGACACCCTGCGTGAGCCAATGGAGACGGCCTCGTCGATTGCTGAGCGTATGATGCCGCAGTTGGAAGCTATAAGTAAAATGCAAATTCCGACGCCACTGACGATGCCGTCATCTTTCTATAATGAAAAGAATGAAGTCTTCATCCCTGCACTGACGAGATCCGTTCAGGAAGTGAGGATCGTGAATCCCGAAGATATTACATTCGCATCGGCAAAGCGCACAAACGAATATGTGATTGCTTCATACCTACTTCCCCAGAATGCGACGTGGGAATCCTTGGATATTCATTTCATTGATGGGCATTTCGTTAGGATTTCGTACCCAGGCATGGAATCAAAAAAGTTCGATTTCAAAGATATGGGCTTCATCAACACGAAGACGAACAGTCCCGACCTCAAGTGGAAGTTGCTCAAGGAGATGGCCGATAACAGTGGCACGCTGACCAACGGGAAGTGGGATCGGCGGTTTAGCAGGAACGTCAAATACGAACTGAACGAACGGCTCCAGAAGTTCTTCGGAATGAAGGAAAATCCGATTCCTCACTACACCAAGAAGAACGGATACCAGGCAAGATTTATGCTTCGAGGAGATAAATAGTCATTTCAGCTGAGATGACGAAATAAAGACCCTTCGCTGGAAACAGCAGAGGGTCTTTTACATTAAGGATATTCCTGACTCGCGCCTTTTGTGAATCAAGAGAAGATTGTCATTTTGTCATTCAATGACGAGTAAGGGTAGGAGAGCTTAATAAGACCCTCTTCTGACATTAACCCTATGGCAAAACAAAAGATCACATGGTCGCCCGCCACTCGCAAACTCGGCGACCTGATTAAGAACGGATACAACCCTCGCTCGTTAAGCGAGAATGAACGGCGAGACCTAGAGAAGTCCGTGCAGGAATTCGGCACGGTCGTCCCCATCGTCCTCAACATCGGCTCACGAACCAACATCATCATTGGCGGCGAGCAACGGGTCAAGGTGTACGCCGACCTTGGTATTGAGGAGGTCGAGTGCATGGTGCCTTCTCGAGAGCTAACGCTCGACGAGGAGCGGTCGCTGAATCTCAGACTCAATAAGAACACTGGGTCGTGGAATGAGGAGCTTCTTAAGGATTTCGACATGAGCATGCTTCTCGATGTCGGATTCGGTGACGAGGAACTTCAGAACCTCTTCGACGATGTCGATATGGTCGATGACGACTTTAATCTCGATAAGGCGCTCAAAGATACGATTGTGCCGAAGGTGAAGCTGGGAGAAATCTGGGAACTCGGAAAGCATCGCCTGCTTGTTGGAGATTCAACCGACAAGGAATCAGTGGATCAGCTCATGAATGGAGACTTGGCGGACATCGTGTACTGCGACCCGCCGTACAACATTGGGCTCGACTATTCCAGAGGAGTTGGCAATAAGGAGAAGTATCAAGGCTCGTATTCCGGCAAGGACGACTCCAAGAAAGACAGCGACTACCTGGACTTCTTGGACAAGAGTATGGGAGTGGCAAAAAGCGTCTGCAAGGAAAACGCTCACTTCTTCTACTGGTGCGATTCCTCATACATCGGAATGGTACAGAGCTTATACGCCAAGCATAAAGTGAACGCGAAGCGTGTTTGCCTCTGGCTAAAAAACAATCAAAATCCTACGCATAAAATCGCCTTCAATAAGGTGTATGAACCATGCGTGTATGGAACGATTGGCAAACCGTACCTCAATCAAGGACTAAACAACATCAACGAGATCCTCAATCAGGAAGTGACTACCGGCAATCAAGTCCATGACGAGATATTCGACATGATTGATATCTGGATCGAGAAGCGGGATAACGCTCAGTCGTATCAGCACCCGACCCAGAAGCCCGTGACTCTGAACGAGAAGCCGTTCAAGCGATGTAGTGCCCCGCTCCACATCGTCTACAGCGGATTTGCTGGAAGCGGCAGCGACCTAATCGCCTGCGAGGAACTCAATCGTGCGTGGCGAGGAGTCGAAAAGGATCTCATCTTCGCAACTATCGTCATCGACCGATGGGAGAAGTTTACCAACCTTAAAGCAAAGAAAATCTATGGAGGTAACTAAAGGAGACATATTCACGGTCGGCAATCACATCATTGCCTGTGGCGACTCACTTGATAAAGAGTTTGTCAGTAAGGTTATCGGAGCGCATAAGGTGCGAGCGGTTGTAACCGACCCTCCCTATGGCGTTGCGTATGTGGAAAATAAGCAGGGACTCGTGAAGATCAGCACGGACGAAACGAAAGTGATTGCAAACGATCACCTTCAGAGCGACGAAGAGTACGAGGAATTTACCCGCAAATACCTCGGAGCAGTTGTGCCGTATCTTGAGGAATACAACGCGGTCTACATCTTCAACGCCGATCTAATGTTCCCGAGCCTGCGCTCCGGTATGAAATCAGCAGGCTTCTACTACAGCCAGATGATCATCTGGCTCAAGAATCAGCCCGTCATGAGCCGAAAGGACTATCTTTCGCTGTATGAGCTCATCGCCTACGGCTGGTTCGGCAAACACAAGATGGAACGTTCCAAAGCGAAGAACGTGATCTATCATCCCAGACCAGCGCGGTCGAGACTGCACCCTACGCAAAAGCCCGTGGGACTCTTGCGAAAGATCATCCCTAACTCGACGAAAATCGGCGACATCGTCTATGACCCCTTCCTCGGAAGTGGGTCGACTGCTGTTGCGTGCGAGCACTTAGGTCGAAAGTGTATCGGCATCGAGCTTGATGAAGCGTATGTGGAATCTTCGCTCAAGAGGCTTGAGAAGCTCACCGGCACAAAGGCGGTGAAAATATAAATGTATGCAGGAAGAAGATTTCTCAAAGGATCCGTACAAAAAGCAGGTCTACGAAACCTATGCTCTTTGGAAGTCTCTCCCTTCATTCCTCAAAGGACAGCCGAGAGTTGCTCTTGAGAAGTTCGGTATTGAGGAAGAAGCCGTATTTGAGCTACTCGCACTCAAGACACAGCTCGACTTCTCGAAAGCATACGAGGTCGATACCGGCACGCTCACCGACTGGAACAAGCGACTTGAGAAAGATGGACTGAATAAGAACTTAAACGCATGGGCGCGGAAGCTCACTCCGAATGTTATCTTCGCTCTCTACAAAAACATCATCAAGAGCGGTCGAGCTCATGAAGTCAGGGCATGGTTCGAGATCGTAGAAAACCACTGATATGGAACCGATTAACTTAGGAGAAATAAACAACATTCTCTCGGACACCCTCCGCAAGGTGCTGAACAAAGAGATATCGCTCAAGCAGGCTTCTATGATCGCCAGGATTGCTTCTACGCTTTCCAAGAACATCGTGAACACAGAATTGAAGGAACGGGTCGAGTTCCTTGAAAACGCGCTACGAAGAAACAAGTAATATGAAAAGCCTCAGCAACATTTTAAGGAGATCGAACATAACGCCATTTGAGCGAGTGATGACGATCGTGCATAACGATGTCCATAGAGAAAAGACTGGCAAAGGCATACTGTCGGAATCTGATTTGCACGCTCTAACTAAGGGGTGGTATGGGAGTGCC
>JBAQEU010000043.1:0-20285 GCA_049286905.1 Minisyncoccia bacterium
CAAATGAGGTGCTCTACCAACTGAGCTAACGGCCCATATGTCCTATTCTAGCACCCCTTCCCAATAATTTGAAGCCACACGGTTTTCCCCGACGGGTTCGGGTTCCGTAGCTTCAAAACAACCTCGAGCCCCGCGTCAGCAAGATACTGTTCGAGCTCGCTCATAGTGAAATAACTGAAGAAGCGCTCGAACTCATAGCCATAGTCATTCTCTTTTTCAATCGCTTCCTCCGGTTTATCCGCACGGACTTCCTTCACAGCGATATACAAGAAACCTCCCGGTGCGAGACGCTCCGCCATCTTTTTTACGACATCTCCTGCATCTTTCTTCGGGATATGCAGGAGCGATGCCTGCACAAAGATTCCGTCAAAGGTCTCAGTAAGCGTATCAAGTTCCATCATGGAAAGCTCCCTGAACTCCACGCCAGGCACTTCGTGCCGAGCGATGTCGAGCAGGCCATCAGAGATGTCGATGCCGACCACTTTGAACCCATGGTCGGTGAGATACTTCGACTTCACACCGCTACCGCAACCCACGTCGAGGACGCGCGCTCCTGCGGGGAGATTCTGCATAAAAGCAGACGTGCCCTCTACCCACCAATCATCATGCGTATGGTCGCGATGCCAATCGAGAGCTATGCGGTTATATGTTTCTTTTAAATTCATGCGCGCCGACCAAGTGCGAGTCCGACCAAGTGCGAAAGGAAGTCTGGGAACGGCACGCCGACGGCCGCCAAGGACTTCGGTATGAGTGATTCCTCGGTAAGCCCGGGGAGCGTGTTGGTCTCGAGATAGTAGACGCCCTTTGGAGTAACGATGAAGTCGCTTCGTGAATAGTGGCGGAGGCCGAGTGCGCGATGCATCGTCTTCGCGGCGAGTTGAAGGTCTTCATGTATGACGCGCGAGAAATTACCGGGGCACACTTCACGAGTATCACCAGAATATTTAACATGAGATGCGAAGAAACCAGCTTCTGCCGGAGGGATGATTTCGATAGTCGGGAGCAGATAGAGCTCCTCGCCGCGCAGACCCTCGACGACACCAGCTGTCGCTTCTCTGCCACGGATGTATTCTTCGACAAGCACGCTTCCTGCACCCTCAGCGAATAACTGCTCGATAGCGGCAAGCACTGGTGCATAGCCGCCCACGATAGAGACCCCGATGGAGGACCCCCAGCCTACAGGCTTCACAACCACCGGCTGAGCAAATGTGCGGATGATCTCGTGCACGATTTCCGGACCGTCTTCGACACGCTCGACATGACGGAAGTCAGGAGTGAGGAGTCCTGCTTCTCGTGCGTGCATCTTCGCCATGAGCTTGTGCATGGCGAGATACGAACCGAAAGAGCCGGTACCGGTATACGGGACGCCGAAACGCTCAAGCAACTTCTGCACTTCCCCGTCCTCGCCGTATTCGCCATGGAGCCCGACAAGCGCAACGTCGATCTGCCGAAGTGCGCGGTCAGGCGTAGTCGGGCGGCCACGGTCGTGCCACTGCCCCAGCTTGTCTATATACAGGTCGCGCGCGAGGAACCGGTCCTCAGGAAGATTCGCGAGCATGGCCGCCCCAGTACGAAGCGAGACATCGTGCTCACGGCTCGGCCCGCCCCGCAATACCCCTACGATAGTTTGCATGTGTGTTTATTGTAGCAGGGAGTGGCAGGCGCTAAAAACGCCACCTGGTTCACTTCCGTAGCGAACGCGAACGTGCGGCTCGGTGCTTCGCAAGCGAGAAGCGGTGCGCTTCGCTATTTGCAAGAACCGCGTCAGACTCCGAGACGCCCGCACGGTGCGCGCCGATGACCTCCCGCGGACGGTGTCGCTCGTCTTTAACTATCGCGGCAACGGGAACCATCACCCCAGCTTCAGCGAGCACCGTCTCAGCCGCCTTCTTCTGAGCCTTCCCGCCGTCCACCACTATCACCTTCGGGAGTGGCCACTCGGGGTGACCGAGCCGGCGCGAGAGCACTTCTTTGAGCGACGCGATGTCATCATTCTTCTGTACCCCACGAATATTGAACGTTCGGTATTCGGATTTCATCGGGACTCCGCCGACGAGAACTGTCATCACGCCTATCGCATTCGTACCCGAGAGGTGCGCAGTGTCGTATGCCTCGACACGCACACTCGATATCTTGCCGCGTGACTCCTCGAGGTGTTCGTCCTTGATAAGCGAGACGTCCTGAATGTGATCGAGCGCGAAGAGCTCGCGGCGCGCTTCTGCCGCATCTTCAAATCGCTCCTCCTTTGCGGCCTGCTTCATTTCTTTCTCAAGCGTCACTCGCAACTCCTTGCCGCGACCTGCAAGGAAGAGCATCACGCGGCGTATCGTGCGAGCGTATTCTTTCGCATCAAACGAGCGCGGGTACTGTTTGATCTGTGCACCGAACTCTATCTTCGCCGCCTGATGTTTACTCTTGGTGCCCACAGGTTTTGGTGTATCGAAGAATGGGAATATGCGACGGATAAGTCGCAGGCCCTCGCGGAGCTGAGCGCCGGATGGAAACGGTCCGTATATTGCACGCAAAACAAGGTCGAACCTTGGGGATTCGGACTTAAGGTTCGACCTTGTTTTGCGCGTCTTGAAATCAATATCCTTTCCGCGGATTACGAGCACACGCGGAATTTCCTCTTCAGTAATCACAGCGTAGAGGAACGTCTTATCGTCTTTCCCTTCGGTATTCGCCGCCGGATAGTATTTCTTGATGAGTGCCGCTTCACGCACGAGCGCTTCGAGCACTGTCGGCGTCGTCTCGTGTGCGATACGGTCGGCCTTGGTCACCATGTCGACGATGCGCGGGCCGCGCGTCGCAATCAGGTCATCATCAAAATAACTCCGTACCCGGTCGCGGAGCGACGTCGCCTTGCCGACATATAAAACCTTCCGTCCCTGCTTGAACAGGTACACCCCCGGCATGTCCGGCAGGTCGAATGTATTTAGTTCGTTTCGTTCCATACTTACTCCGCAAGAGGTCGGTGCCGCACAATATAGAAATGAAGCGGGACTAGGACAGCAAGGAATACGATTGCCACTATGAGAAACGAGTGCTGATACCCGAAATGCTCGATGGCTATACCCAGAAGAGCCACGACACACATCGAGATGACGTTCTGTATCTGATTGCCTGCGGAGAGAAGCGTCGCCTTGAACCTATGATTCCGGATAATATCGAGCTGGTACCCAGTATCTACCTGACCAAGTCCGTATCGGAGGCCGTTATCTAGGACGAATATCACGACTACTATCCAAGGATTTGTAATAAAACCGAGCGCGAGGAGGAGTGCACCGTAGACAATAATCTGCATCCGCTGAAATGAATACACGTCTCCGATGAGGCGATGAATCTTGCCGCTATACGCGAGAAGAAGCGAAGCGAGTCCGCGGCCAACACCGAAAAACACACCGAACCATATGACCGGCAGACCAAGCAAGAGTTGGTACGGACCGCGGAAGCCATCCACCGCGAAGATGACAGCACTCACGATGCCAGAGAATGTAGCAATACGAAAAAATCGCAGAGCAAGACCTTGGCGGATAACTTCGAGGAATTTTGTTTCGTTCACCTCTGCGACGTGCTCTTGCGGGACTGGAGGCCGGACGAGGGCGAGAGCCACCATAAGACCTACCATGTCGAGAACGAGCATGACGATGAACGGGATCTTGTAACTGATACCGACGGAGAATGGCACGAGAGCCGCCATGACCGCAGGGAGAGCAAATCCTATCGAGCTCGCTTTGCCCATAACCGTGCGGTACTCCCCTTCGCGACCAATCGCACGTAACGTCTCATGCATGAATGCACTCCCCACCCCGCTCAAGAAGGCGAAGCCCATGCTCATCAAGACTGAGCCGATGACAAGCCACCACACATTCGTAGCAAAAAGAAAGAAGAACGTGGAAAGGAATATAATCCCGCGCGACAGCACGAGGGCGTCTTTATGTCCGATCTTATCTGCTATGTAGCTACTCGGAATGTCGAAGACAAACGATGCACCATTTCCCGCGAGCAGAAAGATACCTATCCAAAACGGAGTTACCCCAGGAATCGTGAGGTAGTACACACCGATGATGGCCGCAAACACGCGCTTGTTGGTCACAAGCAGTACCGTGTATTTCCAGATGTTGGATTCCAATGCTGGAGACATACGTGTCAGAGTATCACAGACCAGATTATGACTTGCGGCGTTTTTTGAGATTCTTAGCGAGGTACGCACCCGTGTGCGAGCCGTCGGTGTCGGCGACTTCTTCGGGCGTGCCCTTCGCCACAATCTTGCCACCACCGGCACCGCCCTCGGGACCGAAGTCGATGAGATAGTCAGCGTTTTTGATCACGTCGAGATTGTGCTCGATGACGACGACGGTATTACCACGTGCGACGAGCTCCTGAAGAATTTCGATGAGCTTGCGTACGTCCTCGTAATGCAAACCGACGGTCGGTTCGTCGAGCAGATAGATGGTCTTCATCGACATCGGGCGGTACAGCTCGCTCGCAATCTTCACGCGTTGAGCCTCGCCGCCCGAGAGCGTCGTCGCACTCTGTCCGAGAGTGAGATATTCGAGCCCGGTCGAGTTAAGACTCGTGAGCCGTTCGGCAATCGCAGGAATATCGCCAAAGAACTTTTCAGCCTCTTCGACCGTCATACCGAGTACGTCATGAATCGTCTTGCCGCGATACGTGACCTCGAGCGTCTCTTTCATAAAGCGCTTCCCTTCGCACACGTCGCAGGTCACGTATACCGTCGGCAAGAAGTGCATTTCGACCGCGATAGAACCGTTGCCCTGACACGCTTCGCACCGCCCGCCGGGGACGTTGAAAGAGAAGCGGCCCGGCTTCCAGCCGCGAGCGCGCGCTTCGCCCGTCGCCGCAAAAAGATCGCGGATATGCGTAAATGCACCGGTGTAGGTCGCCGGGTTGCTTCGCGGCGTGCGCCCGATCGGCGACTGGTCTATGAGCACCGCGCGTCCGACATACTCAGTGCCCGTGAGCGACGCAACGTGTTCGAGCTTCGCTTCGCGCTTCGCGAAACGTGCGGCGATATTGCGATGCAAGATATCGTAGAGGAATGTCGACTTACCGCTCCCCGACACGCCCGTGATGCACACAAGCTTCCCGAGCGGAATGTCGATGTTCTGGTTCACAAGGTTGTGGAGCGTCGCACCGCGCACCTTGATCGAGCCCTTCTCACTCGTGCGACGTGTTTCGGGTACTTCGATTTCTTTTTCCTGTCGCAAGTACGCGAGCGTTACAGAATTGCTCTCGTTCTTTTTTGCGGTGAGCAAGTCGTCGAGCCACCCGCTCGCGACGACCGTACCGCCGTGGATGCCCGCGCCCGGCCCGATATCAACGAGATAGTCTGCGGAGTAAATCGTGTCTTCGTCGTGCTCGACGACGATGATAGTGTTGCCGAGCTCTTTGAGCGTGAGCAGGGTCTTGATGAGACGGTCGTTGTCGCGCTGGTGCAGACCGATGGTCGGCTCGTCGAGCACGTAGAGCGCGCCCGTGAGCCCGCTCCCGAGCTGAGAAGCGAGGCGGATGCGTTGCGCCTCGCCGCCCGAGAGCGTCGCCGCTGAGCGGTTCAGTGTGAGATAATCGAGACCGACATTCAGCATGAACGTGAGACGGCTATCTATTTCTTTTAGGATCGGCGCGGCGATATCTTTCTTCATGTCTGAAAGCTCCATAGAATCCACAAACTCTTTCGCGTCGCGAATCGACATGTTCGTGAAGTCCACAATACTCTTGCCCAATGTTTTATCTTTCTTAGATTTCAAATACACCCGCAGGGCTTCGGGGCGAAGCCGCTTTCCTTCACACACCGGACAGACTTCTTCTGAGAAAAGCGATGCTGTGCCGAGACCATTACAGTTTGGACACGCACCGTACGGTGAATTGAATGAAAAGAGACGCGGTTCGACTTCCGGGAACGACGAACCGTCGTCAGGGCAGATGAAACGCGATGAGAGCGTCTCGGTCGTGCCGTCAGCGTGCGTAATCTTCACGAGCCCGTCGGACTGCTTGAGCGCAAGCTCGAGCGCTTCGGAGAGTCGTTCGCGAGCGGCCGCGGTCGAGCGCGCAAACTCGGACACGAAAATAGAGTCAACGAGTGCGTCTATGCTATGCACTTTGTTCCTATCAAGCACAATCTTTTCGCGAAGCGATTGCTGTTTACCGTCGATGACGACTTTCTCATACCCCTTGCTGAGCAAGTCGTAGAGGAGCTGGTAGTATTCACCTTTGCGACCGACGACGACCGGAGCGTAAATGGTCACCGCGCTCTTATCAACCGCCACACCCATGACGTTTGTACTTGTGCCGGCGCGCTTCGCTTCGACGCGATTGAAGACCATTTTGATCATCTCTTCTTTTGAGAGGCGCACGATGGGCACGTCATGATGGATACAGTACGGCTGGCCCGCGCGAGCATAGAGCACGCGGAGGTAGTCGTAGATTTCGGTGACGGTGGCAACCGTCGAGCGCGGATTATTTGAACGACTCTTCTGGTCTATCGAAATGGCTGGCGAGAGCCCGGCAATCTCATCGACGTCCGGCTTCGCCATTTGATTGAGAAATTGTCGCGCGTAGGCCGAAAGGCTTTCCACGTAGCGGCGCTGACCCTCGGCGAAGATAGTATCAAAAGCGAGTGAGGACTTGCCCGAGCCCGAAAGGCCGGTAATAACCGTCATCGCGCCGCGCGGCATATCTACCGAAATATTTTTCAGGTTGTGGGTGCGCGCACCTTTCACCTTGAGCCATTCGCTACCGAGGTGATGTCCGTGCTCTTCTTTTTTTGATGGTTTTGGCATAGGAATTTCCTGCCCGTGGAGGGGCAGGTACGACTACACTATACCACGCGACTTCAAATGAGTCGAGCTGTGTTTTATAAAAAGTTATCGCGCACCTTTTGAGGGGTGCGCGATTAACGAACTGCTTTGGATCAAAACCGGCCGGCGCCGCGGAAAAAGTCATTCGTGGCCTTGATTCTATACTCAACGCCACTCTCCGTATCGAAGGCGACCGCTCGCCCTTTTCGCCCGACAAAGTACATATCGAACACCGGATCCCGGGTTAGTTCGGTATGAATCTGCACATAACTCGCAGATTTCATTCCGAAGAACAACTCGGGGATGTGGATGTCGACCACGATTTTGTCGTGCGTTGCGAAGACAATCCTTACTGCCGACCCGTTACTGTTCACCACTTCCCCTTCGTAGCGGAAGGTTCCGTCGCCGTTTGGCATCGGATAAATCTGGATGACCAGATTTGTTGATGGCAAATTTTTTCGGGTTCCATCGGGCATCTTTGCGCTCACGCCCAAGAACCCAAGGGTCCAGGTCGCCGGAAGTCCGAGCGGCAGATTGAGTGCCGCGGGAGCTTGCGGTGCTGTGGTTATGACCGCATCTTCCGCGAAAGCGGATGATGCGGACAAGACGACGGCCACGAGGGCCGCCACGAACAATTTGGTCATTTTCATGATCACTTCTCCTCTTTTCAGGGAACTACGATTATGACGGATATACCCTATACCTTCTCAGGTCTGGTTTCCCCGTCTCCGATACAACCTGGGCATACCATACACCCATACCCTATTTCTGTCAAGTCCCCTTGTTGAGGATTAACTTCCGGAAAGTGCCTTGCGGACTCGCGGCTTCTTGGCCTTCGGCCCAGTACCTTCGAGCTTGTAGATCTCGTCGCGGATGAGCGCCGCGGTCTCGAAGTCGAGCTGTTCTACTGCTTCCTCCATCTCTTCCCTCTTACGAGCGATGAACTCCTTCGGGTCATCCTTGTAGGCGAGTGTGTCGAGTACGAGCAGTTCATCAATCGTCTTTTGGTGTTCACTGCGCATGCTCTCGGCGATGTCCCGTATCTCTTTGTGAATAGTCATCGGCGTGATGCCATGCTTCTCATTGTAGGCGAGCTGAATAGCGCGGCGGCGGTTCGTCTCGCCGATGGCCTTCGTGAGAGAGTTCGTCATCACGTCGGCATAGAGAATGACCCGCCCCAAGACGTTTCGCGCGGCACGACCGATGGTCTGTATGAGCGATGTCTCACTGCGCAGGAACCCCTCTTTGTCGGCATCGAGAATGCCTACAAGCTCAACCTCGGGCAAGTCGAGTCCCTCGCGGAGCAAGTTCACACCGACGAGGATATCGAACTCCCCTTTGCGGAACTTGGTGAGAATGTCGATACGGTCAATCGTCTTCACGTCTGAGTGCAAGTATTCGGCTTTGATTCCCTTCTCCCGCAAGAATGCGGAGAGATCTTCGGCCATCTGCTTGGTGAGCGTCGTCGCAAGCGCACGACCGCCGCGTTTGATAACTATCTCGGCTTCGTGTATGAAATCAGCAATCTGCCCTTTGTAGCCTGCAGTCTCGACCACACCCCGCACCGTAAGCTCGGGGTCGATGAGACCTGTCGGTCGAATAATCTGTTCAACGACCTGCTCGGAGTGTTCGCGCTCATAATTTCCTGGAGTCGCGCTCGTGTAGAGTACCTGCCCTACACGCTCCTCGAACTCCTCGAATCGGAGCGGGCGGTTATCACGAGCCGATGGGAGACGGAAACCGTACTCGACGAGCACGTCCTTGCGGGACTTGTCTCCCGCATACATACCGCCAATCTGCGGCACCGTTACGTGCGACTCATCGATGACCGTGAGGAAATCCGGTGAGCCGTCTTTCTTGTGAGGGAAATACGAGAGGAGCGTGAACGGCGGTTCGCCGGGTTTCCGACCGTCGAAGTGGCGAGAATAGTTTTCGATACCGCTCGTGTAGCCGAGCTCGCGGATGAGCGCGAGATCGTGGAGCGTACGGCGCTTCAATCGCTCGACTTCGAGCGGCTTCTCCTCACGTTTCAGTTTGGCGAGTTGTTCTTCGAGCTCAAGTTTAATGTCTTCTATCGCGCGATTGTGTTCTTCTTCGCTTGTAACGAAGTGCTTCGCCGGGAAGACGAAGACCGACGACGGTTCTGCAAGCTTCGCGCGCGAGACCGGATCGAGCTGGTCGATATGCGCGACAGTGTCGCCCTCAAACGCGACGCGATACATCACGCGCTCGTTGACCGGCATGAACTCGAGTGAGTTGCCGACAGCGCGCACCTGCCCCGGGTTGAGGTCGGCCGGGGTACGTTCAAAAAAGATACTGACGAGTTTGCGGATAAGCGCCGCGCGATTCTCCACGGCACCCTTCTCTATCTTCACGTGCACTTTCTCATACTGCTCCGGCGAACCGAGACCGTAGATAGCAGAGACCGAGGCGACGATGATGACATCTTTGCGCGTGAGGAGCGCCTGCGTCGCCGCGTGGCGCAAACGGTCAATCTCGGCATTGATCATCGCCTCCTTTTCTATGTACGTGTCCGAGTGTGCGATATACGCCTCCGGCTGATAGTAGTCATAGTACGAGACGAAATAATGCACGGCGTTCTCGGGAAAGAACTCGCGATACTCCTGCGCAAGCTGAGCCGCAAGCGTCTTGTTGTGCGCCATCACCAGAGTCGGCTTGTCGTTTTGAGCAATCACGTTTGCCGCAGTGAAAGTCTTGCCCGAACCCGTCACACCGAAGAGTGTCTGGTGCCGCATTCCCGACTTAAGCCCCTCGGAAAGTTTCTCTATCGCCTGAGGCTGGTCGCCAGCCGGAGGATACGGGGTATGGAGCTTGAAGTTGGCCATATTAGATAGAGTAATAGTTTTTCACAAAATCAGCACGATATTCCCCGAAACGGTCATCGAGAATAGCCTGGCGAGCACCTGCAACAAGATCGAGGATGAAGCCGACGTTGTGCGTGGACGCGATGATTGCGCCGAGCATCTCCCCTGCGCGCACGAGGTGAGAGACATACGCACGAGTGAAGGCTTCTGTACCCGGTATAGAAGTTTCGGGATCAAGCGGACCGAAATCGGTCTGGTACTTCTCATTGCGCAGGTGGATGATGCCATGCTTCGTGTACAGAGAGCCGTGCCGACCGATGCGCGTCGCCGCGACGCAATCGAACATGTCCATGCCGTTTGCGATGCCTTCGAGTATGTCGCCCGGCTCTCCGATGCCGAGGAAGTGGCGCGGAAGTTCTTCAGGAAGCTCCCCTACCGCGGCGCTGAGCGCGCCGCGCATGTCCTCTTTGCTAAACGAGCCGCCGATGCCGATACCATCGAAACCGAGACTGGCTATTTCGCGTGCAGACTCCTTTCGCAAATCCTCGTGCCGCCCTCCCTGCACGATGCCGAATATCGCCTGCTTCTTATTCGCATCAATGTTGTGCCGATGCGTCTTGAGAGAACGCTCAGCCCAGCGGTGCGTGCGTTCCATCGCTTCGCGCTGATACTCGTAGGGCGCCGTCGGTGAGGTGCACTCGTCAAAGGCGAAAAAGATATCCGCACCGAGCGCGTGCTGTATCTCGACCGAGCGTTCGGGAGTGAAGCGGTGGAGCGAGCCGTCGAGATGCGACGTGAACGACACACCCTCGTCGTCGATAATGGCGAGCTGTCCATGCTGGCTCGCTACGCTCTCGTCAAAGACCGCGACCCCTTCCTCCTTTGGCGCTTCCTCTTTTGTAAATTTGGATATGGTTTTCCCAAACGCCGCGCCGAGCGAGAACACCTGGAAGCCGCCCGAGTCAGTAATCGTGGGGCCCTTCCAGCCCATGAACTTCGCCAGTCCACCGGCATCCTGTACCGTCTTCTCTCCCGGCTGGAGGTAGAGGTGATAGGTGTTCGCGAGTACCACCTCAGCACCAATCTCTTTGAGTGCGTTCGGCAAGATACCTTTTACATCGGCTTTCGTACCCACCGGCGTAAAGGCAGGAGTATGAATGACACCGTTCGGTGTGGTAAGAGTCCCTGCGCGGGCGCCCCCGGTGGCTGCGCGCTTCTCTATCTTGAACTGGATTGCACTCATATATAGAGTACGGTAGCAGAAGTACGAAGATAAAAGAATGGGCGCGGACCGTACGGTCCGCGCCCATTCTTTTATTTTTCTTCTAGTTAGCGAGCCGTTTTCTGCACCTTCATGAGCTCCACCTCGAAAATGAGTGCGGAGTTCGCAGGGATGATGCCCCCGCCGACTTCCTGATTGCCGTACGCGAGTGCGGCTGGAATGACGAGCTTGCGCTTACCTCCTTCCTTCATACCAGCGACACCGAGGTCCCAACCCTTGATCACCTGCCCAACGCCGAGCGTGAACGTGAATCCGGTCGTGCCGTGATTTGCGGAAGCGTCGAAGACGGTACCGTTAGTAAGTGACCCGACATAATTCACGGTCACGACATCGCCTGCGGCGGCTTCTGCACCGGTGCCGACGACCTCGTCGGTTACCTGGAGCTGATCTGGGTTTTCTGTTGGCATGGTTGCGGATTGTGTATTAGTGGTAACTTCGGCCGAGCTCCCGAACGGTGAGAGGCCTGGGAATATGAACATGATAACGACAACGACGAGCGCGAGCGCTACAGCGATGCCAGTCTGGGTTGGTTTCATATCGGATAAGTATATTACGAATTTTGAAAATCTCTAAATCGCTTCACTTCCTCGGCGACCGCCGCCTTCACGATAGTCTCGTGTTCAGGGACTGCTTCATCGAGGAATGCTTTGAGAGCACCCGCATCGCCCGTCTCTGCAAGCTTGGCGAACTCCTCGCGTTTGTCGGGAGCGAGCTGTCCGATCACCGACATCGTCGCCGCCTTGAGCGCCACCTCGCCGAATTGCGAGATGATTGTCTTCTGCTCTTCTATCGGAAGCGTGCTGATGCCGAGGTCGGCGGCGATTGCGGCGGTAAGTTCGTCTTGCATAGGCGGTATCATAGCATGAGTTATTTTATAATTTTCCCGAAGTCATCCGGTGTCGGCGGCTTGAGGAATGACGAGAACATGCCTAGGAATCCTTTCGTTTGCATTGGCGGGCCCTGAGTCACAACTCCTTCAGAACTGCGGAACCACGGGACGCGATGCCCAGCACTATCCTCAGCGTACACAACCTTGAACGGATGTTTGTTGAGATACTCTGTCATCGTTTTCACTTTCTCTTCCTGCGAGCCGCCATACACGAAGAAGTTCTGGTCTGACGGATCAGCGTACAAGTGTGCTTCGTTTATGTGAACCGCAATACCGAACTGATTTGAAATGACTGTTTCGGGACCAGGCACGAGGACTTCGCTCGGCGTCGAGATGAGGTCGACAGTTCCCACCGGCTCTGGCGGTACGAGGTCAATGTGAGGAATAGACTCAACAGGAGGAGTCGGTACAGAAGAAGAAGGAGCTTCCGGATGGAGTGCTGGTGTCACGGGCGCTTGAGGCGGTGCAATCCGGTAATCGTATTTCTCTCCTGAGAGGTGCAGTTCGCCGCGTGCGCCTATCGTCATCTGTGTGTCTGCGTCGATACGCACACTCGAACCGTCAGCTCGGAAGAACTGATGTTTCGGGTCGGCGGCAATCTCATGCACGACCTTGTCTATCGAATCCTTGTCAGCCGCAAGAAGTCGTGCGAGATCACTCTCGGGATTGGCGTTTGCCGGGAGCTCGACATTATTCTCGTGCAGTTGCTCCCAGAGCCGCTTCATCATGTACTCGTAGCCCTTGCCGGGTGTCGCTTTGACTTCGATTGACGTCGCCGCAGACGGAATCTCGGGAGCCACTGCCGGTACTGGAGCTTCGGCCGCGACTGGTGGCACCTCTGCTATTGGTGCAGACACAGGAACTTCGCCCGCGTTCGTGGCGGCCGTAGGCGCTTCCGGTGCGCTTGCATGAACACTCGGAATCTCTGCTGTCGGAGCTGGGGCCACAGGCGGAGCTTCTGGGGTCGCAGGAGGAGGAATAATTCGCCCGGACGTCGCTTGTGAAGGGACGGAATTGTGTGAGACAGGAGCTTCAGGCGTCGCTGGCACAGTGTGCCCAAGTACACCGCCGAGCCACTTCTGCACGGCATGAGCGGCTTCTGTTTCGCTAGCAAGAGTAACAGCTTCGCCAATCGCGACTCCCATGAGCGCGGTATACGCTATAGCTCCGAACGCCGCGGCTTCTTTAATGCGTTCCTCTCGTATTCGAAGCGGACCCATCCCGATATTGGCCCCCTTGTGGTCCTGGAGATATTTTTCCATCTTCAGGAACATGCTCGACATCCCAGCAAGACGCTGAACACCGAGACCTGCACCGAACAAGAACGCGAGAGGCATCGACACACCAGAGACAGCTACTGATCCGATGCCGAGACTGACACCAACTGCAATTTGGCTTTTCCACCCGAGCTTATTGTATGTCTTGCCGATTGCGCGGATAAGCTTTTCTGCTTTTGGTCCGTATCCTTTCCCTTTTTCATCAAGCTCGACTGAACGCTGAGCGGTATACTCTTTCATCCGCTCGGCATGGAGTCTCTCTTTCGCTCCTGTCATGAACTCTCTGAATTTTTTCTTCTCTTCGAGCGGGGTGCCCTCGGCCTCGATTGGTGTGACAGGTTCTCCGAGCGAACTCAGGCTGATGTCCCGAGGTTCACCCCTTCTCCACACCGCGTACTCGGGTTCTCCTTGCGGCTCAGGGTTTGCCAAGTATTGCGGCTCTCCCACTTCAAACCGGCGTTTCTGCTTCGGTTCAACGACATCGGTCAGTGTCGGGATATCTGCCATTCGCGCGAACTTGATTCGCGTGTCGATAGCACTCTGTTCTTCTGCTTCTATGTCTCGCGTTCTAGCATCTATCTCGGTCTCCACTTGAGTAGCAGGTTCCTCCTCTACTGGTACCGCCGCTCGATGCATTTCTCTCCCGAGCACCGGAGCTGTTGGGGGCGTCCAGGGGGTCGCTGATTTTGTCTCCACCTGTATCACCGGCTCGCTTGGCGCGGGAGCGACTTCTCCTGCGTCTCCACTCGCAAGATTGAGCGAATCCAAATCTGTTTGAATTAGATTGCTACGATTCTCATCCGTCAGGTAGGGATTCTGAAACGAGGATGTATCTACTCCTGCATCTGTTTCTGTAGGAACAGTTTCTTTTGTGGGCGACACTGTTTCAAGATGCGGAGCTCCACCGACAGTCCTTTTTATTTCCTGAGCCTCCTTTTTCGACTTCTTCGCTGGGTACTGCTTCTTCCCGACAGGAGCTTCGTCATCCTCCAGTTTATTTTTCCGACTCTTTGGAATTTTATTTAAAGATCCTTGCATAGAATATCAGCGTGAGAGGTATCGCTCACGAATCAGGTTTTCAACTGCGGCACGGTCGCGGCCGTACGTGAGTGCAGAGAGGTGAATCAGGTCGTCGACCTGCGCCAGATTCACCTGTGGCAAATCCGACGTCTTCATATCAAACGGCTTCTGCGGAATACCGCCGGTCAGAATCTTCATGTACGCATTTCTGTTTTCGATATTAACGAAGTCGAGCGCGGTGAAGACCGGCGCAAACTGCTTCGCGAAGAATTCGCCGTCTTCTTCGCCCACGCGGAAGACCGCCATGTTGCCGACGTTACCGAAAACCGCGCTCCGCGTCTTCTCGGGGACCTGGTCGAGGAACTGGTGCGCCATCGTAAGCGCGAGCTTGTACTTGCGAGCTTCAGAGAGAATGCCCGGAATCGACTCTGAAGTGACGTTATGGAACTCGTCGATATAGAGATAGAACGGCGCGTAGACCGCGCGCGGGTTGTCTGCGCGCGAGAGCGCCGCCATGAAGAGCTTGCCGACTGTGATGAGCCCGAGCAGGTTCGCATTCTTCTCGCCGAGACGACCTTTCGAGAGATTGATGAGCAGAATCTTTTTCGTGTCCATCACCTCGCGGAAGTTAAAGGAGGACTTCTGCTGTCCGACAATCGGGCGGATGAAATCGTTTGCGGTGAAGTCGTCGAACTTGTTTGTGATGTACGGCACGATATTCTCAAGCGACGCATCACCGCCCGCTTTTGTCGCGATCTCGTTCCAGAACTGGTTCACCACCGGGTTCATGCTCTTCGCGAGCTTCGCCTCTCGGAACTCCTTATTACTCAGCACGCGCGGGATATCGAGGATAGTCGAGCCGCTTGCAGGGTCTTCCATCACGAGCTGGGTCGCATTGCGGAAATACTGCTCGAAGGCAGGGCCCATACTCTCTGGCACGTCGCCGTAGAGACTGCGGAAGATCATGAGCAGCTCGTTCACGATGAACGTCTTTTGCTCCGGGCGCGCCATATCGTATTCGAGGAAGTTGAGCGCGAACGGGCGCGACAGGTCGGCAGGGTCGAAGTAGATGACGTCCTTGTAGCGCTCGGGCGGCACTGCGGCGAGGATGTCGAGGATGTCGTTGCCGTGCGGGTCAATGAAGCAACAGCCGTCGCCGTTTTGGATGTCCTGTATGATCATGTTCTTCAAGAGTCCCGTCTTACCGGTACCGGTCTGACCGATGACGTAGAGGTGGCGCAGACGGTCTTCGGGACTGAGGTAGATATTCGTCGTCTGTCCGCGATACGAATTGATGCCGAGAAGCGCACCCGTTTGAGGGAGTGCGAGCGGAGCCGGTGCATGGGTGAAGCGCGACTGCCGCAGGTGCGGCGAGCTCTCGATACCCGTCGGCGGGAAGTGGTACACGCTCGTGAGCTCGCGGAGCGATAGTGGAAGTGCTTCACTGCTCGGGAGGCGGAACGAGAAGTCTTCGAGCACACGCGGCGCATGGCGCGCGTCGACACGCTTGAACTCGAGCCGGTTCCCCTGGGTGTTTGCGAACTGGTTGAATGCCGCTTCGATGTCACCGAGTACTTGGTTGGCGACGCTCGCATCATTTGAAGAGACGGCGAGCCGCAGAGTCACGCCGACAATCGGCGAAGCTATCTTCTTCTCCACCTGCTCGATAGCGGTCTTGTTTTCTTCAATCTGCCGCGTTTCGGCTTCCTTTGCCTTCTCGACATCTTTTGGCTTATTCGAGAAGAGCGTCTTGCTGAAATCCCGCGCGAGCTCGCCGAGCATCGTCTCGGGCGTACTGAATGCCGTACCGCGCTTCTCGCCCTTGCGAAGCGCATGAAGGATCTTCCGGTAGTGCGCTACATGCCGCTCGCCTCTCGGCTCGATGATGAGCTGGAGTGCCGCACCTTCTCCTGTAGCTGACATCTTGGCGAAAGCGTTCATCATTGCATTAATCGGATCATAGTCGAAGTCTGTGTAGTCTTTCAAAGGGAGTGCGGGATTCTCCGCAAGACGTGCGACCGACGAGAGCGTCGCTCCACCCGCCACGAAGACGTTGTAGTCGGCTGGTTGCGGCACGAGGTGCGCATCGGGGAATATCGCGAGGAGCTGTTTCTCGAAAAGGTTCCGCTTGCCGTTTGGAACTGCCGCGTAGAACTGGAGCTCCGGAGTGTCAGCAGGTACTGCGAGCTCGAGTGCGAAGTAGTTCGGTTCGCCCGACGCCGCCTCTCCGACCGATAATAGACCGGAATAGAATTGCTCCATGCCGGAAATGAGTTCTTTGAGCGGCTTCTCGCGGCCCTGCTCGCTGTTCTTCGGGCCAGGGAGCGCAATCTCGTACAGCGTCATATGAAGTGCCTGGAAGCGCGGCGCTTTCTCGTCAAAGCCGAGTGCGGGCAGACCTGCGGCGATGTAGCGCACCAGGTAGCGATGGAAGTCGTCTGCGACGCGCGGATCACCGAGCTTCTCGAGCACCCCGAGCGCGTTCTTAATCCCCTTTTCTTCCATCGTCTTCTGCAAACTCTTCACCGCTTGTTCCGAGCCGCCGAGATTGAGCTCGGCGAGTATCGCGTCTGCTTCGTCCACCTTTGTCGCCTCGCTCATGCGATAGGCGGGTGTAAGCACTTCCTCGGGCGCGGCATGATGCTCGTAGATCTGCTCGGCGATAATCAACTCGCGCTCGGGCACGCCGCTTTTCGCAAGTTCCGCTTCCTTTTGCGCGACCTGCTCCCGCAGATAGGCGAGCTCTTCTTCAGGCGTCGATATTTTCGGTACTGATTCCATCATTTCACTACAGTATAAGGCATACCCGCCTCATGAGAGAGACATATGTTGTGTATCACTCTGAAATTGGGTACAGTTCTCCAGGTCTGAACTTTTGGCCTTTGTCATTTTCCACTCAACAATATAGAAAGAGAGGCATCTTGTGAGAACCAATCCTGAATTCTTCAGCATCGGCAACGCCGCTGGTACCTGCAATAGCCTTGCGCACTTCGAGTTGATGTTGAAGTCCGCCGCCGCCACCATCACTGTCGGCCCCATGAGCGTATTCCCCCGTGCTCAAAACGCGGGAAATAACGCCTACCAAGACCGCGAAGGAAATACCATCAACTCGATGGGTCTCCCAAATGGGGGTCGCCAAAGCCTCCGACATCTCTTGCCGGAAATGATTCAAGACGCGGCAGACGCGGGGAAAACCCTCGCGCTGACCGTCCCTCCGATTAAGCGAGAAGACCCGGAGATACTTGCACAAGACTGTGCAGACCTCCGCGTTCCCATCGTTGAAATCAACGGCGGCTGCATCAATGTTTGGGATGACGGTGTCCAAAAGATACCCGTCTCGTACGACCCGAAAGAACTGAAGCGTACCCTCGGCATCTTCAACGAAATCGCCGGACGGTACTGCCGGCTCCGCATCAAGCTTTCCCCGTATCTGCCAAGCGTGCCGGAAGAAATCGCAGACGCGATTCGCCCGTACGACATCGAGGTCGTGTCTTGTAATACCGCAAGCGCGATCATGTTCACAGACGACGGTCGTTACGCGATTGAATACGGCGAGCACATCGGCGGCTATGGCGGCAAAGCCATGAAGCCAATCGCCCTCCGGCAGATGCTGCAACTGCGCAAGCTCTTGCTCGACCACCACCTCATTGGGGTGAGCGGCATCGACAGCGGTCGCGACGTCTGGGAGTTCATGAAAGTCGGCGCGAACGAAACTCAAATTGGAAGCGCATGGTGGTTCACTGAAAACGCCCGCCTCTTCGGCAGGGTTCTGGAAGAGTACACAACCCTCATCGAGAAACATCCCCTCTGACTTCGGCGCATCTCGGCCTCAACAATGAAAGGAATCGCACCATGCCCATCACGAGCATTACCATCACCAGGCCGCTTGACGCTGGACTGAGTCTTCGCGACAACGGCGAAATGCGGGACGTTGTCGGTTTCTCGGCAAAACGGTTCGGCGAGGCAATCATTACACCCGACCTGGAATCGCCCGTAACGACCGTCGCACAAGCTCGCGCCTACCGGGAGCGCATCCTGGCGGCACTGCCGAAAGGAAGCACCTTCAACCCGCTCATGACACTGTGTCTTACGGATCGGACGACGACGTCGGAAATAGCCTCAGCCACTCACCATCGCGATCTCATCACAGCGGTGAAGCTGTATCCTATCAGCGCGACGAACAACCCTGCGCTCGGTGTCACAAGCATGAGCGAAATTCGTCCTGTTCTCGATATGATGGAGCGCGAAGGCTTACCATTGTTTCTTGTCCACGACAAAATCATCGACCCCACAGTTGATGTCTTCGACCAGGAAAAAGTCTTCATTCATCAGGTACTTCTGCTACTCACGCGGTACCACCCCGAGCTCTGCATCGGCTTCAACGCGACAACGAAATGGGGGGTGCATTTCGCAAAAGTGACGCCGAACGTAGTCGCCACCATCACGGCTCACCACCTGCTCGAAAACTGCAGTGCGCTGTTCCGTGGCGGTATCAATCCGCACAACTTCTGCTTGCCCGTGCTGAATCGGGAAGAACACCGCCAGGCACTACTCCTTGCCGCCACAAGCGGCGATCCGAAGTACTTCTTCGGGTCTGATTCGGCCCCCCAAGGACGCCGAAACAAAGAAGCAGCCTGCGGTCGTCCAGGATGCTTCACCGCGCACGCGGCACTCGAGCTCGTCGCCACGGCGTTTGAAGAATATCGTCCCGAAGCGCTCATCGACGGCAGTTTCGAGCGGTTCATGAGCAGTAACGGCCGCGCCTTCTACAAGCTCGACCTTAATGCTCTCGAACAAAACAAGGAGACGATAACCCTCGTTCGGGACTCGTGGCGCATTCGTGACGACTACGAGTTCGGGAGCGACATCGTGGTGCCCTTCTGGGCTGGACGGACGTTGGAGTGGAGAGTGAAGAAGTAACCGCAATTCTTGAAAGTGGCGTCGGCTTATGACCGGCGCCCTTCTTTTTTTCTCTGCTAGAATACATCGTATGTTCGAATTTCTATCCGCCTGCATCAACCTCGACCCGATTGCGATGATTAAGACAGGGAGTTACTTCGGCCTCGCATCTGTCATATTTGCCGAGAGTGGCCTCCTTGTTGGGATATTCCTCCCCGGCGACTCGCTCCTCTTCGCGGCGGGACTTCTCTCTGCCGCAGGATTCCTCTCCTTCGGTCCGCTCGTCTTCTTCGTCGTCATCGCGGCGATAGTTGGGGACTCGGTCGGCTACTGGTTCGGCGCAAATGTCGGCGTGAACTTCTTCAAGAAAAAAGACTCTTTCTTTTTCAAGCAGGAATACTTGAAGCGCACTGAGCGCTTCTATCAGAAATACGGCGGTCGCGCGGTCGTACTCGCGCGTTTTGTACCTATCGTGCGCACTATCGCCCCGATACTCGCCGGTGTCGGCTCCATGACCTACAAGGAGTTCCTTGCCTACAACATCCTCGGCGGTTCTCTCTGGGGAGCCGGAATGATTTCGCTCGGCTATTTCCTCGGGTCGCTCATCCCAAATAGCGAGTCCTACATCCTGCCATTTTCACTCGTTATCATCGTCGTGTCGTTCCTCCCTATCTTCATCAACGTCGCCCGCGGCAAGCGCGCACTCTAGAGGCCGAACTGGCTGAGTGTTGAAGCGTACGTGTTGATGAACTGCGGAAGCGCGAAAGCAAGACCGATAATCGGCAAGATGACGAGAGCGGCAGTGAGGGCGCCCCTCCAAAAGAGATATTTTCTAATCTTCTCAGCGGCCTCGTAAGCCCGGTCGGCTTTAGCGCCTATCTCGTCGAGTTTCGCCACAAGTTCGGGGTCGATCATGTGCTATACGCCGCTCCACGCGTTGAAGACCCAGTTGATGACCGCGAGCACGAGGGCGAAGAAGAGCGCCGCCCAGAACCCAACAACGACAAACCCGGAGACGAGCACTGACGCGAGCATTACAAGGAGTGCGTTGATGACGAGCGAGAAGAGCCCGAGGGTGAGGATGGTAATCGGGAGTGTGAGCACAAGCAGGATAGGACGGATAACGAGGTTGAGCGCGCCGAGCACCACCGCCGCAATGAGCGCGCCCGTGAGCGTAACTTCCACTCCAGGAACTACATATGCCGCGACACCTATCGCGAGAGCCGAAACGAACCATTTGAAGAATAATTTCATATGCAGAAAGTATATACC
>JBAQEU010000044.1:0-7203 GCA_049286905.1 Minisyncoccia bacterium
CAAAATTTCTGCAATTTTGTCGCGCGTCTCCTCCGTTATCGCCTGCGTGTCTTCGTGCAAGAGTTCAGCTTCTTCGAGTGCCGCTTCGAGAATGGGTACGAGATTCTTCGCGTGCTCGCGCTTGGCGAGCGCAGGGAAGACACCGCCATATTGGCGGTGGAGTTCTATTTGTGAGATGAGCGCGTTGCCGAGCACACGGAACTTTGTACTCGTCTCGTCACCTTCCGCATCGACGATTGCAATAGCAGTCTCATCGCAACTAGTTTCAATGGCTAGGATTTTCATCTTCAATTTCTACCCACGGCATAACCGCACCATTTGGGATAAAGAATCCTGCGGAGCCTGGGTGTCCGCCGCCGCCATATTTTTCTGCGATTTTGGATACATCAACCGACCCGTCGCTACGAATCGAAACACCGAATCCATTTGGATGAGCCGTCACCACGAGCGCAATGGGAGACAGTTTCTTGTATAGCTTGTTTCCGACATAGGATTTCATCGTGATGTTTGGATGCGTCACTGCGAAGTATGTTTCGTATCCTTCAAAACTAACTTTCTTCGCTCTCTCAGCGGAGGAGTCTCCAAGCGCCTCAAAAAATTCAGTGTACGCTTTTGCTTTTTTCAGAATCTCGACTCGTTTCGTCTCATCTTCGAGCCCAAGCATCAGCTCATCCCATGCAGAGAACTCAAAAGGCAGAACCATGAGATATGAGAAAATCTCTCGAGTTTCTGGGAGGGTATAGAGATACAGATCGCCGTCTTCGAGATACTGCATAAGGCGCGGCAAAGGCTGGTCGGGATGGAAATAGCTCCACGCGATTGATGCGCCGGAACGCTTTTCATCGTATATGTGTTCGGGGACGTTTTCGACGAATATCCGGGAGCTCTTGTGGTGGTCGAGCACGACAAGACGCTTCGTAATCTTGGCGAGTGTGTCCATGTGCTCTGCTGTTTCGTATGAGAAATCAACGAGGTATACCTCATGTCCCTCAAGTCCTTCTGGAGGCGCATCGCCATGATCGACGGCGATATAGTCGGCAGAATCGCCGAACTTCTTCCAGGCGGCATAGGCGCCACCGAAACCGTCGGGGCATTTGCCGTGATAGAGGACGACTCTGTGTTTGTGTTCAGACATGTGTCTAGTTTACCGCACAAAGCGCACGTAGATACCGGCGGGTATGACGCGCTCTCCCGAAGCTTCTTGTATGAAAAGCTCGCCGCATTCACCCGCAGTCGCGCCAAATGTGCTCTCGACTGCTTGTGCGAATGCGCGCGGGGCGTAGCCCGCGGCATAGCCGTTGATGAGAAAGAACGAACCGGGTTTATTTGAAAATATTTCTTTAAGCGACTCGAGCAGTTCTGGGAGTGCTTCCTCGATTTTCCACACTTCGCCTTTAGCACCGCGGCCGAATGCAGGCGGGTCGAGGATGATGCCGTCATATGTTGCTCCGCGTCTCGCTTCGCGTTTCGCGAAGGCGAGCGCGTCGTCGAGTATCCAGCGGATTTTGTCTTCACCCACGCCACTTCGGCGAGCGTTGTCGTGTGCCCAATCGAGCGATTGCTTCGAGGCGTCGACATGCGTCACTTGGGCGCCCGCTTGTGCGGCGACCACAGAGGCGATGCCGGTGTAGCCGAAAAGGTTGAGGACTTTAGGACTTTCCAGCTTCGTAATTCGCTCTTTTGTCCACTCCCAGTTCGGCGCTTGTTCGGGGAAGATGCCCGTGTGTTTGAAGCCGGTGAGTGCGGCGGTGAAGCGTGTATCGCCCCATCCGAGTTCCCACGATTCCGGCACTGGCTTTCGTACGTCCCATCCGCCTTTCTTATCGCGGAAGGCGAAAACGGCGTGTGCCGAGTCCCACAGCTCGGGCTTCTGTTTCTGCCAGAGCGCTTGCGTCTCGGGGCGTGCGACGACGACTGCACCGAAGCGTTCGAGCTTCATGTTGTCGCCGGAGTCGAGGAGCTCATAGTCGCTCCAGGGGAGGGTAGTGAGGTGTTGATCGTACTTCATACGCGCAGGTCTAGAGAGCTTCGGGGTGCTTCTTGCTCCACTCGTAGAAGACGACTCCGGCCGAGACAGCGGCGTTGAGCGACTCGGTGCGCGAGTGCATCGGGATGGAGATGGTGACATCGCATGCCTCAAGCGTCTTTTCGCGGATACCCGCACCCTCGTTCCCGATGATGAATGCGGTCGGTGTGTTGAACTTCTCGATGCCGAGCATCTTCTTGCCGTCCATCGCGAGGCCATAGATCCAGAAGCCTTTTTCTTTGAGTATCTTGATGGTGTTGTTCACGTTGCCGATTGAGACGAGCGGGATGCGGAACGCCATGCCGGCCGAAGACTTCACGACGACGCCCGTGACGCCCGCCTGGTGGCGCTCAGGGATGAGGACAGCCGAGAGGCCGAAGGCCGCCGCGGAGCGGATGATAGCGCCGACGTTGTGCGGGTCATGGATCTCGCCCAGGATTGCGATAGCGGGGTTCTTGGCGGTATCGAGCGTCTGTATGAAATCGTCGAACGGGCTGAGCAGGGCAGACGGGTCCATGATGGCGATGACACCCTGGTGTGTCGCATCGCGCCCCACGAGCTCCTTGCCCTTGCCGGTGGCGAGAGGGACGGTCGGGATGGTGTGCTTTTGGAGGAGGGCAACCAGGTCTTTGTCTGCGGCATCGTGCGCGAGGAAGACCTTGCGGATGATATGCGGTGTGCTCACAAGCGCCTCCATGAGCGCATGCTTGCCGTAGATATAGACTTTCTCTCGTCCCGGGGACGTTTTGCGTTTTGGACTCATTAAGTAACACTATAGCACAAAATCAAGATTTGGTAGTGCGCCATGCAGGATTCGAACCTACGACATCCACAACGTCAATGTGGCGCTCTACCAACTGAGCTAATGGCGCGTACGGAAAGACTATACCACAAACTTGCGGAGGCGGGAGGATTCGAAACCTACTGTTTCAGTTCGGGTTGTTGGCTTAAATTTTCGCAAGCTCAATTGTAAGCCAACAACCCCTTCGAATCCTCCACGCCCCGCTCCCAGCGGGGCTCGCCTCCGCAGTCTTTTCACTGCGTTTCAATACTTGCGGAGGCGGGAGGATTCGAACCTCCGATACCCTTTCGAGCATACTTGTTTTCGAAACAAGCGCGATCGACCACTCTGCCACGCCTCCTGTGCCAGCTATCCTAGCATTTCGATGCGAAAATGATAAGGTTTAGACACGGCCCTATCGTCTAACGGTTAGGACACGGCCCTTTCACGGCTGAAATCGGGGTTCGATTCCCCGTGGGGTCACAACGCAAGCAGGAGCCGCCTTCGGGCGGCTTTTGCGTTGTGGCTCCAAGCAACGTTTGGGAAACGTTGCGTCGGGGAATCGAAGACCTTGCGAGTATTTTATGGAGCGAAGCGAACAGAAAATCCGCAAGGTGTACTGAAGCTGTAAGCTTCGATTCCCCGTGGGCTCACCCTTAAAACTACAAAATTTTGCTGTCTGGTTTGCTATACTGATAGCAATACGTCGCTATGAAAATCGCCCATAAGCTGTACCTGGTAATTGCCATAAGTCTCATCACGATCATCGGGTTGGGTGTCGTCAGCTATTCGGGTGTCAAGAACATCAATAATCAGTTCGATGCTCTTGTGGAGTTCCCAATCCCGAGCATATTACGGCTCAGCAGTATGACAGAGACTTTTCTCCTCAGTGTAGAAGAGGCTCATTCATACCGGCTCTATGGAGAAATTGCAGATAAACAGGGGTACTATGCAAACGCGAGAGAATTTGACCGGCTTATGACTGAGCTCAAGAAAGAGCTTCGCTACGGAACACCGGATATTTTGCAGGAAGATACTGACCTTATAGACAGCATCTGGAAGAAGGTTGATGAGATCAACCGCAAGATAGTAGATGACTTTATGGTATATGAGCAAGGAGGAGGGACTAATGAACTAATCGATCCTTTCTCGAAAGAGAAAGACGAAGTGGTAGTCTTGCTTCGCCAGTATCGGGATATGGAAAAAGACGAGATTGAGAATGCCCGGAACGAGGTCAATCTGGTGACTGCAGAAGTGACCGGCGTCATAGTGGTTACGTCGCTGTTCCTCCTGCTTGTCATACTCGCAGTGAACGGCTTGCTTGCGAGAAGCATCACGAGACCGCTTTCTGCACTCGACGAAGCAGTGAAAAAGCTCGGAGAAGGAGATTTGAATAACCGAGTGAAGGTGTACGGCAAGGACGAGCTTGGGGTGTTGGCGACTGCGTTCAACACGATGGCTGATAACGTTCAGCAGTCGCACTTCAGTCTCGAAGCGAAGATACAGGAACGTACTGCCGAACTAGAGAGAGCTAGGGTGGGCCTGGAACACATATTGGCAGAGCGCACGAGTGAACTGCGGCAGGTGCAGTCTGGTGCAAGCGAGTCTTCGGCGAAGAAGCTCCTCTGACCTGCTATGTCCGGCCCGACCACGTCTCCCAATGCACCGAAGGAAGTGCTCGAGGAAGTAAGCAGAGAATACGAACAGATACTCGTCATTCCTGACCACATCCAGTCCCCGCAATGGATGCTGATGCCAGTCGGCATGATAGGTGCAGGGAAGACGACGGTCGTGAAGCCGCTCGCCGAGCATTTCGGGCTTATCCGCATCTCTACCGACGAGATACGCGAACGGCTCAAGCTCCGGGGCTATGGGTACGAGGGTGCTCGAGAGATTTCCAATGCTCTTGCCCAGAAGTATCTCAGCCGCGGGTACAGTCTCGCGATTGATGCGAATACCGGGAGCCAATTCGGAATCGAACACAATAAAAAGAACAGGGAGATGTTCCCTCATGTGCGATACGTGTTCATTCATATCAATCCTCCCGAGGAGTACATCATCAACAAGCTCAAAAACTATACCCACACCTGGCTCTTCGCCGACGGGGAGCATGCGGTCGAGAATTTCCGCACTCACAAGGAGAAGTACGTGCTCCCTGATGTCCCCTTCGCATATACGTTTGACCCGTCGAGAGACGACCTTCCCGAACAGCTCAAAGAGGGAATTCGGGCGATAGAAAACGCCTTGCGGACGGCGTAGTATACTGGTGGGGACAATGTCAGTAGAATTCATCACTGAGCTCATCCTCCAGTACCGCTACTGGATACTTATCCCGCTCTCGTTCATAGAAGGTCCGGTCGTTGCGTTTGTCGCTGGGACACTCGCCGCGGTCGGTTTTTTCAATATCTATTTCCTCGCGGGGCTTTTCTTCGTGCGCGATGTCGGGCTTGATGGAGTGTACTACGCGATGGGGTACTTTGGCGGACATACAGCATTTACAGAACGCATGCTCGCCAAGATAGGCATCACCGACGATCACTTGGAGAAGGTGCGCGAGCTTTGGGACAGGCGTCCGTTCATGACGATGTTCATCGGCAAACTCTCCTACGGCATCGCCTCGGCATTCATCGTGGTTGCGGGAGTGGTGAAGATGCCGCTCCGCACATTTTTCAAATACGGCATCATGGTCGCGGTTCTCGAATACGGCACACTCCTGCTTGCTGGGTTCTTCCTCGGAGCGTCGCTTGGGGGGAGTGTCGTGAAGATAGTTGAAAATGCGCAATACGTCATTGCTTTCGCCAGCATTGTTATCGTAGGGTACTATCTTTTCACATGGTATATGCGGAACAAGCTCTTGAAGAAGGACAAAGAGATTGAAGGTCTGCCAGTATGAAAAAAATATTGTTTGTGACCGACGCATGGGCACCGCAGGTGAATGGCGTCGTGCGCGTCTTGCAAGCGCTTATCCCGCTTCTTGAGAAGCGCGGCTATCAAGTGAGCGTTATTGAACCAGGACAATTTAAAACCACACCACTCCCACTTTACCCGGAGATACGCCTCGCGCTCTTCCCGCGCAGGCGCGTCGCGCAGATGATCGAAGAATTACAACCAGACACAGTTTGTGTTGTCACCGAATGGTCACTCGGATGGGCCGCGCGCTCGGTGTGCCGGCAACGGGGGATACCATTCGTCTCGTGGTATCACAGCCACTTTCAGTTGTATGTCGACGTGCGGCTCCACGGTCTGCTACGTTCCATATTTGCTTTCATACGGCGATTCCACTCCGCCGCATCTCATACGATGGTCTCAACCGAGAGTTTGAAGAGGGAACTGGAATCGGAGGGATTCAGGAACCTGGTCGTGATGCCGCTCGGTGTCGACACCAAGCTTTTTGTACGGAATCCCGAACCGCCTCTGCCGGCACTCCCGAAGCCGGTCTTTGTGTACTTCAGCCGCCTCGCACCCGAGAAGAGTCCGGAAGAGTTTCTGAAACTGAAACTGCCGGGCACAAAGCTCGTGATAGGGGACGGGCCACTCCGCCGGAAGCTTGAGAAAGAATATAGCGAATGGCACACATTTGTCGGGTACAAGCGCGGGCAAGAACTCGTCGACTGGCTCTCGCTTGCGGACGTCTTCGTGTTCCCTTCGCGCACTGAGACCTTCGGTCTCGTCGCTCTCGAGGCGCTCGCGTGCGGCGTGCCAGTCGCGGCGCACGATGTGATGGGTCCACGCGATGTTGTCACGAGTGGTGTTGAGGGGTATCTCGGTGAAGACCTGACGCAAGCGGCTCTTGCTTGCCTCAATCTTTCTTCCGAGGATTGCCGGAAGAAGGCAGAGCAGTATAGTTGGGAGCGCTCTGCGGATGCGCTCATAAAAAATCTTTTTCAATTTGACACCTAACGTATTTCGTATATAATAATCTTAGCTGTATAACCCGCTCTTTGATTGGTGATTCAAAGGGCACTTTTGAGGAGATGGAAATGAAGCGCGACAAACTGTGGTGGCTTGCTTTCAGGTACAATTTCGCCGGAAGAGCCATGATCGATATCTTTGTCATATTGCCGATTCTGGTCGGCATAGTGGCGATCACTCGGTCGGGGCCTATGGGGGATCTTGGTACGCTCGTTGTGGTGGCGGTGCCCGTCTTTCTGTGCCTCGCTTTCTCGGCGGCGTGGAGTACGGTCGACAGAGTGACGCAGTATGAAGTCGGCATCCGGCGCCGGCGCGAACTCCTTTTCTTCGCCAAGAAAAGCAAACGAATGATGCTGTACTGGAACCCCGTCGGCTGGCTCGTCTGCCTCGGCTACTTCCTCATCTGGAAGAAGGTGTTCGCTCCCTGTGCCGGAATATTCGGCAGTATTTGGGAACAGGCTTTCCCCAGAGAAACCGAATAAAA
>JBAQEU010000045.1:0-5316 GCA_049286905.1 Minisyncoccia bacterium
CGTCTATATTCGCACACACAACCGCCATAGACAAGAAGTATCTCAACGAGGCGATAGCCTTGTTGCCTGTTGGACATAAAAGTTCTTAGCAAGCACTCTGCGTAGCCCAGATGCTTTAGAGGGGTTATTTTCGAGTACGAACCGTATCTTACCGGGCTTATTGCATATAGCAGCTATATCGGGGAGTATTTCGTCCATACTCTTATCAGTCGAATACAGCCTATCTATGCGGTCTGACATGGATTTCTTCAGCCGGACCGTGATAATGAAAGAATCAAGTATCGTGATATGGTCGGTTTTCCGGAATTGCCCCACATCCCTCAGATCAATCTGAAGATGATCGTTCTGATACGCCCGTTTGAATTCCCTGTCTGCCGCTGATTCACCTCCTATCGTGAAGAATCCATACTTTTGACCGCTAAAATGGCGATAATAGGCGTCCTCGCTCTCTTTCCGTGCGGGGAGGTATGCCCAGAAATTGTGAGGATTATAAAAGAACGTCTCGTGGGTTCTTACGGTCTGTTCGAGTGGCAGCACGACAGTCTTCCAGAACGAGTCGAGGTGCTCCACCGAAGCGAACGTATACGCCGCGCGCTCACCGACAGACAGAGCCGGCCCTGCTGCAGAACCAAGCGCACCTGCTGCTCGCCGCGCCCACTCCTGGTCCACCACCACATGCCTCCCTGCTTTAAGCAGTACTCCAGCGTCGATAAGCTTGTGTACCGTCTTGTATACGGCCCGAAGGGTCAGGTCCTGCTCTTTGGTGAGTGTCTCGTGCAGAGATTTTATAGTCGATCTCGTCTCAGTAGAGAGCTCGACAATGCGATCCTCCACCGTGGAATCCTTGCTATAGAGCATACGGAGATCTTAGCACTATTTGAACTAATAGTTCAAATAGATACAGAAATATCCATATTCTTCGACAACATATTCCATTTTATATAGAGTGCACCTGGATTAACCAACGAAAGGAATCCGTCATGCCACCCAGTGGTTTCAATCAGCGTGCAGTTATGGGCGCCCTCGAGTTCGTAAAGGGCTGCTACGAGGATCTTATTGCCGAGGTTCAGTCTGGCAAGCACCCTGACTTCGAGTCAGCGGTGAAGTACGAGCTCGCGCAACTCGAGAAAGCGCTCGCCAAGGTGCACATCGACCCAGCCGGTAACCTGGTCGAGCGGCAGTAGCCGGTCTTCTCATCTCAAGAGGCCTTCGGGCCTCTTTCATTTTGTGCCCCGACCAGGAATCGAACCTGGACCGTCAGTTCCGAAGACTGATGTGATATCCGTTTCACCATCGGGGCGTATCTGCATGGTACGTCATTGTGCTACGATTTGGAAATGAGTTATCGCACTCCCAAAGAGGTTTCGGTCGTGAGCGATGGTCTGCGTAAGGCAGGCTACGAGGCATACCTCGTGGGCGGCTGTGTCCGCGACCTGCTCATCGGTAGGGAACCGAAGGACTGGGACATTACGACAAATGCGACCCCAGAGCAGATTCAGGGCGTATTTCCTGACTCTTTTTACGAAAACGACTACGGCACCGTCGGGGTAAAGACCGGCTCAGAAGACTCGAAGCTCGCTATTATCGAGGTGACTCCATACCGTACCGAGTCGGAATACTCCGACAAGCGCCGTCCAGACAAAGTGGAGTGGGGGAAATCGCTTGAGGAGGATCTTGCTCGGCGTGACTTCACAATCAACGCCATAGCGCTCGATGAGTCTAAAGGACACCTAGTTGACCCGTACGAGGGTCAAAAGGACATAAAGGACAAGTTGATACGGGCAGTAGGGGAGGCCTCTCTGCGTTTCAATGAAGATGCTCTACGCATGCTTCGCGCTGTACGCCTGGTCGCCGAGCTCGAGTTCGGTATAGATGGCGCGACGGCCACGGCAATAAGCGAAAATAGCAAGCATTTAAGCCATGTTTCACGTGAAAGGGTTCGGGACGAGCTTGTCCGTATTCTTAATTCGAATCAGCCGATGAATGCACTCGTGCTCGCCTGGCAGCTCGGCATCCTCGAGTTTATCTCCCCAGACCTTATCCGCGGTGTTGGCGTCGAGCAGAACCAGGCCCACAGCTATGACGTCTTTGAGCACCTCATGCGTAGTATGCAACACGCCGCCGACAAAGACTGGCCCTTTGATATTCGCCTTGCGGCTCTCTTCCACGATGTTTCCAAGCCAGAGACCCGGTGCTGGAATGAAGAAAAGAAAGAATGGAGCTTCCACGGGCACGAGGTAGTTGGTTCACGTGTAACAAAAAAGGCCCTCGAGGACCTGCACTTTTCACGTGAAACGATAGATAAGGTGACGAAACTGGTCCGCTGGCACATGTTCTTCTCAGATCCTGAGCAAATAAGCCTTTCTGCTGTACGACGCATGATTACGAACGTAGGGGAGGAGAATATCTGGGACCTGCTCAATCTGCGTATATGCGACCGTGTAGGGACCGGCAGGCCCAAGGAACAGCCATTTCGCTTCCGTAAGTACAAGGCGATGGTGGAGCAGGCACTCCGCGACCCTATCTCAGTGAAGATGCTCAAGACCGACGGGAAACACATCATGGAGACGTTCCACGTGAACCCGGGGCCGAAGATTGGCTACGCCCTGAACGCACTCCTCGAGGAGGTTCTGGATGATGCCGGTAAGAACACCGAGGAATACCTTGATAAAAGGACAGAATCGCTCCTCGCGATGCCTGAGGAAAAACTAAAGACGCTTGGCGAAGCAGGGAAGGCACGCCGGGAAGAAGCTGAAGATAAAGAAATTCAAGAAATAATGAGCAAGCATCACGTTTGCTAAACGGTTCACGTGTAACAGAAAATCGCCAGACTATAAAATCGAGTGCGTTCCAGGCCACTAAGGCCAAGTCTTTACCCTCAATTTTATAGTCTGGCGATTTTTGTATGTTCCACGTGTAACACTAAAATACGGCGTATATAAATAACAAAGCCACCCAGGTGGACAGAAGCAAAAAGGAGCAAGGGGCGTAAGAGATGGTGCTTCCATCCTAGAATTTAGGGTGGCTTGGTATTTTATGGAGCGACTTCCACAGGAACACGTGCCCAATAGTTAAACGCGAATCGTCGCGAACGTAGGCAGGCTCCCTGGCGGGCGCATGATGGGAAAGATCAAGCAAAGAACAACTCGTCCTTTGTTGATACTAGCGTAGTAAAGGACAGTGTAAAGGACACCCCTGTGGATAACCTGTCCTTTATGAAAGGGTAATCGAAAGAGGGCAGTGGTCCGAGCCGAAAATGTCCGGGTGGATTTCGGCTTTTTTAATTCGCTTTATGAATTCTTGTGCAACGAAGAAGTAGTCGAGTCGCCAGCCGACGTTCCTGTCGCGTGCGCGGGTTTGCATATCCCAGAAGGTGTACGCGTCTTTTGTTTGCGGATGAAAATGACGGAAGGAGTCGACGTATCCGGCGCTTACCACCTCATCTATCCAGGCACGCTCCTCGGGGAGGAATCCGGTGTTCTCTTTGTTGGCATCTGGGCGAGCGAGGTCTATTTCTTCATGGGCGGTGTTCACGTCGCCGCAGAAGATAACTGGCTTCTCTTTGCGGAGCTTCTCGACGAAGCTGAGAAAAGCATCGTAAAAGCGGAGCTTGTAGTCGATGCGCTCGGGGCCTTTACCCCCATTGGGGAAGTAGGCGTTAATGAGCCAGAAATCATCATATTCTGCCCCGATGAAACGGCCCTCCTGGTCAAATTCTTTAATCCCCATGCCGTAGATCACTTTGAGCGGCTCAATCTTGGAGTAGAGTGCGACGCCGCTGTAGCCCTTGCGCACTTCGCAGGAAGAAAAGAACGCGGAGTAGCCAAGAAGGGAGAGGAACTGCTCGGTAAGCTGATCGGGATTGGCCTTGGTCTCTTGGAGGCAGAAGATGTCGGGCCGGGTAGCCTGCAAAAAAGATTCCCAGTAGCCGTCTTTTGCGAGCGAGCGCAGGCCATTCACATTCCACGAGACGATTTTCATATCTCAAGAGTAGCACTCGCTCTTTGTTGCAACAAAGCTATTCGAGGAGTAGTTATAGAGAAAGGATGGAGAAAGGAGCCGAGTATGAACGACAAATATGAAAATGTACGTCTCTTGCTTGAAGACACTATTGCGCGTCTCAAAGAGGTGCGTGGTGCGGGGTTCCGTGACCGACAGATCTTTGTGGAGGTGCTCGGTGACTCTGTCGAGACGAGAACGAAGTTTCTACGATTTCTGCACGACGTGTCGACCTGCCCACCAAAGGTAATTCGGTGGTGCCAGAAACAGATCAACACGCATGTTTCCAAGTAGTTTGGAGGAAAGAACGGTCGCGACCGTTCTTTTTTATCTTTAACCACGGTTCTTGCCGTGGAATTTTTTGTGGATCTCGCGAAGGTGCGAGTCCGTGATGTGGGTGTAGATCTGCGTGGTGTTGATAGAAGCGTGGCCGAGGAGTTGCTGGACTGAGCGGATATCGGCGCCATTACTAAGCAAATCAGTAGCGAATGCGTGACGGAGGGTGTGGGGTGTGACGACACTCGTGATGCCGGCACGGGCGACGTAGCCTTTCAGGTGGCGCTGGATGTCGCGCGGGGTGATGCGGTGGAGTGCTTTCGGGCGACCGTCCACGAAAAGCGCTTCTTCCATGTCATCACGGGCTTTAAGGTAGGCACGCACTGCATTTTTTGCTGTTTCGGACAGGAAGACGACGCGTACTTTCTCGCCTTTACCCCGCACTGAGAGCTCGTCGCGGGTGAGGTCGAGGTCGGAGTTGAGTGAGCAGAGTTCGGACACACGCAGGCCGGTCGAGAATAAAAGCTCGAGGATTGCGTTGTCGCGCAGGTAGTTTCGTTTCTTGTGCGTGTCCGGTTCCTTCGCGAGCGCCTCGCCCGGAGCTTTCATCAAACGCTCGAGTTCAGCCGAAGTAATCAGGTCTATCTGTCGTTCGGGGAGCTTGGCGAGTTCTATCTTCTCGGGAGAAATGGCCTCGATATCACGTTTTCTGAGGAATTTCAGGAAGGCGCGGAGCGCAATCATGTAGTAATTCTGGGTGCGGCGTTTCATAGAGTCGCTCCCGGTGCCTGGTTGGCGGTTCAGCCAGAGGCGGAACTCGCGCACGTTCTGCTCGGTGATGTCGCCCACCTTTTTCACTTTCATTTGCTCGAAATAACGAGACAAATAGTGGTCATAATTCTCAATCGTCTTCACTGCGCGCCCGCGCTCAATCTCGATATATTCAAGGAATTGGCGTTTTGCCGCACTGGAGTCCATATATAAAGTATACCAGTGAAGTGCGCACAATCTTCTTTACCCCACTTCGCTACAGCTACGCAG
>JBAQEU010000046.1:0-20494 GCA_049286905.1 Minisyncoccia bacterium
GGCTTCGCCAGCGCGGGGTTTGTTACCTACGTAATTAGTACTCGCGGAGGGACACCTGCGCATCAATCTTGTTCGTGAGATCGAGAATGACCTGCACCGCGATGAGGAGCGCCGTACCGCCAAGGACGAGTGTCGTAACGCCCGTAAGACCCTGGATGATGGATGGCGAGATGGCGAGGAGGCCGAGGAAGCAGGCACCAGGGAGCGTGATGCGATTCACCACATGCCCGATATACTCTTCTGTCTCGCGACCAGGGCGTACGCCTGGCACGAAAGCGCCGGTCTTCTGAAGGTTCTCAGCGACTCTCTTCGGTTCGAAGGTGACTGCGGTGTAGAAGTACGTGAAGAGCACGACGAGCACGAAATAGACTGCGCCGTACTGCCACGGATTCGCGAGGAACGCCGCGTACCAGAGCGACGCGCCTGCGGCAAACGATACGTGAATCGCACTCAGCATCGAGAGCACCATCTGCGGCACGAGAAGGAGCGAGAGAGCGAAAATGATTGGAATCACGCCAGCCTGGAGCAGGCGAATCGGGAGATACGTTGCCGCACCCTGGGCGAGAGCCGCGCCACGCATCGCGCGTGCATACGCAATCGGGATCGAACGTTCAGCATCAGACACCACGACGACTACATAAATCATCGCGGCGGCAAGAACGAGGAAACCGAGGTAGGCCGGAATGTTTGCGGCAGTAGAAGCGAAGATGGTCTGCGAGATGCTTGAAGGCACGCTCGCGAGAATGCCGGCGAGAATGATGAGTGACACACCGTTGCCGATACCAAACTCCGTCACGAGCTCACCGAGCCAAGTGAGAAGCAGGGAGCCGGCGGCAATGAGTGCGATGTTTGCGATAAGCTCTACCGCACCAAGCTGACCGATAACGTTCTGACTCTGGAGTAGGAAAAGGAACCCGATACCCTGCAGGACAGCGAGCGGGATAGTGAGGAGACGGCTCCACTCGATGAACTTCGCGCGCCCGGCCTCGCCATCTTCAAAGTACGCCGCCTTCACCTGTGGGAAGACGATTGTGGCGACCTGCATGACGATAGACGCCGTGATATATGGCCCGACGCCGAGCATAACGATAGAGAGGTTCGAGAGGCCGCCGCCCGAGAACACATTCAAAAGTCCGAAGAACTGGTTACTCGCGAAAAATGAAGCGAGTGCACCCTTGTCGACACCCGGAATCGGGATTATCGCGAGGAAGCGGAATATGACAAGTGCACCGAGGACGAAAAAGATACGTGCACGGATTTCTGAATCGCCAAAAGCGAGTTTAATCTTGCGGATGAAAGAGTTAATCATGGCTGGTGCCGCCGACCGCGATAAGTGCGGCGCGGGCGACATCAGACAGCATACACCCTCTGATGACGAGCGCCTTGGTGAGGTGGCCGGTACCGAGGATTTTCACGACTGGAGCGCGACCCTTTGCACGACGCACGAGACCTCGTGCGACGAGAGATGCTGGGGAGACCGTCTCGCCTGCCTTGTATGCCGCTTCGAGCGCCGCGAGGTTCACTGCGGATGTCGCGATGCGGTTCGTGCGGACAGTGCGAGCGCGGTTCTTGCCGTGGCCGCGACGCTTCGGGAGCTTCTTGATGAGGTCGCGCACCTCCGGGCGGATGTGGTGTCCGGCACGGGCAGTCTGCCCCTTGCCGCCGCGACCCGAGGTCTTGCCGCGCTTACCGCCACGACCGACAGCCGCGTTCTTCTTGTTCTTCGTCTTCGGGGAAATGGAGTTGAGTTGCATGGTAGTGAAAAGCTAGTTCGAACGGAGTTCCTTCAGTGCGGCGACTGTTGCGCGAGCGATAGTGAGCTTGTTCTTCGAGCGTGAGTGAATCTTCGCAACTACGTCGGTCACCCCAGCGAGATCGAGCACGGTGCGCATCGCCGAACCGGCGACGAGGCCGCGACCCCTTGAAGGGATGATCTCAACGGTTGACGACGCGTACTTAGTCGAGACTTCGTGCGGAATTGAGCCGGAAGCAGTGCGCGGGACGATGAAAAGATGCTTCTTGGCATCGCGGGTTGCCTTGTCGATAGCGAGCGCAGTGTCGACACCCTTGCCGAGACCCACGCCGACGCGACCCTTCCGGTCACCGATAACGACGACGAGACTGAAGTTGAAACGGCGACCACCGGCCATCACGCGAGCCACGCGGCGTGCGTCGATAGTGACCTGGTCGAACTCGCCGCGCTCACGAGGAGGGCGTGCGGTGCGGCCGCCACGAGATGGAGCGCGACCACGGAGCGCGCCGCGTGCGCCTGGGCGAGCGGCAGAAGCAGTCGGTGCGACAGCCGCAGTTTCTACAACCTCGGCAACAACGCCGACGCTTTCGGTCGGCGCCCCGACTTCTAGCGTCGGGGCCGGAGTCTCTGCAACCTCCACTTCCTTGATTACCTCCTGTTCCATTGTCGTAGTCATGAGTATTAAAAGACGAGTCCGCCTTCACGAGCCGCATCAGCAACGGTCTTCACCTGGCCGGCATAGCGATAGCCTGCGCGATCGAAAACAATCGAACTGATGCCTGCCGCCTTTGCCGCCTTTGCGATTGCAGTACCGACTTCCTTCGCTTGTACCGACTGCGGACCCTTGAAGTCGCGACCGTGTGCGGCGGCGATAGTCTTCCCCACCGTGTCGTCGATGAGCTGTGCAGAAACGAATCGGTTGCTACGGTACACCGCGAGACGAGGGCGCTCGAGAGTGCCCTTGATCGTCGCACGCACGCGGGCGTGGCGGCGCTTACGGAGTTCAGATTTAGTTGTAGGTGCGTGTTGCATAGTAGATTAGACGGCTTTCTTGCCCTGCTTGCGGCGGATGACTTCACCATCGTAGCGGATGCCTTTGCCGAGATACGGCTCTGGCGGCTTCACACGGCGGATGTTTGCGGCGAACTGGCCGACCGATTCCTTGTTGATGCTCTCGAGCTTGATGACGTTCTTCTCGACGGTAGCGGTAACGTCTTCCGGAATTGCGAGCGGGACTGTGTGTGAGAAGCCAACCGTGAGGACGATATTCTTCCCTTCTATCGCCACTTTGAAACCGACGCCTTCGAGGATGAGCTTCTTCATGAACGGCGTCTCGACACCCTGCACCATGTTCTTCACGTGTGATGCGTATGTGCCGGTGAGAGCTTTGGCGAGGCGGGAGTTGTTCTTCGGCGAGATGGAGACGTTGCCACCTTCGACCGAAATGTCGACTGACGGGTGAACGCGCTTCGTGAGCGTACCCTTGGTACCTTTGATGGTAAGCACACCATGAGCAACCGAGACATCGGTCTTCCCTGCGGCTGTTGGTTTTTTAGCGAGTCGGCTCATATGTATTACCAGATTTCGAACAGGTTCTCACCGCCGATGTTGCCCTTGCGAGCCTCCTTGTCGGAGATAACGCCCGCTGAGGACGAGATCAGGCGAACGCCCGTGCCGCCCTTCACGCGATGAGCCTCGGTAGCCGGCGTGTAGAGACGACGACCTGGCTTAGAGATGCGCTTCACTCCGCGGAGCTTCGACTGACCGCGCTCGTCGTACGCGAGTGCGACCACGATCTCCTTCTTCACTTCGCTGTCGCCGATTGCCTTCACTTCAGTTGAGGTGATGAAACCGAGCTCTTTGAGCTTCTTCGCAATAGCGAGGACGTGTGAGGAGTACGGCATAGACACAAGCGGCTTGCCAATGCGAGCGGCATTCTGCAAACGGATGATGAAATCGCCGATGCGGTCGGTTACCATGATGCTTTCTTTACGCCTGGTATCTTGCCCTCGAGCACGAGCTCGCGGAACTGGATGCGAGAGAGGCCGAATGCGCGCATATAGCCGCGGGAGCGGCCAGTGATAGCACAGCGGTTCTTCAAGCGGACCGGTGAGGAGTTCTTCGGGAGCTTCTGGAGCCCAGCAGAGTCACCCGCCGCCTTGAGGGCTGCGCGCTTGACTGCATATTTCGCGACGAGTTTCGTCTTTTTGACGAGGCGTGCGAGCTGGGATTTCTTAGCCATGAAAAATAAAGCCCCGAGGAGCGTGCAGGTACTGTATCACCTAGCGTTTAGGGCGTCAAACCGTCCAAATGGTTCAGTACCCTTGAAGCGAAAAAGCTCCAAAAACACCCACTTCCAAGGTGATGAGCCATTCCAGGTACTTGACAATATAACACTATGTATGCTATAGTTGTTATTGAAGTTCCGATCCCTTCGGGACTCGAACCTTGAAAGGAAGTGCCATGTGTATCTGGAACAATTGGTCTCAGAAGCAGATTGCAGAAGTAATTGAGAAGATGTTTCCACGGAGCGTATCGCTTCGCTGGAAATCAAAAGGAGTTGTAACCGTGCATTATTTCGGTCGCGGTAAGGAAGACTTTTGCTGTATCGAAGGTGTGTGGTGGAAGTACGTCGCCCGCGACACGGGCTACTGGTATCACAGTGAATGGGACGACGAATGGGTTCCTGATGCTGAGATAGATTTTCTTCAGCGTGTGGATCCGCCTGCGGATACCGTCTACGATAAGAGCGTTGGTGTGGATTACGACAACGAACCGTTCGTACCGACTAAGGGTGCTGTCAAGAAATTGCTCTTGTGCTTGTTAACGTATTGTTGAAGTAAGTCCTAAAGTTGTGTAGTTCTTTACTCATGGAGATTCAAATGTTTGTTTTTGGAAAAAATATCGAGTTGTACCGACCTCACTAAAGTGAGGTCTATTATTTTGTATCAGATCAATTTGGAAGTCTCGATTACGCTGTTGCCTTTTCGAGAACTGAAATACGCCCTTCGTGCTTAAAGAGCACGTCCCGGTTCTCATCGACAACCTCAGTCATATCCTCAAGCATTTCAGCGACATCTTCGACTCTGCTCTGGGTAGTGGTCAAACGCTGGTCGATACCGTTTACTCGTTCGGTTAGATTTTCCTGCCCCGCAACAAGAGTATCGAGGATCTTTTCATGCCGTTCAAACCCCATTTGCATGGCTTCTGATAGATCCTGAATAGCCCCCTCAAGAGAATCGAACCTCTTCCCCATCACATCAGAAATGGTTGGCTCAAGCTCGCCAGATTTCTTCTCCTCTTTCATGCGAGACATCTTACCACGCTTCCCACTTACTCTATCCGCATACCTCTGCAAGTCTCTGCATGAGGCGACCAAAAAGAAAAACACCCGCGACGTGTCTGACACGTCGCGGGTGTTTCTCGTACGAAATTATTTCTTTGGAGTCTCGACGATGAGCGGCATTCCGATGAAACGGAAGAACGCCTCTGCTTCTTCCCGCGACTTCGCCGTCGTGACGATCGTTACTGCGAGACCGAAGACATCCTTCAGATCCTCCTCGCTCGTCTCAGGGAAAATGGTGTTGTCCTTGATGCCGATTGTGAGGTTCCCCATGTCGTCGATTGCCGAGGCTTTGAGACCGCGGAAGTCGCGCGTACGCGGGAGCGCGATATGAATCACCTTGTCGATGAAGTCATACATGCGCTCGCCACGAAGCGTAACCTGCATGCCGACCGTGTCGCCCTCGCGCACCTTGAAGGATGCGATGGAGAGGCGTGCCGCGCGCAAAGACGGCTTCTGTCCGGTAATCTTGCCGAGGCGGTTCTCGATGAGCTCGAGCTGTTTCTTGTCGCGCTTCTTGCCGACACCAGTAGAGACGATGATCTTCTGGATGCGAACCGCCTGCATTGGGCTCGTGTAGCCGAACTGCTCCGCGAGAGCGGTGTAGGCCGATTGCTGTTTGAGTTTGGTAGTAGACATATTTTATTTTGCGTCGAGTGCGGACTTGATTTTCGCCCCTGAGGAAACGAGAGCGACGTTCGATACGTGGATCGGGCGTGGGCGCTCTGCGATGTGCCCGACCTTCCCTGCACGACCTTTCACATGGCGCTTTGCGATAGCGACGCCTTCGATGATGACCTTATCCTCTTTCGGAAGGGCGCGAGCTATGACGCCGGTCTTCCCTTTGTCCTTGCCTGCTATCACCTTCACTTTGTCTCCTTTTTTGACGTGCATATAAATAGGATTAGACGACTTCAGCGGCTATCGTGACGATGGAGTGCCAACCGAGCTCGGAGAGCTCGCGGGGAACTGGACCGAAGATGCGGTTCCCTTTCGGGCCCATCTCCTTACCCTGCTTCTCGATGAGGACGACCGCATTCTCATCGAAGCGCACGTACGATCCGTCTTTACGGCCGAACGGCTTGACCTGGCGCACGACAATCGCGCGGAAGATATCTTTCTTCTTCACGGCCTTGCGTGGCTGTGCGCTCTGAATTGAGACAACGACAGAGTCGCCAATCTCGGCATAACGACGCTTGGAACCGCCGAGCACCTTGAAGATGCGAGCGACCGTACCGCCGGAGTTATCTGCAACTTTTACAATGGATTGAGGCTGAAGCATGGTAGTTTATTCGCCCTTCTCTGCCGAGACGGTCTTGGTGTCGTCGATGACGAAACTCTTCATCTTCGAGATTGGACGCGTCGCGACGATGGTGACGGTGTCCCCCACCTGGGCAGTGTTGCCCGGGTTGTGTGCGAGGAACTTCTTCGAACGTACAAAATACTTCTTGTACTTGGCATTCTTCACATAGCGGTCGACCTGAACCGTAGCGGTGTCTTTCATAGCCGTCTTCACGACAGTTCCAACGAATGATTGAGGGCGGGAGGTTTTTGTTTCCATAGGATTATGCAGGTTTGAATGCACGAGCGTGTTGCTCGGTAAGCACACGAGCGATTGTGGCGCGAAGCTTCTTCGGAGCGTTGCTTTCCTTGGCGCGAGCGCCTGCGGCGGCAAAGCGCACCGTGCGGAGCTCTGCGCGCGTATCAGCAATGAGCTTTACAAGCTCTTGATCGGTCTTCGTGGTCATTACTTCTTTTTTTGTCATACAAATAGGAAAAAAGCAATTATTGACGCGTTACGATGGCCGTCTTGACCGGAAGCTTCATGCTCGCCTGGCGCAGGTGCGCACGAGCGATATCCTCCGGAACACCGTCCATCTCGAAGAGCACGCGACCCGGGCGAACCTGGAACACGTAGTGCTTCGGATCGCCCTTACCGCTACCCATACCCACTTCTGCTGGCTTCGCGGTGACTGGTCGGTCTGGGAAGATACGGATCCAGAGCTTGCCGGTCTTGGCGGTTGCGCGAGTGAGGACCTTACGAGCTGACTCGATCTGGTTGCTCGTGATACGAGCAGGCGTGAGTGCCTTGAGGCCAAAACTGCCGAAGACGACGCTGATACCGCGCGTGTCAGGACGATTGAGCTTCTTCTCGCTCAAACGCTGTGTCTGCCACTTTCGATGTTTCACTTTTTTAGGGAAAAGCATATTCAAGTATTAGCCGCGTGCGGGGATAGATTCAGGCTGACGCACCGCCGTCTTCTTGTCCTGGTAGATGTTCCCGCGGAAGATCCACACCTTGATGCCGATGACGCCGTACGGGAGGTACGCCTGCTCATGAGCGAAGTCGATGTCTGCACGGAAGGTCTGGAGTGGGATGCGACCCTTCTTGAGCTCTTCCTTGCGGCTCATCTCTGCCCCACCGAGGCGACCGGAGACAGCGATACGCACACCCTCGACCTCGCGTGCGGCGATGACCTTCTCGATTGTCTGCTTGAGCACGCGGCGGAACGGCATGCGCTTCTCGAGACCCTCGGCAACCATGTACGCAACAACTGCGGCATCAGTCTCCGGCTGGCGGATCTCGTTGATATCGAGCTTGAGTGTGCGAGTATCTGCAGGGATGATCTTGCGTATGACTGTGGCGAGCTCAGTACGGAGCTTCACCGAGTTCTCGCCAGAACGGCCGATTACGAGGCCTGGGCGAGCCGTCGCGATAGTCACGCGGAGCTCATTGGCCGAGCGCTCGATCTCGATGCCGCTCGTGTAGGTACCGCGCAGGCGCTTCGTCAGGAAACGGCGAATCGTCTCGTCGACTTTGACGTTCTCGCGGAAGCTCTTAGGATCGGCGGCGAACCAGCGGCTCTTCCAGTCTCGGATGATGCCGAGGCGGTGTGCGTAAGGATGTACGGTGTGTGTCATATGAAAATTATGCAAGCGTCACGATAACGCGGCTCTTCCGGCGGCGGATAGGCGCAGCGCGGCCGAAAGCGCGCGGACGGTATTTCTTCATGATGCCGGCGCTCTCGACGATAATCGACTTCACGATCAGGTCGTCCGGGTTCTTGCCAGCAGCCTTCGCGCTTGCAACGGCGCTCTTGATAAGCTTCGCTACCGGTTCAGAAGCGCGGCGCGGGAGGAACGCGAGCGCAGTGAGCGCCGCAGTAATCTTCTTACCTTTCACGAGATCGGTCACGAGACGGACTTTGCGCGGGGACTGGTTATGGCTTTTGAGGGTTGCGTTTGCCATATATTATTTCTTCTTTGCGGGAGCCGGGGAGGCCTTTGCGGCCTTTGCTGCGGCTATCTCAGACGCCTGGCGCTTGGACTCGAGCTCCTTCTGCATCTTGCCTCCATGACGGGTGAACTTCTTGGTCGGGGAGAACTCGCCGAGGCGGTGCCCCACCATCTCCTCAGAGATCGTGATTTCGACGTGAGACTTGCCATTATGGACTCCGAAAGAGAAACCAACCATTTCCGGGCTGATCTGACTGCGGCGTGCCCATGTCTTAATCACTCCGGCAGTAGCCGGTTTCTTGTCCTGGATTTTCTTGAGGAGTTTGATGTCCACAAAGGGTCCTTTTTTGAGTGATCGAGACATGTAGAGTAATGAAAAGCCCGCACGGCGGGATACTTGAAAGATACAGGAAGTCACTTCAGGAGTCAACTGTACTGCTCCAAAACACCCTCATAAAACCTAATCCGTTTCAGAACCTTGACATATCTTGTATTTATATTTTAATGCTTTTCGGTGAAATATACCGCCCATATCCCCCATATTTGCTACACTATAGGCATATGAAAAAAGACATATTGCTCGGAGTCATCGCTGTTCTGGTCATCTTGGGCGGGGTTATCTTCTATGCCGCGACGAAGCCATCATCCACGAAAGCGCCGGAGGATATTGACCTGTATTCGCTCTCGGGAGGTAGTTATGTCGAACATGCCGATTACTACGATATCGAGGCAAATTACGCATCGAGCACCCCCCTCTCCTATCTCGTAAGCGCTTCAGCAGATGCAGAAGCTGTGGCAACCATGAAAAAGTTCGTCAGCGATACCGTCGCACAGTTCAAAGCTGACGGAAACTTCGCTAACCTCACCGCTGAAGACATACAGGTGATGGGTTTCGACAAAGGACGCAAAGAGAAACTGAAAGTTATGTATCTCGTGGCTCCCGCAGTGCGCACGATCTCGTACGTCTTCACCATTTACGAGGATACGCTCGGAGCCCACGGCAACACCTTCTTCCAGACCTTCACCTTCGACACAAAGACCGGTGCCGAGCTCTCTCTCGCCGATGCTTTCTTGCCGAATGCTCAGTACCTCGAATCTCTCTCTTCGATCAGCCGCGCAAAGCTCCCAGGTGTCATCGGGGGGAATGCTGACATGAAGTTCATAGAACCCGGCACTACGCCCGAGGAAAAGAGCTTCGAAGATTTCTTCTTTAACGGAAGCGACTTTGTCCTCCTCTTCGCTCCCTACGCCGTCGCGCCGTACTCTGAAGGCCCGCAGACGCTGCGCATCCCGCTCACCGACCTCGCGAGCACTCTGAAGACAGAGTATCGATAGGTAGTAAAAAAAAACCGCACATAACATCGTGCGGCTTTGTAATGGTCACCAACCAAGTCCGGTACCTACAAGCAAGCTTGTGTCGGCACCTTTCCAATATTTGCGTATGCGGGACGAACCCCCAGACTAAAACAAACTTTCGTTTGCCCTTTGGTTACGTATTAGGTTTCCCAAAGATCAATGACTGCTCGTAGTTAATCATCTCGAGCAGAAACTTGCAACAGGAGCTATCCACAGATGCAACACCCGCGGCCGGAGGCCGCGGGTGTTGCGTTTTGTCTAGACAAGACCTACCATCGAGACCAGTACAACAACCGAGGAGTACCGTATGAAATGGCGTCTGGAATACGTCCAACCACCGGGTCAGGACAACCCAAACAAGCTGGCAAGCGAACGTAAGTCGCACACCATCGAAGCGGACAGCCGTCAGGAAGCGGACCGTGAAGCACTCGCGTTCCTTCAAGGGCGCACACGAGTGTCGCTTCTACTGATCTGCTTGCCGGAGACAACTGAACCCGGCATAGCCTGACGACACAAAAACTGTGGCCGTTCCCAGAGGGAACGGCCTTGTTATTTCACAGTGAGGAATACAAAAACACAATCGCCGCCCCTTGGGGCGGCGCTTGTGTTTGTATCTTTGTAAAATTACCCCTTGCGCTTCTTCCCGACCTTGCGGCGAGAGACGATGAAGACGTTTGAGTACTTCTTTGGAGTGCGAGTCTTCTGACCCTTGCCGGATGGCTTGCCCCACTTGGTCTTCGCACGTCGCAGACCACGACCCTGACGACCTTCACCGCCGCCGTGTGGGTGGTCAACCGGGTTCATAGCCGTACCGCGAACGGTCGGGCGGATACCCATCCAGCGCGAGCGACCGGCTTTACCGATGACGACGAGATTGTGCTCCTCGTTGCCGACAGCACCAATGCTTGCCCAAGCGAGATCAGAGACCTTGCGGACTTCGGTCGACGGGAGCTTGATCTGCGCATACCCGGCGTCGTGCGCGACGACTTCAGCGAAGTTGCCTGCAGAGCGGACGAGGGACGCGCCAGTGCCCGGAGCAATCTCTATGTTGTACACCGCAGTACCCACAGGAATCTTGCCGAGCGGGAGGCGGTTGCCCGGAGTGAGCGGAGCGTCTTCAGCAACGATGAACGTGCTTCCGACCTTCACTTCTTTCGGGAGGAGGACATAGCGGCGCTCGCCATCGCGATAGAGCGCGAGACCGATGAACGCTGAGCGGTACGGGTCATACTCGACCGTCTCGATAGTCGCAGGGATGTTCTTCTTGTTGTACGAGAAATCGACATCGCGCAAACGGCGCTTGTGCCCGCCGCCCTGGTGGCGCACCGTGATGCGACCGAAGGCGTTGCGGCCCGCTCGATCCTTCTTCGAAGAGAGGAGCGGCTTGTGCGGCGCGTCGCCGGAGAGGAGCTCCTTGTACGGGAGCGTCGTCATCGAGCGGCGGCTGTCGGTTGTAGGCTTGTACGTTTTCATAGGTTAATAATTAGGTCTATGCAAACTGGATAGTCTCGCCTGCGTTCAGGTAGACGTACGCCTTGGTGCGAGCAGCGCGAGTACCCATGCCGCGGCGTGTGCGCATCGCTTTCGTCTTTCCTGGGAGGTTCACGATGCGGATAGCCTTCGGTGTGACATTGTAGATCTCTTTGATAGCACCCGCGATCTCAGGCTTCGTCGCGCGAGGAAGCACCTCAAAGGCATACACACCCTTCTCCGTACCGAGAAGTGCCTTCTCGGAGAACCATGGTGCGCGGATGATGTCGTGCGCGGCGCCATGAAGCGACTTCGTCGCATGCGCGTGATGTTTCACTGCATCAGTCTTCTCCTTCTTTTCTTTCTTTTTGTCGCCGAAGATTGCCATAGTAAATTATTTAGTCGTGACTCGCTTTTCGAGAGCGGCGAACGCTTCTTCCGGCTTCTCGATGATGAGATACTTCGCGGTCATAGCATTGAGTGCGTTCAGGTTGCGTGCCTCCTCAGTCGTCACGTTGCCGAAGTTGCTGAAGCTCTTGATGGTGTTCGCGTCGTAGCCAGCAAGTGCGAGCAGTGCCGCGTTCTTCTTCTTGGATGCGAGCGGAGCGGCACCTGCACCGACTGCGAGCTTCGTAAGGACAGTGCTTGCAAGCGCGGACTTCGGCTCAGAGAACGTGAACTTATCTACGAGGATGAGCTCGCCGTCCTTCGCCTTGCGCGAGAGTACCGAGACAAGTGCGCCCATACGCATCTTCTTGTTGATCTTCTCGCTGTAGTCGCGGTCGTTGCGCGGACCAAACGTGATACCGCCGTGACGCCAGATAGGCGAACGTGTGGAGCTGTGGCGAGCCTGGCCAGTACCCTTCTGTGCCCACGGCTTCTTGCCGCCGCCGGAGACTTCGGAACGATCCTTCGTGTGTGCGCGGTTCTGGCGAGCATTTGCCTGCATCGCGGTCGTAACCTGGTGCACGAGGTCGCTCTTCCAAGGTGCATTGAAGAGACCCTCCGGAAGAGAGATTGAACCGACTTTCGCGCCTTCCATCGAGAAGATAGGCAACTCGAGTGCGACTACTGCCTTTTTCTCCTTTGCTACTTTCGCAGGAGCGGCCTTTTTCGTGATTTTCTTTTCAGTGGTCATAGTATGAAAATTATGCGGCGGTCACTTCGAGAAGCGTACCGCGATGACCCGGGACAGCACCCGAGATGACGATCTTGCCCTCCTTCGCATCGACCGCGAGGACCTTGAGATTAGTCACCGTCACACGCTCCGTGCCCATACGGCCGGCCATCTTCTTGCCCTTCACGACACGACCGCCGGCGCGACCGCCCGAGCCGCCGATAGAGCCTGGAGAGCGCTCGGTATGCTTCTGACCGTGCGAACGAGGACCGCCGTGGAAGCCATGGCGCTTCACAACACCTGAGAAGCCCTTACCCTTTGTGAGACCCGAGACGCGGACGACATCGCCCACAGCAAATGCCGAAGCGTCGATAACCGCACCCTTCTCGACACCCTCAGCGCCGCGGAACTCGCGGATAGCCTCGTAGCCCTTGCCTTCGGTGTGCCCGAGGACTGCCTTGCTGATGTTCTTGGTCTTGCGAGTGCCCATGCCGACCTGGACAGCCGTGTACCCGTCCTTCCCTGCCTCAGTTTTAACCTGAGTCACTGTCACCGGAGCGACATTCAAGACCGTGCCCGCGTAGGCGCGACCATCGTCCGCGAAGACGCGGATCATGTTCTCTTTGGTAGCGAGGATGAATTTCATTTTTGGGTAAAGCAAATCGCGCAACAGCAAAACGCAGTGCGCGATTTGCCATAGGACCGGCCGTTGGCGCCGTTCGTAGCTTTAAAGGCACTCTACACGAACCCCCCAAAAGATGCAATATCCTACTGATATACGAAGATCAGTCGTGCACCTAGCCGGTCCTAATTTTGTTAAGTACTTGCTTAACGGCTGTTATTCAAAAATAGGTAGCACTATTTGCCCTCCGGCGGCCTCTTTGCTTGGTTTTTTACTATCCACAGTTCTTGTTTTAAGTTTTCTCTTAACTGATTTTTTGAGGACGGTCGTGTCGGCATCTTCTTCAGGAGACCCGAGTTTAAACCAAAGCCGTTTCCCAATACGTTCTTCAACAAGAATATGGGCACTACGCAGAGGTTTAAGAATCTGATTCACGCGTGGCCTGGTAACACCATCTAAGTGAGCTACCAACTCTTCGTATGAAGCACGTTCTCTGGAGGCGAGAAAAGAAAGAACTTTGTTATGCGAGTCAGTAAGCAAAGAACTCTTCCTCAAATGTTCGATGCGAATATTGAGCTGAAGAATGCGATTTGTTACTTCTTTAAGTTTACTCATCTGTTCAAGATAAGAACTTAAGAAGTAAGAAACCCACAGCGACATATCTTCATGAAAATTCATCGCTGGTGTAGTTGGTATGCATTTATTCGTTTGTTCGAGTGCATCATAGTACGAATCCTTATTGCTATTGTAGTAGTCAGACAAAGCGAAATACCGAATACCTTCTGAACGTTTTTTTAGAAGAAGAAACGTTGTAAGCAACCGACTCACGCGACCATTTCCATCACAAAATGGGTGGATCCATACAAACCAGAAGTGACAAATTGCAGCAGTAATTATTGGTGAGGAATCCTTATCATCAGCAACCTGATTAAACCAATTAATAAATTCTCTTAGAAGCACGTCTAGTTTGTCGTTCGCTGGAGCTGTATATATAATTCTCCCTTTCGACTTTATTGCTCGCAAATCAGCTCTTAGTCTCCCAGGATTTGCACTGGAATCACCTCTAGTCACCATTTCATGGACTTTCAGAAGTAGGCCGATACTTAAAGGTTCACCAATATTATTTTGGGAATGTATTAGTTATAGGTAGCGGTTATCCACAGCCCTAGTTGACGCCGTATTCAGGGGTGCTATACTGCCCTAGTCAAAGGTAGTAACAAAACCCTATGAATATCATACGACTTTACAAGCGATACCCGACCCAAGAGGACTGCCGTAAGCACTTAGCGGATGTGCGGTGGGGCGATAACCCCAGATGCCCCTACTGCAGGTCCACCTCTCGAATCACAACTGTTCCCAAGGAACATAGGTATCACTGCAACAACTGCAATATGTCGTTCAGTACTACTGTTGGCACGATATTTCATAAGAGCAAGATAGACATGCAAAAGTGGTTTCTTGCCATCGCACTCGTTCTCAATGCCAAGAAAGGAATGAGCGCACGGCAACTCGCCCGCGACATAGAAGTTAACAAAAATACTGCGTGGTTAATGCTGATGCGGATTCGTAATGCAATGCGAGACCAAGGCGACCTGCTTAAAGGAATCGTGGAAGCCGACGAAACGTACATCGGTGGAAAGGAGAAGAACAAGCATAAGAACAAGAGAAATAATCTTGGTAGAGGTTCAGTGGGTAAGACGCCTGTAGTCGGTCTCTTGGAGCGAGGTGGTAAAGTCAAAGCGCGAAAAGTAAAAGTTGCAGATGCAAAAACACTTCATGCCCTAATCAAAGCGCACGTTAAGGGCGGTTCTCACGTAATGACGGACGAGTGGGGTGGTTATCTCGGCATAGACACAAAGAGGGGCTACAAGCATTCAGCAGTGCGCCACAGTAAGGGTAAGTACGTAGATGGCATCGCGCATACGAATACTATCGAGGGCTTCTGGGCACTCTTGAAGCGCGGTATCGTCGGGCAATACCATCACATTACAGATAAGCACCTCAACGCCTATATCAACGAGTTCTGTTTCCGTTACAACAACAGAAATGCGGACGCTTTTGCGCTGTTGCTCGAAAAGGGAGTTCTGGGGCGCGGTCCAGCTATCTTAACAAGTAAATAAGCCGTTTATGGAAAAAAACATACAAAAAGTGTGGGGTAGCGGTCCAATCAATCTCAATGGCATCGAGATTGATTGTGCCGTCTTGGAGGATGGGACGCCGGTCCTCAACAAAGGAAAGATGATGAAAGCACTCGGACGTCCTTGGAAAGGCAGTAGCAGAACAGATAAACCTATCTTCATTGGGGCGATCAATCTTCAGTCGTATATCCGACCAGAACTTGAAGAGATGTTAAAAGGGGTCGAGTTCTATAATGGTGGACGTCTTGCTACTGGCTACGATGCAAAAATACTGCCGCTCATTTGTCGCGTATACAGAGATGCCGAACGTGCTGGAGTTCTCACAAAAAACCAACTCCCCACCGCGCAAATCTGCGAAACGATTACCGATGCGTTTGCTACTGTTGGTATCACCGCGCTCATCTACGAACAGCTCGGCTATGAAAAGTTCAAGCATCCCGAAGCATTCCGTATGCTCGTTGAGAGTTATCTCAGCGAAGAAGTCAGGAAATGGTCAAAGGAGTTCCCCGATGAACTTTTTTATCAGATGGACCGCATCTACGGGAATCAGCCGACGACATCTCGCAATCGCCCCCAGTATTATGCTAAGTTCATTCGCAAGTACATCTACGACCCCCTAGAAAAAGGCGAGGTCCTCAAACTCTTAGATGAGAAGAATCCAAAGACTGAAAAGGGATATCGCAAGAACCGCCATCATCAACTAACGAGCGAGAAAATCGGTTTGCCGTCGCTCAGGGCGCAGGTATGGCAGGTCGTCGCCGCGTTGAAGGTGTCATCGAGTAAACAGAAATACGAAAACAACTTCGCGAAAATGACGGGTCAGACCTATCAGCCCGATTTGTGGGAATCGCTGTAAAACACGTATGTTATAATGCACCTATGACAGGAGAGCCGATGGGTGCACTCAAAGACAAGTGGACGGGCGACACGCTCGTATGCCCGAATTGTGGTCAAAAGACCCTCGACAAGTTCACGGGCGGTCCAGACATCAAGGGTGGAGAGATAACGCACACAGAGTTCATCTACCATTGCCGTAACTGCGATACGAACTATACTCAGGAGGAATATGAAATGGCTCGCTAGCTTGAATAAACGTGCGGAAGAAACGCCCGGAACAGTCTATGTGTGGTTGCTTATCGCTGTTGTGATTGTGGTTATGATTGCAAGTTCAGTCAAACCAGTGGCACTTACATCCGTATTCTTGTTCTGGGTTGGGACTATCTACATTTGCTACCGAGGCGCTCGGTTTCAAGGTCGGTCAGGGCTGCTGTGGGCGTTTCTAGGTGCGTGGCTAAACTGGATTGCTGTATTGATACTCGCCAATTTTCCGAGGCGAAAAGAAACGCCCACCACTACCTCCATCTAATACATTCCCATTATTTTTTATATACTCCAGAGATTCGTAATATCCTACAAACTCTCTTCTTTCCTTTTCGCCAACCAAAACATCTTTTGCACCAACAGTTATAGCTTTGGCTTGATCAAGACTAACGACCGTCCCTTCTATACCAATGGAACTAACGGCTTCCATGAGACGCGCTCGTCCTTCAAGAAGGGAGGCCCAATCAGGATTCATGCGCAATATCTGTAAATAGCCATCTGTACGAGAAATTAATTCCAATTTCCTTATATCTTCTTCCTTGATTTTATAGTTTGCTGAAAAAGCCATGATTTCGATATTGTACCAGTAAAACAAACAACCGCCCTTGCGGGCGGTTGTTCGTACAATCTTGTGGCGATTGTTAGACCATCTTGACGTCGATCGTCACTCCCGAGGGGAGATTGAGGTTCGTGAGGGCCTCAATAACCTTCGGCGAGGGATTGAGGATGTCGATGAGGCGCTTGTGGATACGCATTTCGAACTGCTCTCTTGCGTCCTTGTGGACGAAGGTCGAGCGGTTCACCGTCCAGCGCTTGATCTCAGTCGGGAGCGGCACTGGGCCGACAACGACTGCATCAAAGCGTGCGGCGGTGTCCATGATCTGCTTCACTGAGAGATCAAGAATCTTGTGCTCATAGGCGCGGACGCGGATCCGGAGCTTGTGCTCCACCGGGGTAGCCGCAGCCGCCTTCTTTGAAACACGCTTTGCTTTAGGCTTTGTCTCCGTCGTTGGTTCCATATGAGTATCGATTCAACTCTGGGCTTACGCCGTAATCTTCGTCACAACGCCGGCACCGACGGTCTTGCCGCCTTCGCGAATAGCGAAGTGCTGCTGCTCCTCGAGAGCGACTGGGGCCGTGAGTTTGACCTTGAAGGTAACGGTGTCGCCCGGCATAACCATCTCCTTTCCTTCCGGAAGGGTGACTTCGCCGGTTACGTCCGTCGTGCGGATGTAGAACTGAGGCTTGTAGCCCGAGAAGAACGGCGTGTGGCGACCACCTTCGTCCTTACCGAGGATGTACACCTCAGCTTCGAAGTCAGTGTGCGGCGTGACCGAGCCCGTCTTCGCGAGGACCTGTCCGCGATGCACATCTTCCTTCTTGGTACCGCGGAGGAGAATGCCGGCGTTGTCGCCTGCCTCACCTTGCGCGAGCTGCTTGTTGAACATTTCGATGCCGGTAACGGTCGTCTTCATCGTCGGCTTGATGCCGATAATCTCGACTTCCTCTCCCACCTTGACCACACCGCGCTCGATGCGGCCAGTAACCACGGTGCCGCGACCTTCGATCGAGAAGATGTCCTCAATCGGCATAAGGAACGGCTTGTTCACTTCGCGCTCCGGCATGTCGAAGTAGGTGTCCATCGTGTCGACGAGACCCTTCACTTTCTGTGCCCACTCGTCCGAAACATCCTTGGCTTCGAGAGCCTTGAGGCCCGAACCGCGGATAATCGGCGTAGCGGCGCCATCGTACCCCTGCTTGGTGAGGAGCTCGCGGATTTCCTCTTCGACGAGGTCGATGAGATCCGGTTCGTCCACCATGTCTACCTTGTTGAGGAAGACGATGAGTTTCTTAAGACCCACCTGCTTTGCGAGGAGGATGTGCTCGCGAGTCTGAGGCATCACGCCGTCAGTTGCGGCAACCACGAGGACTGCACCGTCCATCTGGGCGGCACCAGTAATCATGTTCTTGATGTAGTCAGCGTGACCAGGCGCATCGATGTGCGCGTAGTGACGGTTCGGGGACTCGTACTCCGAGTGATGGAGCGCAATAGTGATACCGCGCGCCTTTTCCTCCGGTGCGGAGTCGATGTTGTCGACGCCTTCGACGCGAGCTGAATAGCCCTCGGCGGTGAGCATCGAGAGAACATTGAGGATACCTGCGGTGAGTGTCGTCTTGCCGTGGTCAACGTGGCCGATGGTGCCTACGTTCAAGTGCGGCTTGCTTCGATTGAATTCTGCCATAGTAGATCGGTTAATCTAGATAATAAATCACGAATTAAATCCGACGCCCTCCCGAGGCGGGCAAGCGAGTCGGAAAAAGCTCCGGCCAGCTGATTACAGAAAAGCAGACAAGCCAAAGAGCGACGCCAAGATGCGTTATAGAGACTATACGAGAGCGCGTAGAGAAATGCAACTGGGCAGTATAGGTACAGAAAAGGAAAAACGCCGCGGCCGGAGCCACGACGTTTTTTCCTAGTAAGAAACTTATTTGCGAGACGCGATGATGTCTGCCGCGACGTTTGTCGGCACGACATCGTAATGATCGAATTCCATAGTCATGTTGCCGCGACCTTCGGTCATCGAGCGAAGAGTCGTGGTGTAACCGAACATCTCAGAGAGCGGAACCTTGGCGTGGACTGCTTTGTTCATGCCGCGATCCTCCATGCCCTCGATCTGTCCGCGCTTGCCTGAGAGCGAGCCCGTGATGTCACCCATGAACTTATCTGGGATGACGACTTCGACACGCATGATAGGTTCGAGGATGACTGCCTTCGCGCGAGATGCTGCCTCTTGGAACGCCATGGATGCGGCAATCTTGTACGCGATTTCTGAGGAGTCCACATCGTGGTAGGAACCGTCGTACAGGTCGATAGAGATGTCCACCATCGGGAAGCCTGCGAGCACGCCGCGAGTCATCGCTTCGCGCATACCCTTCTCGACAGGACCGATGAATTCCTGAGGAATAGCACCTCCCTTGATGTTGTTGATGAACTCGAAATGGTCTTCGCGGGTGACGTTTTTCGCCACCTTCGCCTCCGGATCAACCGGTTCCATCTTCTTCATGCGGATCTTCACGTGACCGTACTGACCCTTACCGCCGGTCTGCTTGATGTACTTCCCTTCTGCCTCCGAAGAGCCGAGAATCGTCTCGCGGTACGCCACCTGCGGCTTCCCCACATCAGCAACAACGTTGAACTCGCGCTTCATGCGGTCGACGAGAATCTCGAGGTGGAGTTCGCCCATGCCGGAAATGATAGTCTCATTGGTCTCTTCGTCGGTCTTGATGCGGAAGGTCGGGTCCTCGTCTGAGAGCTTGCGGAGCGCGACACCCATCTTCTCCTGGTCGGCTTTGGTCTTCGGTTCGATGCGCAGCGACACCACCGGCTCTGGGAACTTGATCTCCTCAAGCACTATCGGATTCTCTTCGTCGCAGAGCGTGTGCGAGGTCTTGGTGTCTTTGAGACCCACGGCGGCGGCGATTTCACCAGTAAACACCTTCTCGACTTCTTCGCGTTTGTCTGCCTGGAGGCGGACGATACGGCCGACGCGTTCCTTGGTGCCGGTTGATGAGTTATAGACGTATGACCCAGCAGTGAGCGTGCCTGAATAGACGCGGAAGAACGTAAGTGCGCCCACGAATGGGTCCGTCTGGAGCTTGAAGGCGAGCGCTGTGAACGGCTCGTCGTCGTTTGCATGGCGCTCTACCGGCTCACCGGTCTTCGGGTTCGTACCCGTAACAGGCTTCAAGTCGAGTGGGGACGGGAGATAGTCGACGACTGCGTCGAGCACGAGCTGGACGCCCTTATTCTTGAGTGCACTACCGCAGTACACCGGGAAAATCTCGTTGTTGATGACGGCCTTGCGGAGAATCTTGTTCAACTCTTCGACTGATGGCTCCTTGCCTTCGAGGTAGGCGCTCATAGCGGCGTCGTCCTGCTCGACGATGCGTTCGATAAGAGCGGCACGGTACTTCTTAGCATCTTCGAGAAGATGCGCTGGAATCTCGCCCTGGATAACTTCATCGCCCATGTTCCCCGAGTAGGAGTAGGCCTTCATAGTGAGCAGGTCGACTGCGCCCTCGTGCTTCTCTTCTTCGCCGACAGGAATCTGCATGCGGATGGCCTTCGGCGAGAGTCGGTCGAGGATGCTTGCGTATGAGCTCTCAAATGATGCTCCGGTACGGTCGAGCTTGTTGATGAAACAGACGCGCGGCACCTTCGCCTCGTCGGCGTAGCGCCAGTTGGTCTCGGACTGCGGTTCGACGCCGGCCACGCCGTCGAACACGACGATTGCACCGTCGAGCACGCGCATGGAGCGCTTCACTTCGGCAGTGAAGTCGATGTGTCCTGGGGTGT
>JBAQEU010000047.1:0-6345 GCA_049286905.1 Minisyncoccia bacterium
CTGTCTTGCCTATGAAAGAAACGCACGGCGTGCCTATTACAGTTTCAATGAAATCCGGTCCGGACTGGGGAGCGATGCACACCGTATGATTTATTTATTCCATGGCTCTGATGAAGAAAAGGCGCGCGCGAAGGCGTTTGAATGGGTCGCGAAGGCGCGCGCCAAGGAGTCGAACCTCGCGTACGTGCGCCTCGCGCGGGAAGAGCTCACCGAGGGAGCGCTAGAAGACGCCGCGCAGTCTGGCGGGCTCTTCGTGAAGAGACTTTTGATACTTATTGACGACCCGTTTCAAGAGGAAAGCTCATCGGGCATTCTTGAAGACCATCTGGACCGGCTCGCCGCTTCTGACAACGCAATCATCATCCTCGCGCCTAAACTCGTAGCGGCGAAGGCAAAAAAAATCGCTGCGAAAGCGAAGATGGAATACAAGTACGACAAAAAAGCCGCGTCTGAAGACAAGCGCGGGTTCAACGCGAATCTTGTAAACGCGCTCGCTGGCCGCTCGCGCGCGAAGCTCTGGCTGGAAATTAACCGCGCGCTCCGCGCGGGCGACGCGCCCGAGATGCTCCACGGCCTTCTCCATTGGAAGGCGCGCGATATGCGCGACCGCCGGCTCTCTCTGGATTTAATTATTCTCCTCCAAACCTCCCGTCGCGGCGGTCTCGGACTTGGTTTGGCGCTCGAAAAGTTCGCGTTATCTATTTAATTCTGATTATGTCTGAAGAAAAGAAAAGAGTCGGAACGGGGTTCGGGGTAATCCTCCAAAAAGATGGAAAGATCCTTCTTGGGTTACGTCACCCTGACCCGGACAAGGCTGACTCGGCATTTCGCAGTTCCGGAGAGTGGTGCTTGCCGGGCGGGAAGCTTGAGTGGGGAGAGTCTATCGAAGAAGGGGCAATCCGAGAGGTTAAAGAAGAGACGGGTATTACCGTCAAACACCCAGAAGTCATCTCTGTGCACAACTGCAAGAATGAGCACGCTCATTTTCTGACGGTCGGCTTAGTTGCACGTGAATGGTCGGGGGAAGCAAAAGTCATGGAACCTGATGAGATTACTGAATGGGGGTGGTTCGATCTCACGAAGCTACCGTCCCCTCGTTACTTCCCCAGTTTTGAAGTCATAGAGAATTACCTGCAGGGAAGATTTTATATACAAAGATCGTAATCTCAAACACTTGTTTGAGATCCTACCTGACGAAGTCTCAGACCACTCGCCGCTTTTGATAGAGGTTCTGTAGATTGTTATTTACTCTTCATCCCCCAGAATATGCGAAGCGCCGCGAGCGTGATAAGTATGTCGACAAAAAGGCTGTAGAGAGGCGAAAGGAGGTTGTAGATGGTGAGGTCGCGGGTTGCGACGATGCTTGAGAATACGGCTGTGGTGTATATGACCCATAAGAGCCATGGCTCAGAGGAGGGCTCGAGGTAGGTCTTGTAGATAGTAGGGATGCTCACTGCGAGGTCAGCGACGAGACCCAGAATGAGAGCTGTTAACGGCTCTTTGGTGATTGCCCAAAGGACTATAGCCAGAACCGCTGTCGCTATGCAAAACCGATCTGCACGAGTCCACACCACATTACCCGTACGCAGTGCGACGATTAAAACGATGCTTGTAGAGACTATCCCGATAATGGAAATCGCAAGAGACCAGTCAATTCCTTTTGAGGCTTGGGCGGCCGCAGCAATTACATATAAAAGCATCCAGCCGAACCAAGAGACAGGGCTTGGTTTGGTGGATTCTCGTAGAATGCTCCGCACATACGGGACTATCAAAACGAGCATGACAACGCTGGCTGTTGTGCCGAGTACGGTGTGCCAGTCGAGATTCATATGTCTTCAGACAGTAACATTTTCCACACATTTTCGGCATTACGAACCTGCGTATGGTAGTATATAAAGGGAGTCGTCGAAATACGTGAGAAATGATACTGTGCGATGAGAAAATATACGCGCCCGTAGCTCAGCCGGTAGAGCAGCTCGCTTTTAACGAGAAGGTCGCAGGATCGAAGCCTGCCGGGCGCACATGAACATCTCTTTCAAAGAACAGTGCATAGCTCTTCGAAAGAAGGGCTATAGCATTGTTCAAATTATGAAAATGACCGGAAGAGCAAAAAGCTCTATTTATACTCATATTAAAGATATCCCTCTGAGCGAGAAACGTTTGGAGGAAATCAGGAAAGCTTCTGGAAAACGGATTAGGAGATTTGCCCTTGCTCGAAAAGGGAAGAGCGTACGCGCGTTTCGCGTTTTTGATGCCTGGTCTGTCGATACAGTGCTTCTTGTTGCTCACTTGCTTTTTGACGGAGAAATAGCACGAACAAGATGTGCCTATAACAACAGGAGTCTTGCTCTCCTCGAGCGAGTTGAACGACTTATGCGGAAGTGGTATGACTTCGAGCCGAGTCGGTATCAGAACAAGTTGACTGGCGTATATCGGGTCACCTATAACAATGTTGCTCTCGGGGCGTATCTTCATAAAAAATCTAAGGAGTTGTTACAGCATATTAAAAAAATGCCTAACGAATTAAAACGAGAATTCATACGGGCTTTTTTTGATGACGAAGGGTGTATAGATTATCGACCAAAAGAAGGCAAACGAAGTATTCGTGGGTACCAAAAAGACACAAAGATACTCTCTCTTGTTCAAGCTCTCTTACAAGATTTCGATATTGAATCCAAAGTTATTTTGCCGAATGAAGTAGTGATAGTAGGAAAAGAAAATCTAATGCGATTTGAACGAGAGATTAATTTCTCGTCAGGAGTCTTCATGAATGGAAATCGTTCAAACAGCCGCTGGAAAAAACATATGGAGAAAAGGGAATTGCTTAAACAAGCAATCACATCATTTAAAAGCTAGTAGCTGAATGCGTCGACTGTTTTGCCGTCCCTATCGAGCAATTTCACAATCTCATGCTGAGTGCGCCACATTGAGTTGGAACGGCCGAGGTGTACGCGCCACGTATTTCCCGCAAAATCAGCATCTTTCTGATGTGCCTCGACACAGCCGTTGTAGTTGAGGTACTTCACCAAGAAGCTCTGGCAGGTGCCCGAGAGCGTAACTGGCGGCGTAAGCGCGACCTGGCAACGAGAAAGTTTGTTGACGTAGTCAATGCATGTCGCGTCCCGTATGTAGCCCGCACCATAATTCGAAACGAGCTCGTCAGAAGGGGTGGGGCAGTTCTGGGGGAGGCTCGGAGAGAACTTCTGGAAACTGCTGAAGTAGCCGATGCACTTGTTCTCGCGGAAAGACCCACCGATAGGCGATTGACCTGATATGAGCATGGCTCGCGTTCCGGCAGTGAGCACAATGTTTTGTACGGCGTTTACCGTGCCTGAGGTCGGCACCTCAGTTCCTCGTGGGATAGTGATTGCATTTCCTGTGGCGTCGCTCTGGAGTGTCCACCCGGTGATGTCGACAGGCACACTCGCATTCTGAGAGATACTGAGCTCGAGATATTCATTCCGTGGATCTGCCGCACCAGCACTCGAGACATAGTGATTCAGCGAGACGATGCCGCGATAGGGCGAGGCTTCTCCAAACGTCATGCCGCCCACGAGAGAAGGAACCGATTCTCCGCCGCCTATCGCGCCACCGCCATTTGAGGATCCTGGTAGAGATATGTTCGTACCGCCGATGCCAAATGGCGAACGCGGAAACGAAAGGTAGGTTCCGGTCCCAAGCGGACGCGGCACGGAAAGGGATGGCCCTGTGAAAGCGAGCGGGTGGTTGGGACCGCCGGTGGCAACCCATATGATGAATATGAAGACGAAAATCCCTATAAAGAACCACGCGTCGTGCATGTCATCCATAGGGATATAGTATCAAACTTCCGAATGAAGTCGTCGGAGCTCTTCGCGGACAACCTCTGCATCGTTCCAGGGGAGCCTCGAACCGCGCGCGCCCATAATGAAGGGGTCGGTGCCTTTGCCGGAGATAAGGACAACATCGCCTGTGTGTGCCGCCATAAGCGCGGCACGTATTGCTTCTCGTCGATCGAGGATGACCTCCGGGGCGCGTTGCATCCCTTCTTTCATAGCATCAATGATAGCTTGAGGGTCTTCATCATACGGGTCTTCGTTGGTGAGGATGACTTTGGTGCAGGTCTCGTCAGCGATTCTTCCCATCTCCGGTCGCTTCCACGTATCGCGTCCGCCGCCGGTGTTTCCAAGCACGCAGATTTTCTGTTGTGTCGGGAAAGCGCCGTAGAGCGCGCGGAGCGAGTCTGTCGTGTGCGCGTAGTCGACGATAGCGATGAAATCTTGTCCTTCCTCAATGCGCTCGACGCGTCCGCGCACTACCGGAAGAGTGGAGAGCGCTCTCGCTGAAGTCGCGATGTGGATACCGAATCTCTCGCAGAGTTTTGCGGCGGCAAGAGCGTTCAGTGCATTGAATGTGCCAGGAATAGGGAGTGAGAAGTGTTTCTTGTTGTAGTCAAAGCTGACGCTGTGGTCATCCGACAAAAGGTGGTCGAGCTCGCTCTCGCTAAACCCGACTGCTCTTGAGACGCGTGCAGAGAGGAATTCGCGGCTCTCGGGGATGTCTCTATTGGAGACAAGGACGCGCTCTCTCTTCGGTGAGTTCGCAAGCGCATCAACGATGGTGCGCTTGGCCGCGACATACTTCTCAAATGAACCGTGGCTTTCGATATGCTCGCGTTGGATATTTGTCACAATGAGTCCATCGAGATCGAGGAACCAGTGCCGATACTGAAGAACGCTTTCAGAAGTGATTTCGATGATGATGTGTGAGCACCCTGCATCAAGCGCTTTGCGCATGAAGGCCTGTGCGAATCCGCGGCCCTGGAGGGTCATCTTGTACAGGTTCGGTTCAGACTCGTCCCCGATTGCGAAGCGGATAGTAGAGAGGAGGGCTGTCTTGTGCCCCTCGGTGCGCAGGATTGAGAAGAGCATCTCGGCAGTCGTCGATTTGCCTTTTGTGCCCGTAACTCCGAAGACGATAAGCTTCCGAGCAGGGAAGCCGTAGGCAAGCGCCATGAGGAACGAAAGTGCCCGGTGGTAGAGCGGCCGAAATAGACGGACGACAGATTCGGGGATAATTTTTTTCAGTATTCGGACGATACGGTTGATGATTTCGTACATAGGGTTAGCTAGCAGAGAGCGCCGCTTTGAGTCGCGCTTCTTTCCCGCTGATAGTCGCAGGGACATTCTGAAGTGCTTTGCGTGCCTCTCGTTCAGTATAGCCGAGTGCGACGAGCGTATCGAATACTTCGCCGTCTGCGTCGTCGTGCGCGCGCGGGCCGACTTTATCGGTGAGCTCGACGAGCATCTTTTCCGCGCTCTTTTTGCCGAGCCCGACGACTTTCGTGAGGTAGGTGAGATCGCGCTTGCTGATAGCGCCTTCGAGCGACTCACGCGATGCGCGGCGGAGCACACTCAGGGCCGTCTTTGGTCCGACTCCTGAGACCGTGAGAACGAGCTCGAAAAAGTCTCTATCAGCGACGTCAGGGAAGCCGTAGAGCTCAAGGCCGTCTTGTTTGAGCACGAGATGAGTCGCGAGCGACGCCTCACTCCCGGCTATAAGAGTTTCAGGAGCGCTCATTTTCACCTCGATACCGAATCCCGCCACCTCGATGACGGCGCTTGTGGGGCCGACCGAAAGAACTTCGCCGCGTATCTGTCGGATCATGCTCGTATGGTACTACCATTTGCCAGAGAACGGGAGATAGCGTATATATAGGAGACATATGGCTATCACCAGTTCAGCAAAGAAAGCGATCCGCTCGTCGGCGAAGAAGCACGTATTCAACCTGCGCCGCAAGGACGCGATGAAGGATACGACCAAGTCGCTCATGAAGACGCTTACCGCCAAGGATGTCGCGGGGGCAGAGAAGATGCTTTCACAGGCCTACGCTACTATCGATAAAGCAAAGAAGCGCGGGGTCATAAAGGCGAATACTGCGGCTCGCAAGAAGTCCCGGATTGCTCTCGCAATCAAGAAGGCGAAGGCATAAGTAAAACGAAAAACCCGCTTATGCGGGTTTTTCGTTTCTAAAGTGCCCCTGGCAGGAATCGAACCTGCATCACCTCCTTCGGAGGGAGATATCCTATCCATTGAACGACAAGGGCAAAGTGAGGAGATGCGACTGCACGTCCTCGTGTAGGCGAATTCTCCGAACGAGCCCGAGTATGCCTACATACAAGGGCGTTTTTATATGGTACCTGAAAATACGAATTCGCGAGGACCATGATTACATGTATCGAAGCTTACAGCTTCAGTACACCTTGTGGAGATTTTGCTCCGAGCACTCGCAAAATCTGCTCACAAGGTCTTCGATTCCTCGCCGCACGTCCCCCGGACGTGCTCGAGGGCACAAAATGAAAAGAC